>JAJRTU010000154.1 GCA_024278135.1 Gammaproteobacteria bacterium
ATCGACGATATTGATTACTGGGAGATCAATGAAGCCTTTGCCGCCCAGGTGCTGGCCTGTGTCGCTGCCTGGCAGGACTCAAAATATTGCCGTGAGGAATTACACCTGCGTTCAGCTTTCGGCGGGATCGATCCGGATAAACTTAATGTAGACGGTGGCGCCATTGCACTCGGACATCCGGTAGGCTCCAGTGGTGCCAGAATTGTGCTGCACCTGTGTCATGTACTTGAGCAAGCCGATGTAAAAAAGGGTATTGCCTCTATATGCATCGGTGGCGGTCAGGGCGGGGCGATGCTGATTGAACGTGATTAGCAATATTACGTATTAAAGATATATTTGGATTGCATGGCGTCTGGTGAAGCGGCTTTCCTTTGAGAAGAATAAAAACCACGGAGGACACAGAGAGCGCCGGGATAAATAGTTCGTTGTTTATGCGTATTATTTTGCTCCGTGTTCTCTGTGTCATCCGTGGTGAAATCAGCATTTTCAAGGATACGCACCTTAACCAGATGCCATTCATATAGATGTAAGTTTAAAGATTAAAAGCAGGTTATTCCGGCGAAGGCCGGAACCCGGTAAAAAATGTCCGCCCACAGCGGAACACTATTTGACTGGACGGGGGAACAAGTCCGACATGATGAAAGACTGGAGCGAGTAAATGGCAGAAAAACAGAAAAAATACCTTAACTGGAAAGCCGAGACCGATGATGAGGGCATCCTCTGGTGTCATCTGGATGTGCCTGACAGGTCGGCCAATGTCCTGTCTTCTGCGGTACTGGAAGAATTTGAGAGATTCATCACTGATGTGGAAGCGGATCTGCCACTCGGACTGGTGATTCTTTCTGACAAGCAAAGCGGTTTTATCGCCGGTGCAAACATCGATGAATTTATCAGTATCAAGGACAGCGAAGAGGCGCTGGAGTATACCCGACGTATACATAAACTGTTCAATCGGCTTGAAGCCCTGGCCTGTCCGAGTCTCAGTCTGATTCATGGATTCTGTCTTGGCGGTGGTCTGGAACTGGCCCTGGCCTGTCGTTACCGTGTGGCTCTGGATGATCCGAAAACCCGTATTGGTTTGCCGGAAGTGCTGTTGGGTATCCACCCCGGTTTTGGCGGCAGTATGCGGATGATTCGTCAAATCGGTGCGCTGCAGGCCATGCCCCTGATGCTGGCGGGACGCGCCGTGGATGGACGTAAGGCACTGAAGCTGGGTCTGATCGACAGACTCGTACCGGAACGTCAGTTACATCGAGCAGCACGGGCGATGATCCGTCAACAGGTCCCGCAAAAGAAAGCCTCAGCGTGGGCACGACTGGCCGGCCATAATATGCTCAGACCTCTGGTGGCCGGATTCATGCGCCGGGAATTGCGCCGCAAGGCCAATAAAGAACACTATCCCGCACCTTTCGCCCTGATCGATGTCTGGGAGAAACACGGCGGTGATGAGAAGGACATGCTGGATGCAGAGGCCCGCTCAATAGCCAAATTGTTTATTACTGACAGCTCCAGAAATCTGGTGCGTTTGTACAAATTGCAGGAACGCTTGAAAAGCAAGGACAGCGAAGTGGATTTCAAGGCGCAGCATGTCCATGTGATTGGTGCAGGTGTGATGGGTGGTGATATCGCCGCCTGGTGTGTTTTACAGGGTTTAAGCGTCACCTTGCAGGACCGTGAACCAAAGTTTATTGCACCGGCCATGAAACGTGCGCACAAACTGTTCAAACGAAAACTGAAGCAAACGCGATTGATTACCGCCGCTATGGATCGCCTGATACCGGATCACAAGGCCCTTGGGGTGGAAAAAGCGGATGTCATCATTGAAGCCATTGTGGAAAATGCCGAGGCAAAAATCACCTTGTTCAAGGAGTTGGAACCCCGCATAAAAGATACGGCGATTCTGGCAAGCAATACGTCCAGCATTCCTCTCGATGACATAAGCCGACAACTGAAAGCACCCGAGCGTCTGATCGGCATTCATTTTTTCAATCCAGTGGCGAAGATGCAACTGGTCGAAGTTGTGCATTCTGCATCGACGTCGTCCGCATGGCTTGACCGGGCCACGGCATTTTGCCGGCAGATTTCCCGCCTGCCGGTGCCGGTGAAAAGTTCCCCCGGCTTTCTGGTCAATCGTATTCTCACTCCCTACCTGCTGGAGGCAGTGGCCTTGTGGGAGGAGGGGGTGACGGCAGAGCAAATTGACAGGACGGCAAAGTCTTTTGGTATGCCGATGGGTCCGGTGGAACTGGCAGATACCGTGGGTCTGGATATTTGTTTATCTGTTGCAAAAAACATGGCCGACACACTGAATATTACTATCCCGGATACTTTGCAACAGATGGTGGACAAGGGGCATCTGGGTAAAAAATCCGGCCGGGGCTTTTATACCTATGACAAGGGCAAGCCCGGAAAGAATAAAAATGCACCGTTGTCGTCGATGACGGATATTGAGGATCGCATGATCCTGAGAATACTCAACGAATGCGCCGCCTGCTTACGCGAACAGATTGTCGAAGACGCGGATTTACTCGATGCCGGCATGGTCTTTGGTACCGGCTTTGCCCCCTTCCGCGGCGGTCCGATGCATTACGCGCGCGCGCGCGGTCTGGAGGATGTTGTCGCCGGCCTGGCCGGTCTGGAAGCCAAATATGGTGAGCGATTCAGTCCTGATGCAAGTTGGCAAGCTTTGATTCATGCCAATGACCCCGGTTGAGGATATTATTGGCCCGGGAGTGGCTTCCACTCTGCCCGAACTGTTCGAGGAGAGGGTCAGACAATCCTCTGAGGACTGTGCCTACCGCTTCTTTGATGCACTGAACGGTGTTTGGACAGACTGTTCATGGAATGCCATGGCGCGGGATGTGAGACGCTGCCAGACGGCGTTGGCAACAGAAAAACTAAAGGCCGGTGATAAAGTAGCCATCATGGCACGTAACTCCCGTTACTGGGTGATGTTTGATCAGGCTGCTTTGTCTCTGGGGCTGGTGGTCGTACCCGTGTATACAGAAGACCGTGCCAACAATGTGGCCTACATTCTTGAACATGCCGAAGTAAAGTTATTTGTCATCGGTGGCGAGGAGCAGTGGCAGACTGTTCGTGAAAATATGACGGGACTGCCGAAACTGAAACGTATCGTCAGTATTGCCGAGTGCGAGAAGCCTGGCGACAAACGGTTGACAAGCCTGGGCAACTGGTTGCCGGTGGAAGGTGAGCAGGTCAACAGACCGACCATCGGGCCTGATGATCTGGCTACGATTGTTTACACTTCGGGCACCACCGGTCGTTCCAAAGGGGTCATGCTCAGTCATCGCAATATCCTCAGTAATTGCGCAAGTGGATTACAGGTTTTCCCCGTGGATAAAAAACATGTCTACCTGTCTTTTTTGCCACTGTCACATACGCTTGAGCGGACGGTAGGGTATTATCTGCCGATGATGGCGGGAGCGACGGTGGCTCACGCGCGCGGCATACCCGAGTTGGCCAGAGATCTGCTGGTGATCAAGCCCCATGGCTTTATCTCGGTACCGCGTATTTATGAGCGCGTTTATGCGAAGATAAAAGAGAACCTCTCAGTCAAGCCCGCCTGGGTGAGGAGCTTGTTTTATCTCGCTGTCGATGTCGGGTGGCAAAGGTTCGAATACCGGCAAGGACGCCGCAAGCGACCCTTGCTGTTGTTTATGTGGCCGCTGTTAAAACGACTGGTTGCCGATAAAATAACACAAAGGCTGGGTGGTAATCTGCAGGTCGCCGTCAGCGGGGGTGCCGCTTTATCAACGGAAATATCAAAAGTATTTGTGGGTTTGGGCGTACCAATTTATCAGGGTTACGGACTGACGGAAGCCAGCCCCATTATCAGCACCAACACCCCTGATAACAATATCCCGAACAGTATCGGCAAGGCACTGCCCGGTATTGAGGTGCGTATAGGTGAAGATGATGAGTTGTTTGCCCGGGGTGACAATATCATGCTCGGCTACTGGAAAAACCAGCAGGCCACGGATGAAGTCATCGATGCAGATGGCTGGTTGGCTACCGGTGACAAGGCGCGTATTGAAGACGGTTACATCTATATTACCGGTCGCATCAAAGATATCATTGTTCTGGCCAACGGTGAAAAGGTATCACCGGTGGACATGGAGCAGGCTATCGCCTCCGATACGCTGTTCGAACAGGCCATGGTTATAGGCGAATCCAGACCCTATCTGGTGGTGCTGGCGGTTCTTAACAAACATCAGTGGCGAAAGGTTGCCGGCGATAATGGTGTGACTGTGGACATAGAAAAAAATGGAGCTGCCGAAAAATTATTGCTGGAGCGCCTGTCCGGATGTCTGCATGATTTTCCAGGTTACGCGCAGGTTTACCGTATCACTTGCACGGACGAGCCCTGGTCGGTGGAAAATGGCCTGTTAACACCTACATTGAAAATGAAGCGCAAGGAAATCAGCAAGCGTTACGCCAGAGAAATAGAGCAAATGTATGAAGGGCATACTGACTGAATGTACACAGGCGCGCTCAAATTGGCGGTGTAAAGATCTTTCCTGAATCAGGCTGAAGAATCCTGTCATGTATAATATCCAAACGGTCTTTATTTACAGTGTTTTATTATTGCTGTTGTCCTGCTCCGATAAAGTAAGTAATGACAAACCTGATCGGGATCAGGCGGTGACACGGGCGGAAGTCGCTTATCTTAATGAAGCCTATGCCGGGATACGCAGCAAACAGATTGCCAATGTCAGTTACCGGCTGGCTCTCAGTCTGTCGGCCGACGAAACGGAATTTAGCGGCACGGTGGAAGTGGAATTTGATCTGCTGAACACGGCACAGGCATTGACCCTGGATTTTTCCGAAGGCAACGTGCTTGAGGTCTCCCTCAATGGTAAAGCTATACCGGTCAGCTACAACCGATGGTTTATTACTATTGACCGTTCATTGTTGCAGGAAGGTCGGCAGAAAGTGCTTGTTGATTTTTCCCACCCCTATTCCAGAACAGGATCAGGTCTGTATCGATTTACCGATCCGGAAGATCAGCGGGTGTATATCTATTCTGATCTGGAGCCTTATGACGCGAACTGGATTTTCCCCAACTTTGATCAACCTGACCTGAAAGCAACTTACGAAATGCGGGTTGAGGCGCCCAGGGCCTGGCAGGTAGTGACGTCAATACGTGAATCAGAAGTGACCGTAGAAGGTGAGAGGCGTACCTGGACGTTTCCAGCCGATAAAAAATTCAGCACTTATCTTTTCTCCTTACATGCAGGGCCTTATCAAATATGGGAGGCTGCTGCTGATGCTGTTCCTTTGCGGCTGATGGCACGTCAATCTCTGGCGAAATATGTTGATGTGCAGGAGTGGTTCGAAATAACTCGTCAGGGTCTTGAATTTTTCCAGACTTATTTTGATATTGCATATCCTTTTCATAAATATGATCAGATCATCGTGCCGGATTTTAATGCGGGTGCGATGGAAAACGTTGCTGCAGTCACTTTTTCCGAACGATATATCCGGCGGGGAGATTACACGCCTGATGAAAGGGAGAGAATCGCCAATGTCATCCTGCATGAAATGGCACACATGTGGTTTGGTGATCTGGTGACCATGAAATGGTGGAATGGTCTGTGGCTTAATGAAAGTTTCGCAACCTTTATGGCCAATCTTGCTCTGGTCGAAAACACCGTCTTTACCCGGGCCTGGCATACCTTCTTCTCCCGTACCAAACTGTGGGCCTACAATACGGATGAACAGCTTACCAATCATCCGATAGAACTGCCTGTTAACAACACTGACAGCGGCTTTGCCAATTTCGACGGTATTACTTATGGGAAAGGTGCTTCCGTGCTGAAGCAGCTCTCCTATCTTATCGGGCCGGCAGTATTTCGTCAGGGTGTCAGTCAGTATTTGAAGAATAACGCATATCAAAACACTGAGCTGGACGATTTTACGTCCGCACTGGCCACGGCGGCCGGTCGGGATTTACAGGAATGGACACGACAGTGGCTCTACACAAAAGGCACTAATAAGATTACGGCTGATTACCAATGCCGGCAGGGCAAGATAGTGAATATTCATGTCTCTCAGGAAAGCCCGGAGCCTGTCCCTGAACTGCGTGAACATCGTCTGCAACTGGGACTGTATAAATGGGGAGACCATCAGCAGATGAATTTACAGGCGGCCGTTCCGGTCACCATCTCAGGTGCCAATACAGATATCGCTGAACTGGCGGGCGCAGCCTGTCCCGATTTTGTTTACCCCAACTATGCAGACTGGGCCTTTGTTAAAGTCGCTCTGCCGGAAAGAGAGCTGGGCCTGCTCAAAATGCATATTAACGCCTTCGATGATCCACTGATGCGATCCATGTTGTGGCGTAACCTGTGGGAGGCGGTACGCGATGCGAAGCTGCCGTTGACGGAATATGCTGATATTGTACTGGCCAACATAGCGGCGGAAATTAATCCGAAGACACTGAATCAGGTCACGAGGACCATCGGCAGTACAATAGGCTATTTTCATCTGAGTCGGATGCAGGACAGTCATGCTGGCGCCTGGTATCTGTTCAGGTTTGAAGCGCTGGCCTGGGATAACTTGCTGAGATACGAAAAACAGAGTGATCTGCAAAAGATCTGGTTTGATCATTATGTCTCTATCGTACACAGCCCTGAAGGTCTCGGGAAATTAACATCTCTGCTCAGCGGTGAACTTACCATCGCCGGTCTTGTTCTGGATCAGGACAGACGCTGGGCATTGCTCGAAGCCTTAAGTGCTCATGCCCTGGCAGGAATAAAAACCATGCTGGAGCGTGAGCTTCAGCGCGATCCATCCAGCAGCGGACAAAAAGCGTATATAGCCGCCCGGGCCGCCGTCCCCGATTTGGAAAACAAGCGGCTGTGGCTGACGAAAATCCAGGATGAAAAAACCACATTGCCACTGGCAAAACTACGTGCTGCAATGGGCCATCTGTATCCGGCCGATCAGTCCGAATTTCGACAGGCTCTGTTAAGTCATGTTCTGGAACCTCTGGCGGAGCTGGACAGAAAAAGAGGACAACAGTATTTACGTTTCTATACGCGCTATTTAATTAAAGGCTATTGTACGGCTGACAGTATTGAAGCCTTGCGAAAAGCGATAGACAAGAATTACAGATCGTCGCTGGGCACCACGAAGGCTCTGAAAATCGCCTTGCAGGAAGACCGGCGTTGTCTGAATATCAAAGCACTGCTTACTCACTGAACAGATCATGAAAATAAAACTCTATCAGATTGATGCCTTTACCGATCAGGTCTTCGGCGGTAACCCCGCTGCGGTTTGTCCGCTCGAATCATGGTTGCCGGATCCGCTTATGCAGTCCATTGCGGCTGAAAACAATCTTTCCGAAACGGCTTTTTTTGTGGCTGTCGAGGGGGGCTATCAACTGCGTTGGTTCACGCCGAAAACCGAGGTTGATCTATGCGGGCATGCCACGCTGGCCTCCGCCTATGTATTGTTCAATTTGCTTGGCTATACGGGCAGTAGTGTGCGTTTTGATACGCTGGGTGGGGAATTACTGGTCACCCGCCAGGGTACAGAGCTGGTTCTGGATTTTCCTGTGCGCACAGCAGTCAAATGCGACACACCGGCATTGTTGATTGAGGCGCTGGGTGTGGAACCGCTGGAATTGTATGCCAATCAGGATTACATGGCACTGCTGTCATCCGAGCAAGTGCTGAGATCGATATCGCCGGACTTTAAAGCCCTGTGTCAAATTGAACTGCGCGGCGTCATTGTCACTGCTCCCGGTGATACGGTGGATTTTGTCAGTCGCTTTTTTGCACCAGGATTCGGTATTGATGAAGATCCGGTGACCGGTTCCGCACATTGTGTGTTGACCCCATTCTGGGCAGAACGTCTGGGAAAAAATACGCTGAACGCCAGACAGGTTTCATCCAGAGGAGGCGACTTGAAATGTGAGTTGGCGGGATCACGGGTGAAAATTACCGGGTCTGCCGTGCACTATATGGAAGGCGAAATAGAAGTGTAAACGACATATCCTGTCGGGAAAATCACAGAGGCAGTGAACTGAAGCAAGAGGCTTGTGTTTTACGAAAGGCAGCTTGCCGCAACAGCAGACAGCTAATTCTCATAATGTTTATTGACCAGCTTCGCCTTGTATTCGTATCGAGGCAGGTGCCCGTCCGGGATCAGTTCGATATTGGCCCTGAAGAAAAGCTTTTCCCTGATCAGGATTTCCAGCTCTTTCCCGAGTGTTTCAAGGTCAGTCGTTTGTGCGCTGTATTCGACTTTAATCTGCACAGGTGGCTTCCAGCCGTCCGGGGGCGGGGCGTATAACTGGATTTCCATTGTGCCGTTGGTGCGTGGTGCGAGACCGGCGATGACATCGCGAATGGCTGAAGGGTAAACATTGACTCCCTGAACAATCATCATGTCATCGCTCCGTCCGATTATCCTGATACCGAATCCGCTGCGACCACAATCGCATTCTGTATGAGTGACTTTTACCTGGTCGCTGCTGCGAAAACGCAGCAGCGGGATGCACTCGCGATCCAGCGAAGTATAAACAAGCTCTCCTGTTGTCCCTTCCCGAATCGGCAGCACTTCGCCGCTGTCCGGATGGATGATCTCAGGATGCACCATGCCCTGTGCCGTACAGTGCATGCCGCGTTTGTGCTCACATTCCGCCCACATCAGCCCGCAGATATCACCGTTACCACTGATTTCCAGCAGTTGACAGCCATAGGTTTTTTCTATTTGTTGTCGGATCCAGGGAATGGATGCACCGGGCTCACCCCCTGCCATGATCAATCGAATGCCAAGTCCGAGCGGATCGATCCCGCGTTTCTCAAGTGCCGCAGCAAAATGCAAAGGAAAGGATGATGTGCATAACAGCGTATTGGCTCCGGCATGTTGAAATGCAGCGATAAGACGGTCTGTCGCTCCCACGCCAATGGGAACAAGCGTGCCGATATTTTCAAGGGCGTCGGCATAGGAGGCGGCAATAACAAAAGGAGAGACAACCAGCGGCGTAATGCTGTCTTCGCGTAAACCGCAGCTCCAGAAAGTACGGCAGGCCGTCTCCTTCCAGACGGCGATATCGTGTTCAGTCAGGCCGATATAGGTGGGTTTGCCCGTGGTGCCACTGGTGGAATAAATACGTTTGACCGCAGTTGACTCGGTGGCACTGTGCCTGCCCAGCGGGGGCATGCCACTCTGACTGTCACGAAGTTCACTTTTGTGCGTAAACGGAAGCCTGGCAAGATCATCAAGAG
>JAJRTU010000155.1 GCA_024278135.1 Gammaproteobacteria bacterium
GTGCTGAGCACGCGCCGGTCAATACCGTCAAACAGTCTGGCCTTCAGCTTGATCCTGCCTCTAGGCGATTCAAGGTAAACCCAGTCGCCATCGGCAATACCCAGCGCACTGGCCGCGTCCGGATGAATCTCGACAAGGGGATGGCGATGACCTCTGCGTAGATATTCGGATTGTCTATGCTCGGAACCGAAGAAATTGAAAATGCGGGTTCCGGTAATCAGTATGAAGGGATATTGTCGGGTAAACGCACTTTCTCTGGCCGGACTCTCCGGCGGTTCAACAAAGTCGGGCAAGGGATCGTAGCCCCACTGCTCGTATTGATGCAAATAGAAATCCAGTTTACCCGAACGTGAGCTAAAGCCCTCTTTTTCATACTTGCGAAACGCCGGTCGGCTTCGAAGATAAGGCATGTTTTTGAACTCGTCCCAGCTCAACCCGGCGGGTTCCAGTATATAGTCCAGCGAATCTTCATAGCGCTCCCAGAACTCCTGTTCGAAGCCCAGTTTCTTACCCAGTTCATTGAGGATAATATGATCAGGCCAGGCCTCCTCCAGCGGTTCCACCACCTTGTTTCTGGGAAACACATAACCATGCACCTTCCAGTAATCGGCAATGTTGTCATTTTCCAGCCAGGTCGCCGCAGGCAGAACAATATCGGCCAGCTCGGTGGTGGGCGTTTTAAATATATCCGTGGCGACAAAAAACTCCAGCTTCTTCAGAACCTCGTAAACCCGTGTGGCATTTTCCCGCGCCAGCAGGGTATTGCTGGCAAAAACGACCATGGCCCGAACCTGATAAGGATCCGCGTGTTCAATCGCATCCCAGACCACATGCGGTGTGATGCGATTAATCACCGCCCCCAGCTTGTACTTGTCAGCGCCGAGTAATTTGCTTTTTTGCTCGGGCGGGAGTTTGTCGAAAGCCGAAAAGGTGGCACGGGGCAAGCCGGGGGGCAGGCCGAAGATCACATTGCCGCCGGGCACGTCAAGATTTCCGCTCAGGGCCACCAGGTAGATCAGCGCCCGATCCGCATCAACACAATTGATATTCTGTTCCACACCAACACCCCATTGCAGCGTGGCGGGTGAAGTCTGCGCATAGAGCCGCGCTGCGGCAGTGATCTTCTCCCTGGCTACCCAGGTGATCTTCTCCACGACTTCCGGGCTGAACTTCTCCAGCCTTTCCACCAGTTTATCGAAGCCTGTGGTGTAACGGCTGACAAAGTCCCGATCATATAATTGCTCTTTGACAATGACATGCATCATGCCCATCGCCAGGGCCGAATCGGTGGCCGGACGTATCTGTAACCATATGTCCGCTTTTTCCGCCAGCTTCGTCCGGCGCGGGTCAACCACGATCAGGCGGGCGCCTTTTTTCAGCGTCAGGGCCAGGTTGATACCCTTGTTCTCGTCGGGGTTGGAAATCAGATGGTTGCTGCCCCAGACCAGCACACATTGTGGATCGTTATCATAATCACACATGGGTATCTCCATACCCATTACCTTTGAGATGGCGATACGTGGCAGGTAGCACATGTGCCCCGGGGTCAACACATTCGGTGTACCAAACAGGTTGGCAACACGATAAACAAAACGATGAAAATCACGACCGGTACCATGGCCGAAGACGACAGATTCCGCCCCTGACTCCTGCTTTATCCGGTTCAGTTTATCGGCAACGGTGCTCAGGGCTTCATCCCAGCTTATCCGCTGCCACCTGCCCTCACCCCGCTCGCCCGCACGTTTCATGGGAAAGCGCAGACGGTCGGGATGGGCCTGCAGTTCCAGCGAGGCATAGGCCTTTTTACAGGTATAACCCTTGCTGATGGGATGCGCCCTGTCGGGCTGGATCTCGACCGCTTCACCATTGTCCACCAGCACATACACGCCACAACCCCCATGCCCACAGGCGCGACAAACCGTCCGCACTCTCTCTAAAGGGGTCGAAGACATTTAAGAACGATTATCATTTGCTTTTGTCACCGACCCCTTTATGTCATATGTCAGAGTGGAAACTCGGCATTGACCTGGCCGGTGCCGGAGCTGGGGAAGTAGTCTGAAATAATTTCCACCTTGCCTCCATACTGATCCCAGCCCAGCATACCCAACAGCATGGCAGTATCGTGCATGCCGCCTTCCCCGACGCAGCGCTCCGCGTATTCATGGAGCATATCCGTGAACGTTTTGAATTCACCCCGCTGCCACAACTCCAGCACCCGGTAATCGACCTGTCGAAAGAATTCATTGCTGATTTCAAAGATCCGGTCCCCTGCATCGGTATTGTCATTAAAACGATGGGACAGGGAACCACTGGCAAAAACAGCGACCCGGTTATCGCTTTTTTCTATCGCCTCAAGCACGGCTTCACCGAAGACACGGGAGTCGTCCAAACTGTGCCACGCACACCAGGCGGCAATCGACACTACTTTAAATTGCCGGTCTTCGTTCATGTAACGCATAGGCACAATAGTACCGTACTCCAGACCAAGGCTTTCCACCTGATGGGCCTGCGTGCCTATGCCCTTCTCGTTGGCACAAGCTGCAATCAGATCACCCAGTGCGGGATTCCCGTCGTACTCGTATTCCATGTCCTTGATAAAATGCGGCAATTCGTTACTGCTGTAAATACCCTGAAAGTGTTCACAGTTGTTGATGTGATAGCCACTGTTGACCAGCCAGTGGGTATCAAAAATAACAATGGTGTCTACGCCCAGTTTCCGGCAACGCCGTGATATCTCCTTATGTCCATTAATGGCATCATCGCGACAACCGAAATGGGGCCCGGGTAATTCAGATAAATACATGGACGGTACATGTGTTATTTTTGCAGCGTAAACCAGTTCTCCCATTAATTATTTCTCCCGACAGTCAATTGGCAGCTTCTATCCACCCAGCACCGGTATCCTGTGGGTACCGTGTGCGATACAGATATTTTTTGTTTCCATATAAAACTCGAAACTGTAATCGCCCCCATCGCGGCCAATACCACTGTTTTTCATCCCGCCAAAGGGCGAAGGCAAATTGCGGTTGTTCTCTGAATTGACCCAGACCATGCCGGCCTCAATGCCTTCAGCCATGCGAATACCGCGCCCGGAATCACCGGTCCAGACATAGGCGGTCAAGCCGTAATCAGTGTCGTTGGCAATACTCAGGGCCTCTTCTTCTGTGGCAAAAGGTATGACCGTCAACACCGGACCAAAAATTTCCTCCCGGGCTATTTTCATTTTATTATCGGCCCCGGTAATCAGCGCCGGTGAAAAATAATTACCCGGCCCGGATTCTTTTATCATCTCTCCGCCGACAGCGACCGTCGCGTTTTCTTCGCGAGCGGCATCCATATAACTGAGCACTTTTTCGTAGTGTGTTGTATGCACCAGTGGCCCCACTTCCGTTGCCGGATCAAGCGGGTGGCCAACGTTGATATTCGCCACACGTTGTTTCAGCGCGGCAATAAATTTATCCTGTATTCCGCGCTGTATCAACAATCGACTGCTGGATGTACAACGTTGCCCGTTCAAACTGTAGATCATGAATACGACGGCATCCAGCGCCCGCTCAAAATCCGCGTCATCAAAAACCATTACCGGATTCTTTCCACCCAGTTCCACATGTACACGCTTCAAAGTGGGCGCACCCTGAGCGATGATGCGGGAACCGGTGATGGTTTCGCCGACAAAGCCGATGGCCCTGATGGCTGGGTGTTCAGTCAAGGCCCGGCCCGCCACATCTCCGAAACCATTTACGGTATTCCAGACACCATCGGGTAAACCGGCTTCCCTGCTGACTTCGGCCAGAATCATGGCGGACAGCGGAGTGAATTCGGCCGGTTTATGGACAACCGTACATCCCGCTGCCAGTGCAGGCGCGATTTTCCAGGTGGCCAGCATGAACGGCGTATTCCATGGTGTGATCACAGCAACCGGGCCAATGGCAGTTCGCTTTGTATAGTTAAGATGTTCGTCCTGATGCAGCGCAAGACCGTTGCCGGCCTCCGGTGCCTTGTCAGCAAAGAA
>JAJRTU010000156.1 GCA_024278135.1 Gammaproteobacteria bacterium
ATCCCTGCATCACTTCATTAAGTATGAAGGGGTTCCAAAGGAATTTTTTCGCGTAATGAAGCCAGAAGCGAGAGGTTATTTTGCCGATTCATTTGGCGAGAACAGGTTCTATCATATATTTCATAACAAAGAAGAAATGCATCGGTTGGGTGACGTCACATTGACGAAGGAGCTTGTGGAAGCCTTCTATCGTGATTTTGATGTGAATATCACGCCGACTGATTGGTTTGTCATGCTGGATAAACTGTATCTCAAGTTGTTGCCAAAGAGCGCAAACCCGCTGATAAGGGGGGTTTCACGTATTCATTACTGGCTTGATAGAGGAATCCCGGTCTCCTCGCGGTTATCATTGTTTTTGTCTGGGTCGGTGCTGACAGAAAGCCACAAGCGCAACGTGTAGCTTACGACTCTATTTCGCCAACATGGACTTCCTCCCAATAAATTCAGGTTCCCGGTTATGTGCGGTATAACAGGATTCATGCACTTCGAAGACCGGCCTGTTGAAGAAAATGTCCTGAAAAGGATGATGTCAACGCTGGTACACCGGGGGCCGGATGCCGAGGGACTTTATATTGACGGGAGCATGGGTCTTGGGCACAGGCGCCTGGCAATTATTGATTTGGCGACAGGTGAGCAGCCGTTAGTAGAAGATAACAATAATTTTGCGCTGGTATTCAATGGTGAAATATACAACTACCTTGAACTCAGAGATGATTTGCGCAAGCGGGGTCACCAGTTTAAAACAGAGTCGGACACCGAGGTTGTTCTGAAGGCCTACAGGGAATGGGGTGTAGACTGCCTGTCACGGTTCAATGGTATGTGGGCTTTTGCTCTGTGGGATAAAAGGAATGGCGAGCTTTTTCTCGCGCGCGATCGTGCTGGTGAGAAACCATTATATTATTCTGTTTACAACGGCACCTTTGTTTTTGGATCCGAGGCTAAAGCCCTTCTTGAGTACGGTATACCCCCTGACGCAAATGGAGAGATGACCGAAATATACCTGACGCTCGGGTATATTCCTGCCCCCTACTCGTTCTACAAACATATTCAGAAGCTGGAATCAGGGCATTACCTTGTTGTTAGAAATGGTGTGGTCAGGGACCAGGCTTATTGGGTGTTGCCCCAGATTCCCGAACGGGAGATGCGTGTCGATGATTATGAAGTGTGTGAAGAATTCGCGCACTTGCTCAAAGACTCAGTGAAATTGCGCATGCGTAGCGATGTCCCATTTGGCGCATTCCTGAGTGGAGGGCTGGATTCATCTTCAATCGTCGCGTTAATGGCGGAAACAAGCAGTCATTCGGTAGAAACGTTTACGATCGGGTGTGATGAAAAGGCTTTTGATGAACGTGCGCTCGCTCGACAGGTTGCCAGTTCATTCAAGACTAACCATCACGAATTCGTCGTTCAGCAAGACGCGTTTGACGAGGCACTTAAACACACTCTTTACCATTATGATGAGCCATTCGGGGATTCATCAGCCATACCCACGATGCATGTGTCAGAGCAGGCAGGTAAGTATGTAAAAATGGTATTAACCGGTGACGGCGGTGATGAGGTGTTGTCTGGATATGATTCGTATGCAAGTGAAAAGATAGCCGATATCTATCGAATAGTGCCGGCCGGAATGCATAATGCCATACTCGCCACAATGCAGCCGCTTCTGCGCGCCACTACTGGCGCCCGGCGTTACAAGCTCAATCGAATGGCTAATGTTATATCAACATCAGCGATGTCGTTTGAGGATAGGCAAATACACAAGCTTTCCTGCATTAGGCCTGACAAGGCTAATAAGTTGATGCTGGATAGTGGTGATTGCCTGCCAGTATATGAATACATAAAAGATGTTATGAAGGATTGTTTGTTTACCGATAACTTCTACAAGCTTATGTACTTTCAGTACAGGGTGACATTACCAGAGCGAATGTTGACAAAAGTCGATCGTATGAGCATGGCGCATTCGCTAGAGACTCGGATCCCATTTTTGGATTACAGGCTGATTGAATTGATGGCTGCTGTGAGTAAAAAAGTCAAAATGCCGGGTCTTAAGCGAAAAACCGTGTTGAGGCGTGCCATGAAAGGAAAGTTGCCGCTGGATCTGTTTCGCGCGCCTAAAAAGGGATTTAGTGTCCCCTTGCGGGAGTGGTTTAAAGGCGAGGCATTTAGCGAAAAACTGGCGAGCATGGATCTGTCGGGTATGGGTCTCAGTCAGCGTGGAATAAGGCAAGTTATCGATGATAATCGATCTGGAAAGTACGACTGCGGAAATTTCATCTGGATGCTCTTTCTGCTCGATCGGTGGCATAGGGAGTCAAGCTGATTTGTCGACTGCGGAATATTGTGTTTAGGGATTATCAGTTGGGTGATGATGGCAGGTTGGCGGTGTGAGCAGATTCAGTAGCACATATTTATTATGACAATTAGTGAAGTTACCAGCGTGCTGGTCGTTGGTCCCGGATTAAACGGGCCGGGCGGCGTAGCCAATTATTATTCCACTGTGTATCCTCGTCTTTCCCGGCCAGGTATCTTGCCGCATTATCTGGAAATAGGACGCACGAAAGCAGCCTGGAAGTACATGCATCCATTCGCAGATCAGGTTCGTTTTGGCCAGGCTCTGTCAAGAAGCAAACCTGATCTTGTGCATATTAATCCGTCGCTTAACCTGAAAAGTGTGCTAAGAGACGGCATGTTCCTGGTGCAGGCGCATAGTCGGGATTATCGAACGATAGTATTCTTTCGGGGATGGGAAGAGGTATTTGAGCGGCGCATATCTGGTGCATGGCGTAGGTTGTTTCTGCGCGTGTATGGCAAGGCGGATGCGTTCATAGTGCTCGCGAGCGGGTTTCGCGAGAAGCTGAGAAGTTGGGGTATAAAGGCGCCAATTTATTCAGCGACCACTGCCGTACCTGATGAGTTACTGGAGGGGTTCTGCCTGGACGCCAAAATAAAGATGGCTGAATCGGAAAAGTGCCTAAAGGTGCTCTATCTGGGTCGACTGGAGAGAGAGAAGGGTGTTATTGAGACAATTGAAGCCGTAATTGATCTGGCAAGGCAGGGGATGAAAGTGTCGGTTACAGTAGCCGGTGACGGCATTGAGATGTCCAATGTCAGGGCTTTGCAATCAAGTGATGAGCTTGCTCAGCATGTCGTAAATATTGCAGGTTACGTTCGTGGTGACAAAAAACGGGAATTGTTGAGCACGCATCATGTTTACAGCTTTCCCAGTATTTACGGTGAGGGCATGCCTAATGCCTTGCTTGAGGCGATGGCATTTGGCATGCCGGTCATTACATGTCCTGTCGGGGGGATCCCCGACTTTTTCGAACAGGGAAAAATGGGCTATCTGATTGATAGTCCCGATACAGATCAGATCAAAAATTGCCTCAGGGGTCTGTATGAAGATGGGGCATTGAGTCAGGAGATGGGAAGGTACAACCATGAATTCGCTAGAAAGAATTTTATGGCAAGCCGCGTTGCAGACCATCTATGCACGCTGTATCAGAAAACGGTTCAATACCGGCGCATTCAGCAATGATCAGTTGTGATCTCGGAAGACATCGTGGCTATGTATGCCAGGCTCTCGGAGAACAGGTGGTAGCCAGTGGCCGATGAACCGATTTTTGTCGTCGGAACGCCACGATCAGGTACGACGCTTACCGCGAAAATGCTGGGGCGTCATTCACGGTTATTTATGCCTGGTGAGACGCACTATTTTGATGATGTGTGTTCGCGTTCTGAGCAGTTGGGCGATGTAGAGAGCAATGGCGCAATCACCAAAATCGCAGAACGACTGTACACGATATATGAGCGCTACTATGAAGATGAAGACCAACGGAGGATAAATACACTCTTTCCTGCTCCCACTGATTTAAGGGAGGCGCTACATGGTTGTGTGGACTATGGTGATGTGCTGAATAGATTCATGGGGCTGCAAATGGAAGGCGTTTCCAAGAGCAGGTGGGGGAATAATGCGCCGCGAGATCTTTTTAGCTACAGGGATATAAAGGCTTATTTCCCGGGCGCAAAATTTGTGGTGTGTGTGAGAGACATACGTGCATTTTTGCTTTCATATAAGGGGAAGTGGAAGGTTGTAACCGGCGATGTGCATGTGAACAGAATGAAGAAGCTGTATCACCCGGTCGTTACCTCATATCTATGGAAGTCTAGTATGCGACAAGTTGCATCGCTAATGAATGAAGTGCCTTCAGGCGATTGGGTGATTGTTCGATACGAAGATCTCGTGGCAGAGCCTGAAAAGACAATGCGACAGGTTTGTGAGACTATTGGCGAAGAATTCGAGCATTCAATGCTTGATGTGGATACGCATAATAGCTCTTGCTCAGGCGAGGAAGCTGGGATATTTTCTTCGTCGGTAAACCGCTGGCTCTCGGAGTTGTCGCCTGAAGAAATTTTAATCGGGCAGCATATTGCAAAAAAAGAGTTGTCTTGCCACGGGTATTCGAATGTGGATGTTTCCGTAAGTGCCTGGCGATTGTTGTGGATATGGATAGGGACGCCGTTTGGGTTATGGAACGCGCTTTATGCAAACCGGGCTGTTAGAGGGCCACTTGTTCCCTATCTGGCCAAGAGGATTGGCGCACTCTTTAGAAAGCCCTACTGAATAGAGATGTGGAATAGTGTCCGTCATATTTGTATGGTCGGATGTATAAGAACATCAAAAACGTGAACGAGGCTCGGCATGAATGATGTGAACAAGGCTCAGGAGGATGTAAGAGACTTCTGGGACAAGAGTCCGTGTGACTCCAGTGTAAGTGCGGAGTCCCGTGAAGGAAAGGCGTACTTCGAGGAGATCGAGCGTGATCGTTATTCTCACCAGTGGCACATTAACCGGATCATGGACTGGTTGACGTGGGACGGGAAGAAGGTGCTTGAGATCGGAACCGGTGTTGGAACTGATGCACGTAATATTGTACGGCGAGGCGGGATATATCAGGGGATCAATGTTGATGATGGGTCTGTAGAGATCACGAAAAAGGCTCTGGAAGTATTTTGTGTGGACGGGGAAGTCCGTAAATGCAGTGCCACCGAGTTGTGTTTTCCAGATGCCAGTTTCGACGTAGTGTATTCCTTTGGGGTCATTCATCATATCCCGGATGCCAAATCTGCGGTTTCCGAGATAGCCCGGGTACTCAAGCCGGGTGGTGAGTTGCTCATTATGGTGTACAACAAGGATTCTATAAATTACAAGCTTGAAATCCGGGTCCTGAGAAAACTGTTCGTTCGATTGCTGAGTATCCCTGGACTGATCAAGCTGCTTGGGGCTGCGGGGCTTCCGGAAGAGAAGCTGAGGCGCCATGTTGAAATATTTTCAGCCAATAAAAAAATGTCGGATGAAGAATGGCTGAGCCGAAATACAGATGGCCCTGATAATCCATACTCTATTGTTTATGACGAAAGAGAAATAGAGGGTTTGTTGAGCCGGTTCGAGATAAAAAATAACGAGGTTTTTTATTTCGATGCCAGGCATTGGGGTGTTCTGGGTAAGTTGCTGCCGGCACGGTTCGCCGCGTTTCTTGGCTCGCGCTATGGCTGGCATCGGGTGGTCTATGCTGTAAAGCCAGGCTAGGCAGGCCTTGATCCGCACATCGCGGATGCAATTAATGATTCTGGGTGGTGTCAGGAGATGTGCGGAATAGCGGGGTATTTAGTCAACTCTTATGCAGGAGATATGTCGCCCATCCTTCATGCTATGGCGGACGTTATCGCTCATCGCGGGCCCGATGACGATGGATTTCTTGAAACTAACGCCAAATCCTGCAGTCACCGTGTCGGACTTGCACACAGACGGTTATCAATCATAGATCTTGATGCAGGGCATCAACCCATTGCCAATGAAGATGACAGCATACAGCTCGTATTTAATGGTGAGATCTACAATTTCCAATCGCTTCGCGACGAGCTGATCTCCCGTGGACATAAATTCAAAACAGCATCTGATACTGAAACTATCGTGCACGCCTATGAGGAATATGGCGATCGCTGTGTAGAGCATTTGCGCGGCATGTTTGCCTTTGCCATCTGGGATGCAAGGCGCGACAGGCTGTTTCTTGCCCGTGATCGCTTTGGCAAGAAGCCCCTGTTCCTGTATCAGTCCGGCGACACGTTGCTGTTTGCTTCTGAAATAAAATCGATTCTTCAGTTCCCGGAATTTGAACGACGCGTGGATATGCAGGCTGTCTGGGAATACCTCTCCTATCGATATGTGCCGGGACCACGCACGCTGTTCAAGGGAGTGCGAAAGTTACAGCCCGGGTCATGTGCTGCGTGGGAAAAAGGTAAATTCACTGAATGGTCATATTACACGCCCCCGGACTGTGCTGTGAGCGAGGCGGGGCTTGTGTCAGGGGATGTTGCCGGCAACTTTCTTGAGCGTCTGGAAGAGGCCGTCAGTATAAGAATGGTAAGTGATGTGCCGTTCGGTGCGTTTTTATCGTGAGGTATCGATTCTTCGGCGATTGTCGGCCTGATGTCCCGGCACAGTGACTACCCGGTAAAAACTTTCTCCGTGGGTTTTGCTGAAGGTGAGTACAGCGAGTTGCGCTATGCAAAAACCATCGCTGACCAGTTTAAAACCGAGCACCATGAGTTGACGGTGTCACAGGACAATCTCATGGATGAGTTGCCGGCCCTGGTACGGTACAGGGATGCGCCTGTTGCCGAGCCGTCTGATATCCCGATTTACCTGCTGGCGGTGGAAGCCCGCAAGACTGTAAAGATGGTATTGACGGGTGAAGGCAGTGATGAATTTCTTGGGGGCTACCCGAAGCATGTGTTCGAACGCTATGTTCATACCTATCAGCGGATTCCGCGGGCGCTGCGCAGCGGTTTGCTTGAACCGCTTGTTGGCGCGCTGCCATACAGGTTCAGACGTGCCAAAACAGCTATCCATAATATGGGGCTGGATGACTGGCAGGACAGAATGGCCCGTTGGTTCGGGGCCCTGTCTTCAGCGGAACGTGATTTGCTGGTGGCTTTTCGACCGGATGGCTCGCATGAGAAAGGCGCTGCTGTGTCCTGCGGACAGGGCAACAGTGCTTTACGAAATATTCTTTGTTTTGATCAAACCAGCTGGCTGCCGGATAATTTGCTTGAACGCGGCGACCGCATGACCATGGCCGCTTCACTCGAAGCGCGTATGCCCTTTATGGATCATGAACTGGCGGCATTTGCCTCTGCCTTGCCGGACACGATGCGGGTGCGCGGGAGAACAACAAAATGGATTCTCCGTGAAGCCATGAAGCGGTTGCTTCCACGGGAGATCCTGGAGCGGCCGAAAGTAGGCTTCCGGGTTCCGGTGAACGAGTGGTTCCAGGGGCCGATGAAGGACTATTTGTATGACCATTTAACCGGGCCTTCTTCACGGACCCGGGCCTATTACAACCCGTCCGCCCTGGATAAGCTGCTGTCAGACCACACGCACGGTCGCCAGAATCACGAGAAGTTGTTATGGAGCCTGCTCAATCTCGAGATCTGGCACCGCGAGTACAATATTTCCACATGAACCGGTTGAACTGGCTGATAAACCGGCTGCGGGCCATGTCAGTACCCGAAGTGATATTCAGGGCTCGCCGCTCAGCGCTGCAGCGACAGGAGCGTTCACGTGTCATGGCCGGCTGGAAACCGCAGCCGGATGTTGCAGTCAAGCCCGGGGTTCCACTGTTTGGTGATGATGTAAACCTGTGTACCGAATGGAATTCCCGTTTCCAGCTCGACCAGTCCCGCCTGGAGGAATACCTGGCGGGCCGTCTCAATCTGTTTGGGCATGAGCCACTGGATATCGGCAGTCCTGTTGCCTGGCACCGGGACCCGGTGACAGGGATCGAGTCGCCACGCGTCTTTGGCAAGACGTTGAATTACCGTGACGATCATATTGTCGGCAATGTTAAATTCACCTGGGAGTTAGGCAGGCACCAGCATCTTGTTCCGCTGGCGGTAGCCTATGCGGTATCAGGGGATGTGCGTTATCGCCAGGCGGTCGTGAAACAGATTGAAAGCTGGATCGAGCAGAACCCCTTTGGCATCGGCATACACTGGTGTACCTCGCTGGAAGCTTCGTTGCGTCTGATATCGTGGGCTGTGGTGCACAGCCTTCTGGTGTTGCGGGATGGTGAGTCCGGGTTATTTGCCGCGGTTAAAGATGCTCCCCGCCTGGGGGAGTCGATTTACCAGCAGGCGTATTTTGTGCGTCATTTCCTGTCCCGCTATTCGTCGGCCAATAATCATCTTATCGGGGAGCTGTCGGGTTTGTGGGTAACCTGCCAGGTATTTGACCTCGGTAACAAGGGTCGGGAGTGGTCGGCTTTTGCGCAGCAGGAACTGGAGCGTGAAGCGGAAAAACAGGTGCATACGGATGGTGTTGATAAGGAGCAGGCTTTTTATTACCACCTGTGGGTCCTGGAGTATTTACTGTTTGTCTGGATAGCCGGCACCCGTTCGGGCAAGGGTTTTTCAGAAGCTTTTATGCAACGCATACTGGCGATGGCGCATTTCCTGAGGGATGTCAGTCCCGATGGCGGTGAGCCGCCACAGGTTGGTGATGCTGATGATGGTTTTGTGGCGCGCTTCGAGCCGGACTGGCCGGAAACACCCTACCGGGAATTGCTCGATGCGGTGGATTACGTTTTTGGCAACTCTGCTGGGGCAGTGAACCAGAAGGCATTCTGGTATCGGGCAATACGTGCAACGGATGGGGTTGCTCGCCCGGAATCCGGGTGGCACCGGTCATACCCGGCTGTTTATCCGCAGGGAGGCTATGTTGTTCTTGGTGGAGCGGGTTGCCATGTGGTTTTTGATGCCGGGCCGCTGGGATACCTGGGGATTGCGGCACACGGCCATGCCGATGCGCTGAGCTTTTGCCTGGCGGTAGACGGAGAATGGTGGCTGGTCGATCCTGGCACGTACGCGTATCATAGCGATCCGGAGTGGCGTTCCTACTTTCGGGGGACCGCCGCCCACAATACAATAAGAGTCAATCAGGAAGACCAGTCGCAGATTACCGGCCCTTTTATGTGGGGTAGAAAGGCCGGCGCATGGATTGAGAATCTAGAAGAAATTTCGGATATTCAGATGGTTACCGCTTTCCATACCGGTTACAAGCACCTCGGACTTACCCATTCAAGGACGTTACGATTTTCACCCGCAGATGCCCGGCTGGAGCTGGTCGATGAGCTGAAAGGTGCTGGTGGGCGGACGGAACTTGCTGAAATCTATTATCATTTCGCGCCTGGTGTCGATATAGAGTGGATCGCTGCTGAGCGTTGCTGGGTTGCCACCCGCGAGGGTAGCCAAAAGCGGCTGCGTATATACACGGATTTGTCCTGGAAGTATGAAATTACCAGGGGTAACGCAAATCCCATATCAGGGTGGTATTCTCCGGCGCTGGAAGAAAAAGTGCCGGCCAATACATTGCGGGGGGAGGCGGTATCTGCCGCCTCGTTGAAGAGTGTCACCCGGATTGTGGTCGAATAAATAATTAAAGAGGTTGCAATGAAAATCAGTATTTTTGTGCTGGGTTATGTAGGCGCAGTATCAGCGGGCTGCCTCGCCAAAGACGGCCACAGTGTAATTGGTGTGGACCCATACCAGCCCAAGGTAGATCTGATCAATGCAGGCAAAACGCCGGTCATTGAAAAAGATATTGGCGAGATCATGGAAAAAGCGGTTGCCGATGGCTTGCTGCGTGCGACGCAGGATATAAAAGATGCGGTTTTGGGTTCGGAGATTTCCCTGATCTGTGTGGGAACGCCAAGCCAGCTGAATGGCAGTCTCGACCTCAAGTATATTCGTAAGGTTTGTGAAGAAATAGGCACTGCATTACGTGAAAAAGATGATTTTCATGTTGTTGTTGCACGCAGCACCATGCTTCCTGGCAGCATGCGCTCAGTTGTGATTCCGACCCTGGAAGAATATTCAGGTAAAAAAGCGGGTGCCGACTTTGGTGTTTGCAACAATCCGGAATTTCTCCGCGAGAGCACAGCGGTTTATGACTACTACAACCCGCCAAAAACCGTGATTGGCGAGACTGACCAGAAGGCGGGGGACCTGCTGGCCGGTATTTATGCGCACCTGGATGCGCCGCTGGTTCGCACCAGTGTCGAGACTGCGGAGATGGTCAAGTATACCGACAATGTCTGGCACGCCCTGAAAGTAGGCTTCGCCAATGAAATCGGTAATATCTGTAAATCGGTTGATATCGATGGCCATGAAGTCATGGATATTTTCTGCAAGGATACAAAGCTCAATCTCTCTCCCTATTATATGAAGCCCGGTTTTGCGTTTGGTGGCTCCTGCCTGCCCAAGGATGTGAGAGCGCTGACCTACAAGGCCCGGTCAGTGGATATCGACACCCCGATCCTGAATGCCATCATGCCCAGCAACCAGTACCAGATTGAAAAAGGACTGGCGATGATTACTGAAAAAGGCAGTAAGAAAGTCGGTGTCCTTGGCTTCAGCTTCAAGGCAGGTACCGATGACTTGCGTGAAAGCCCGCTGGTTGATGTGATTGAACGGCTGATCGGAAAAGGCTATGACATTCGCCTGTATGACAAGAATGTGAAGATTGCCAGTCTCGTGGGCGCGAACAAGGATTACATCCTGAATCATATCCCGCATATCTCCGGGTTAATGGTGGACAGCATCGAGGCCGTTCTGGATCATGCAGACACCATCGTGATAGGGAACGTGGCGGAAGAGTTTCGTGATATTCCGCAACGGGTATCAGAGGCGCAGGTCGTTGTGGATCTGGTGCGGATTGTCGAGACAAGGTCTGTCGAAGGCAAGTATGACGGGATCTGCTGGTAACACGGGGCTATTCAGCTATGAGCAGTAAAAACACCAGGCCGCGCCGTGTCCTTATTATTGTCGAGAATCTCCCGTCTCCGTTTGACAGGCGGGTGTGGCAGGAAGCTACGACATTGCACCAGAGCGGGTACGAAGTCTCTATTATTTGTCCAACAGGCAAGGGCTACGAAAAAAAATATGAAGTGATCGATGGTATCCATATATACCGTCACAATTTACCGTTGGAAGCAGAAGGCGCTTTAGGCTATCTGTATGAATATTCAGCCGCGCTGTTCTGGGAATTCATTCTGGCCTGGAAAGTTCTTTTAACCAGGGGCTTCGATGTTATTAATGCCTGTAATCCACCCGACAACATTTTTATTGTGGGCGGGTTTTTCAGGCTGCTGGGCAAGAAGTTTCTGTTTGATCACCATGATATCAACCCCGAGCTGTACGAGGCCAAATTCGGGCGGCGTGATTTCTTTTATAAAGTGATGCTTGCCTGGGAGCGGATGACTTTCTGGTTGGCCGGTGTATCGATTGCAACTAATGAGTCTTACAGGAAAATTGCCATAGAGCGTGGTGGTATGGATCCTGACAAGGTGTTTGTGGTGCGCAGTGGTCCAAAGCTCGATCGCCTGAGGATCGTGCCCCCGGTTGAAGCGCTGAAAAAGGGGCGTAAGTACCTCGTGGGTTATGTGGGTGTTATGGGTGCGCAGGAGGGGATAGACTACTTGCTGCGTTCAATCCGGTATATCGTCAAGGAATTAAATCGCAGCGATATCCAGTTTGGACTGGTAGGAGGCGGCACTTCGCTGGATGAGATGCAGGCCTATGCAGAGGAACTGGGGGTTGCAGAGTATGTGACATTTACCGGCCGCGTACCCGACAAGGATCTGCTCGAAATGCTGAACACGGCCGATGTTTGTGTTAACCCGGACGTTGCCAACGAAATGAACGACAAGTCGACCATGAACAAGATTATGGAATACATGGCGCTGGGTAAACCCGTAGTGCAGTTTGATTTGACAGAAGGTCGATTCTCGGCGCAGCAGGCATCGTTATACGCTGACAGAAATAACGAAGTTGATTTCGCAAAAAAAATTGTTGAGTTGCTGGAAAAGCCCGAACTCCGTGAAGAGATGGGAGCATTTGGCGCGCGTCGCGTTGAGCAGGAACTGGAGTGGAAATACGAGGCTCCAAAGCTGCTCAGGGCTTATGACGTATTATTTGACGGGTAACAGGATGAAGTGTTGGCTGGAGACAGGATATGAGTAAAAAGATGCATTGCTGGAAAAATTCTGCCGGGATTTATGTGGCATTTGCTATTACAGCCCTGGTTCTTCTGGCCGGTTTTTGGGAAACGATTGCCGATATGGTCGGTCGTTGGGACTCACAGGAAGAGTACGGGTATGGTTATCTTATCCCCGTTATATCCGCATTCTTCGTTTGGCAGAAAAAAAATGAACTTGCAGAGCAACGCTTCGAACCCACCTGGTCTGGTGTTCTTATTGTAGTTTTTGCAGGGCTGATCTTTTTTATGGGGGCAGTAGCGACGACGCACACGCTGTCGCAGTATGCGCTGGTTTTAGCGGTATTGGGAGTTGCGCTGTCGCTTTTGGGTTGGCGCGCATTCAGGATAGTGGCGATCCCGTTGGCGCTCCTGTTCTTCATGGTGCCGTTACCACCCTTTATCTATAACACGCTATCGACCAAGCTCCAGTTGATTTCATCCGAACTGGGTGTGGCTGTGATTCGGCTGTTTGATATCAGTGTTTACCTTGAAGGGAATGTTATTGACCTGGGCACGTTCAAGCTCCAGGTTGTCGAGGCCTGCAGCGGACTGCGTTATTTGTTCCCGCTTGTGAGTCTCTCGTTTATTGCGGCCTACATTTACAATGCTGCGTTCTGGAAAAAAGCCGTGGTGTTTCTGTCCAGTATTCCCATTACAGTTTTCATGAACAGTTTTCGCATCGGTATGATTGGAGTGCTGGTCGAATACTACGGTATTGAGCAGGCGGAAGGATTCCTTCACGATTTCGAAGGCTGGTTCATCTTTATGGCATGTACGGGCATCCTGATCCTGGAGATGATGCTGTTATCGCGTATCGGCAAGAACAAGATGAAGCTGGCGGATGCCTTCGCAATTGATTTGCCGGATGCTGTCGAGTGTGTTGAAAAATCATATCGCCGCTTGCATGGGCAGCATTACGCGATAGTGCTTGTTGCGGGTGTGATTCTGGCCGGGAGTTTTTATGCCCAGGGTCGTGAGGAGGTGGAGCTGCCGCGCAAGGTGTTTGCAGAATTCCCTTTACAGATTGATGACTGGAAAGGCCGCAACAGCAGGCTTGAGCAGATTATTCTGGATTCGCTGAAACTTGATGACTACCTGATGACGGATTACGTCAATGACGATGGTGAGTCGGTCAACTTTTACGTTGCGTATTACGCTGACCAACAGGCGGGCTCGGCCGCACATTATCCTCGCGCATGTATACCGGGGGGCGGCTGGCTGATAAAAAATCATTCGGTTGTCAATCTTCCAGGTGTGGACTTTGGTGGCAGCGGGCTTGAAGTGAACCGCATGGTCATCAGGAAGGGCGAATATGCCCAGTTGGTTTATTACTGGTTCCAGCAGCGCGGCCGGGATATAAGCAACGAATGGATGGTGAAATGGTATATGTTCTGGGATGCATTGACCCGGAATCGAACCGATGGTGCGTTGGTGCGTCTTACAGCCTTCATACAACCAGGTCAAAGCATTGAAGATGCGGATCGGCGGCTGCAAGGCTTTGCAAAAGAAGTCGTGCCTCTTCTGAATGACTATATTCCGGAATAGTGTGATGAATCATTTTCCAGGCTGGCCGGAGGGGCGGAAGATTGAATAACGAGCTGGGTTCCGGTCTTCTGGTTCTGGTTGTCGCCATGGCTGTAAGCATGGCGTTGATTCCGTTGCTTATCCGTTTTGCCCCGGCATTGGGAATGATGGATAAACCGGATCCGCGCAAGGTGCATGCTGTGCCTATTCCCCGTGTTGGTGGTGTGGGTATCGTGCTCGGGGCGCTTTTGCCCATGGCGGTCTGGTTGCCCTGGAATGACCTCACGGTTTCTTTTCTGCTGGGCTCTGTCGTACTTCTCGTCTTTGGCGTCTGGGATGATGTCAAGGAGTTGGGGCATTACGTCAAGTTTATTGGCCAGTTCATAGCTGTGCTGCTGGTTGTCTATCATGGCGACCTTTACGTTACCTATCTCCCGCTAATGGATATGGCGCCGGTTAATGAAACATTCGGCAGGCTGTTCACCGTGGTTGCCATGGTGGGCGTTATCAACGCGATCAACCATTCGGACGGACTGGATGGATTGGCCGGCGGGGAATCACTGCTGAGCCTGGGTGCCGTTTTTTACCTTGCATACCAGGTCAATGATACGGTTGTTATGCTGATTACCCTTGCCACTGCAGGCGGCGTGTTTGGTTTCCTGCGTTTCAATTCATACCCGGCCCGGGTATTTATGGGTGATGGCGGTAGCCAGTTCATCGGTTTTACCCTGGCATTCCTTGTGGTGTACCTGACCCAGGTTTCCAATCCAGCATTGAGCCCGGTATTACCGGCCTTGCTGCTGGGGCTCCCGGTTATCGATATATTGTCTGTCTTTGCGCAGCGGGCCTATGCAGGGATGAACTGGTTCAGGGCAACCAAAAACCATATACATCACCGTTTGCTGGAGCTGGGTTTTCAGCACCACGAATCGGTTATGTTGATTTATTCGATCCAGGCATTTTTCGTCATCAGTGCCGTGTTCCTGTCTTATGAGTCAGATGGGCTGTTATTGGGTATCTATTTTGGTGCGTGCATTGGGTTATTTGGCTGCCTGGTTATTGCAGAGCGTATGCATTGGCGGCTTCACAGCGGTCAGGAAGAAACAGAAATAGAGAAGCTGATAGCCGGCATGGATTCAGATGGTATTTTGATGCTGGCGAATCGAAAGATGATACAGATACTGATATCAGCATTCCTGGTGCTGGGGGCTTTGTCTGTTACAGCTGTGCCGGTTGACCTGTCTGCATCGGCCGCAGGACTTTTTGTGTTGCTGTTGGCGAGGCTGATATTCGGCTATCGGTTATGGTTTTTATTTCTGCGCTTCATTTTGTTTGTGGCAGTAGCATTCGTGGTGTATTTGATAGAGTTTTACCCGCCGGATTTTCTGCTGCAACACTCTAGCCCGATCTACCTGTTCTACGCGTTGACCGGCATTGCTACAGCATTTGCTGTGCGTGCATCGAAGCAGGAGTTTTTCCAGGTAACGCCGCTTGATTACCTGACGCTGCTGATTGTGATAGTAATGGGTTTCATGCTGGAAAGCGGCTATGTAGAAAAGTCGGTGGTTGGCGTTATTATTGAACTTATTATACTTTTCTACGGCATAGAAGTGCTTATCAGGCATATGCAGAGCCGGCTGAATCTTTTCACGCTGTCGACTTTGTTGTCCCTGGGTGTAATTGCCGTTCGGGGTGTATTTTGACCAAGTCTGGAAAGGAGTTGAAAGCCGATGGCTGACTCAAGGAAAGTTGCTTTAATCACGGGCATTACCGGCCAGGATGGCGCCTATCTGGCCGAGCTTCTGCTTGGCAAGGGCTATGATGTTCATGGAATAAAGCGGCGCGCGTCTTCTTTTAACACAGATCGCATTGATCACCTGTATAAAGATCCGCATGAAAAGGGACGCAGGTTTATTCTTCACTATGGCGATTTGACGGATTCCACCAACCTGATTCGTATCATTCAGGAAGTTCAGCCGGATGAAATTTATAATCTCGCTGCGCAAAGCCATGTGGCTGTTTCGTTTGAAACGCCGGAATATACGGCGAATGCAGATGCTCTGGGCACACTGCGTATGCTGGAGGCTATCCGTATTCTTGGTCTGGAAAAGAAGACCCGGTTTTATCAGGCGTCCACCAGTGAACTGTTTGGCAAGGTGCAGGAGATTCCTCAAAAGGAGAGTACGCCATTTTACCCGCGTAGCCCCTATGCGGTGGCCAAGCTGTACTCATACTGGATTTGCGTCAATTATCGCGAAGCCTATGGCATCTATGCCTGCAACGGTATTCTTTTTAATCATGAGTCCCCCGTTCGTGGCGAGACATTCGTAACACGCAAGATTACCCGGGCTGTGGCGCGTATCAAGCTGGGTCTGCAGGACAGGATTTACCTGGGTAACCTGGATTCAAAACGCGACTGGGGTCATGCAAAAGATTATGTAAGGATGCAATGGTTGATGCTTCAACAAGAATGTCCGGATGACTATTGTATTTCCACAGGGGTGCAGTATTCAGTTCGTGATTTCGTTAATGCGGCATGCAAGGAAGTCGGCATCACAATGCGCTGGGAAGGCGAGGGTATTGATGAAAAAGGTTTTGACGCGGACTCAGGTGCGATTCTGGTAGAGGTGGACAAGCGTTATTTTCGGCCCACCGAAGTCGAGACCTTGCTGGGAGATTCGACGAAAGCGCGTGAAGAGCTTGGCTGGATACCCGAGATTACGCTGGATGATATGGTCGCAGAGATGGTGCGTGAGGATCTGAAGCTCGCCGAACGCGATGAGCTTTGCAAGCGTGAAGGGTTTAAAACGTTTGACTATAATGAATGACGATGGACAGGCAGGATAAAATATATGTTGCCGGCCACCGTGGCCTGGTGGGCTCGGCGATAATCCGGCGCTTGAAGGCCGATGGCTATGAAAATCTTGTCCTACGTACGAGTAAAGAGCTGGACCTGCGCGAGCAGCAGGCCGTGCGCGATTTTTTTGCTGAAGAGAAACCGCATTATGTAATTCTGGCGGCGGCTAAAGTCGGTGGGATACTGGCCAATGATACCCTCCCGGCAGAATTTCTCTACGATAACCTTATGATGGAAGCGAATGTTATTCATTCATCATATCGGAATGGCGTAAAGAAATTGTTGGCTCTTGGGAGTACCTGTATCTATCCAAAACTGGCTGCCCAGCCGCTGAAGGAAGAATATTTGCTGACAGGGCCTTTGGAGCCTACTAATGAATGGTATGCAGTGGCAAAGATTGCAGGCATAAAATTATGTCAGGCATACCGTAGGCAGTACGGTTGTAATTTCATCGCTGCAATGCCTACCAACCTGTATGGGCCGGGCGATAATTTTGACCTGGGTGCATCGCATGTAATGCCGGCGCTGATGCGTAAATTTCATGATGCAAAGCTGGAAAGCCGTGCAACCGTGACTGTATGGGGTTCGGGCAAGCCGCTGCGCGAATTTCTGCACGTGGATGATCTGGCTGACGCCGGCCTGTTTTTGCTGGAACATTACAATGATGACGATATCGTGAATATTGGTGTGGGTGAAGATATCAGCATCGCTGAGCTGGCTTCGATTGTTCGCGATGTGGTGGGTTTTGAGGGAGAGATTGTGTACGATGCCTCGAAACCGGACGGTACCCCGCGCAAGCTGGTGGATGTGAGCAAGATAAGCGGCCTGGGATGGCGGGCAAAGATTGACCTGCGCGAAGGGGTAGCGCAGACCTACCAGTGGTTCCTGGAGAATCAGACGGATTTGCGTGGAGTGTGTTGACTTTGCGCGAAATGAAAAAATTATCCTGCACAATTACGATCTGGAGATAAGCATGAGAACATCCAAAGGCCTGTTACAAAAGCTGCTGATTCTTGTCATAACCGTTGGCCTGTTGTCTGCCTGCGGTGGTAAAGAGGAACGCAAGGCGCAGTACCTCGAGAAAGGTAAGGTCTACCTGGCAGAGAAGAATTATGACAAGGCCGGTGTCGAGTTCAAAAATGCCCTGCAGATTGATCCCAAGGATGCCATGGGCTACTTTTTCATGGGGCAGGTTGAAGAAAAACAGAAGAACTGGGCGAAAGCTTTTGCCAATTACAAGAAAGCCCTTGTGTACGACCCGGATATGGTTGAAGCGCGAGTTCACATGGCGAATTTTCACCTGGCGCAGGCATCTGCCCTGAAAGTAAGAAAAGATGCGACCGGTGCCGCCAATGCGATGGGCCTTGTCCAGGAGCAGATCAAGGAAATCCGTGCAAGGGATCCCGAGAATGCCGGGATGCTGGCATTGGAGGCAACACTCTGGGCTAGCGACGGTGATATAGACAGGGCCATACCACAACTGGAAAAAGTCATCGACCGTGAACCAGGCATGCAGTCAGCCGCGGTGCTTCTGTCCGGGCTCTATGATCAGCAGGATCGTGCAGACGATGCCGAGACGGTACTGATTAACGCAGCCAAAGCCAACCCTGAGCCGATTGTTTTACAACAGCGCCTGGCTATTCACTATATGGGCAACGAGGAGCCTGATAAGGCAGAAGCTGTTTTGCGCCAGATAGTAGAGGAGAATCCCGACAAGCTGGATTATCGCATCAGCCTGGCTTCATTCCTGACTCAGGCCGACCAGATCGACAAGGCAGAGCAAGTCATGGACGAGGCTATTGCTGCTGATCCGAAAGATGCCCGGCGTTACCTGTTGCTGACTGAATTACTGGCATCGCGCAAGAGTAAAGACGCGGCTATCGAGAAGCTCAAGCAGTTTATTCAGCAGCAACCGGACATGACAGAGCTACAGCTGTCGTTGGTAAAGCTCTATATAGCTAACGGTCAAAAAGATGAAGCCAAGCAGGCCTTGCAGGGGCTGATCGATACTCAGGATGCCGAACCGGCCGGTTTAAGCGCACGCGTAATGCTGGCGCAGGTACTTGTGAGTGAAAACATCGAAGATGACCGCGTCCCGGTATTGTTAAAGAAAGTGCTGGATGAAAATCCGCGCGACAATGCAGCTTTACTGCTGAAAGGCCGACTTGCTGCCAACAACAAGGATTACATTGAAGCGATTAACGATTTCCGTTCCGTGTTGAAAGATCAGCCGGATAATGTAGATGTGCTGCAGTTGCTCGCAGCTGCTCATCTCGCAAACAAGGAAAAAGGACTGGCGCTTGATACCCTGCGCCGTGGTATCGAAAGTAATCCGGGTGATCCCAGGATGTATCTCTCGATTGCGCAGATATTTACCCGGGATGGTGATATCGATAATGCTCTCGAGCAGCTGGATGCTCTGCTGAGAATTGATAAATACAACGAGTCGGTGCTGAAAGCCAAGCTCGGGTTACTGGCGCGCAAGGGTGATGCGGTCGGTATGGAAGCGGTCACCAAACTGATGCAGGAAGGAGCGCCGGACAAGGAAAGTGGCTTTATCCGGGAAGCGCGCGTACATCTGGCACAAAAGAAGTATAAGGAGGCGCTTGATATTCTGGACAAGCTGCTGGAAAAGAATCCGAAGAGTGTTGCTGCACTATTGACCCGGTCAGAAGTACTGGCAGCACAAAAGAAGTATGCGGAGGCGATCAGCCTTGTCGATCAGGTGCAAAAGATTATTCCTGACAGCGCGGAGGGTTATTACCGTAAAGGCTTGTTACTGGTTGAGCAGAATAATATGACTGCAGCTATCGGTCAGTATGAAACGGCGCTCGAAAAGGCACCGGACTCGGTCGAGGTACTCACTGCACTGGTTAATCTGGAAATGAAACAGGGCCAGGCGGATAAAGCCGAGCAGCGCTTGAAGGCTATTCTGAAGAAAAATCCTGGGCACAAGTCAGCCAACAGCATCCTGGGTGTCGTCTATCTGTCAAAAAAAGATTTCACCAGGGCTGAAGCGGCATTCGAGAAGCAACTTGAAATTACTCCGGGCAATCCCGCCATATATGCGCAACTGGCACAGGCACGACGCGCTAATAATAATCTTGCCGGTGCTGTACAGGCTTATCAGGATGGCCTGAAACAACTACCTGATAACATACGCCTTATGATTGGGCTGGCTGGAATACGCGAACAGCAGCAGAATTTCGAAGCCGCCATCACTATCTACGAAAAGGTGCTCGAAAAACAGCCAGACAATGCCATTGGTACAAACAATCTGGTTGCCTTGCTGGCGGATCACCGTGCCGATGAGGCCAGTCTGGCC
>JAJRTU010000157.1 GCA_024278135.1 Gammaproteobacteria bacterium
TCCCCTTGTCGAGATTCATCCGGACGCGGCCAGTGCGCTGGGTATTGCCGATGGCGACTGGGTTTACCTTGAATCGCCTAGAGGCAGGATCAAGCTGAAGGCCAGACTGTTTGACGGTATTGACCGGCGCGTGCTCAGCACTGAATTCGGCTGGTGGTTCCCGGAAAGGCAGGCCCCGGACTATGGCTGGAAGGAGTCAAACATTAATGTGCTGACGATGGATGGCCCGCCACTGGATCCGGGTATGGGGGCGACCAATCTGAAAGGATTGATGTGTAATGTTTTTCCAATAGGGTAAAATAAGCGTATGTAAGTACTTTATTCGGGGATGTCTATGCCACATTTTATAATTGAGTATTCTTCCAACCTTGATGATGAAATCAAGATACAGAAATTATTGAGCACACTACATGATGCCGCGCTGGAAACCGGAGTATTTCCATTGGGAGGCATTCGTTTTCGTGCCATACGTTGTGAAAAATATTTAATCGCTGACGGAGATCCGGAAAATGCCTTTGTCCATATGACACTGAAGCTGGGGCATGGGCGCGATATTGAAACCAGAAAGAAGGTAGGCGAGTTGATATTCGGGGCTTTAAAAGATTACTTCAAGCCCCTGTTTGCCAAACGTCCACTGGGGATATCGTTTGAACTGGTGGAACTGAGTCAGGATTTGAATTTCAAGGAAAATAATATCCATAAACATATCAGACAAAAGCAGAATTAAAACGGAAATTTTTCTTTAAACGCATACTGACTTATCTTTTTTATGTATCTGCTTGACCCGCTGGTCTGGGTTATCCTGCTCGGCAGTTTCCTCTCCACCGCCATCAGTTCAGCCTTTGCCATCGGTGGTGGTTTTGTCATGATTGCCATACTCAGCACCGTTTTGCCCATCTCCGCTTTGGTGCCGGTACACAGTGCCATGATGATTGGTCTGTCGCTGTCCCGAAGCTGGTATTTCAGAAAAGATATTCACTGGCCCATCGTTGTTCCTTTTGTCATCGGCGCGGCAGTGGGCGCTGTCGCCGGTACCAGTATTTACATTGATCTGCCTGAATTGTTCATCGCCGTTGCCGTGGCGATATTGATGTTGCTGGCAGTGTGGTTACCGGACATAAAATTCAAAAGAGAAATCCCTCACCCTTTTGTCCTGGTGGGTCTGATCCATTCTTTTTTATCGGCCTTGTTTTCCTTCGGTGGTCTGTTCCAGCCCGTCGTGATGCGCAGCAAATTGAACAAACTGCAGATTACAGCGACGCTGGCAGCGGGTCTGATGTTTATGAATATTTTTAAGATAACAGGCTACACAAGTTTCGGTTTTGACTACGAACCCTATGTGGCAGTTGTCGTATTGGCGGTGCTGATTTCTTTTCCCGCCGCCCGGGCAGGCAAGGCGATGTTACACAGGATCTCGGAAAAACAGTTCAGGAGCGTATTCAGGATTATCATGACGGTATTCGCCCTGCGTCTGCTTTACCGCGCCTGGTTATTACTTTGATGCTGGAAAAGGAAGTGGCTATCTGAACTTGTCGTAGACATCAAGCACCCATTTTGTTTTCTCCCGAAACTCATCCGTGAGTTCCTGCAATTGCGCCGGGATGTGATCCGGCCAGTGCAAACCGTATTTTTCGGGCCGGCATAAAGGTGCCAGCAATGCCGCCGCAGCCAGATCCGCCCGGCTGAACTGATCCCCTGTCAGAAATTTATGCTTTTGCAGATGAGCGTGGATTCGGTCGATGGCTGCGCCCAGACGTTCTCGAGAGATCTGCGCTGATTCAGCGTTGATCGTCATCAGATCCCGCATCTTTGTTCTCAGTTTAGGGAACATGAAGCTTAAAAAGATCTTTCCGTACCAGGGGCCATCCTGCGCGAAGAAGCGAATGACTATGTCGGGGTGCTCCAGCAGAATATGATAGCAGCAACGACGAACATGAATGCCTATCTCCTTGTCGACATACTTTTCCCATTCCAGTGCGTCTTCTTTCAGCGACGCGTTCTCCGGGCTCAGTCTCCGCTCCGCAAATGTTTCATCCAGATAAGTAAGAATGCTGCTGGAGCCCTGAATCACCTTCTCGTCATGGACCAGGACGGGCACGGAGGAGCGTGCAGCCAATTTCTTTGTTTTCATTGTATGAAGCCCCGGGATCAGGTTCTTCTTCTGATAATCAATATGCTTGTAATCCAGCGCCCAGCGCACCTTTTCGCAAAAATGGGATATGGGAAATTGATAGAGCGTCATCATAAGCATTATCACCGGGTTCGTTGAGCTATCCAGTGCACTACCATAGCCGACGCAGGTTGAAAAGTTAAACGTCTATTTGCTCTGTCGACGGCTGCGCACTCAGCGAGAGATAAAGTCATTCACAATTTTCATCACTTCATCCCGGCCGGTCAGAACAAAAAGCAATAAAAAGTCACCAGGTCTGGCCCAGTCCAGGGCCTGTTGTACGCCTTCGACAGGGTTGCTGACACGCATGATCTTTTCTGCGGGGAAGCCTGTCGCCAGCATGGCCGATACAATAATCTCCGAAGTTTCATTCACCTCCCTGCCGCGCTCATAGCCGGGAGTCTCGCTGACGATCATCTGCTCCGGACCCGTTTCCATTGCGGCATTCACCAGATCGCCTATGGCCTCATCGCTCCGATCCCCGGCCTGGCCTAACAGGATCAGACGGCGACGACAGTTGATATTGACAGCGGTGGAGGCCAGTGCCCTCATGGCATGTTCGTTGTGTGCAAAATCAATCAGGATTTTCACCCCGCGGGCTTCCAGGTAATTGCCCCGCCCGGGATTGTCTTCCACGTCGCCCCGAAAGCCCGTCAATCCGGCTTTGATATAGCGGTAATCCATGCCCAGGGTGCATGCCAGCGCCGTTACGCCGAGAGCATTTTGCACATTGTGGCGGGCCATGCCATTCAGCGTAATGGGTATCTCGGCGACCTTGACTATCGCTGTTCTTTGGCCCTCCCTGATATGCAGAATGTGTTGCTTATCAATGGTGACCGCCTCGCCGCCGTCTTCAATGTGCCGGCGCAATACAGGATTGTCCTTGTCCTCGGTAAACCAGATGATATTTTGATCGAGGCTCA
>JAJRTU010000158.1 GCA_024278135.1 Gammaproteobacteria bacterium
GCATGGTATGAACGAAAAATCATGACTGAAGCAAATATGAGAGCCAAAGAAAAAATGATAGCAGCAGGTGTCTCAATTTCCGCCATCGACAATCGACAATTTCGTGAAGCTGTACAGCCTATATACAAAGAATTCCCGCTCTATGACAGACTGATTAAAAGAATCGATGCTGTCAAATGACATACCCGTCAATATTGCAACGGAAGTTCCCCTATATGTGGCCGGAAGAGCGCCAAACACTGCGGATAAGCGGCCGTACTCCGCTTCAACGACAAGTGCCTCAGAAAACCGGTAATGAAAATTAAAAAATATTCGGCTGTATTTTACGAATGGATTAATAAATTGACAGAATGGTTTTGTTACCTTCTGTTGACAGTATTGCTGGGTATTGTTTTTATCCAGGTGTTCCTGCGCTATGTTTTCAGATCGCCGGTAAGCTGGTCGGAAGAGGTCGCATTGCTGCTGCTTGTCTGGTTCGGCATGCTGTCGGTTGCTGTCGCCATCTACCGGCATACGCATATGGCCATCTCCGTTATCTGGGATCGTCTTCGCCCCTCTTTACAGTTGCTGACAAATATAGCGGTCGAATTTCTGATTCTTTTTTTCGCACTTAACATCAGTATTAACGCCGGCCTGTTGATAGATATTGTTGGCGATCAGACTCTGTCCGCCTCCGGAATCCCCAGGTCCTGGCTTTATTATCCTCTCCAGGCGGGTGGAGGGCTCATGGCAATCAATGCCATCGGCAACCTGCTGCTGGATCATTTCCCCGGCAAAGACGCCGAGCCCTCGAGTATCGAGAGCCCCTGATATGGATCAGCAAACATTGGGCGCGCTTATCCTGATTGGCCTTTTTCTGTTGTTGATGTTCCTGCGTGTTCCTATCGCTTTCGCACTGGGCGTATCTTCCCTTGCAACGGCATTTTATCTGGACATACCCACGTTGGTCGTTGCACACAGAATGGTCAACGGACTGAACAGCTTTACTTTCCTCGCCGTTCCTTTTTTTATACTGGCCGGCCAGTTAATGGGGGAGGGCGGTATTTCGGATCGCCTGGTTCGTTTTGCCGATACGCTGGTGGGACGATTCAAAGGCGGTCTGGCACAGGCCAATATCGTGTCAAGCACCATGTTTGGCGGTATTTCCGGTTCCTCTGTCGCGGATATTGCTTCTATAGGATCCTTTCTTATCCCGTCCATGGTGAAACGCGGATACCGGCCGGGGTACTCTGTTGCGGTGACCATCACATCGTCCGTGCAGGGTGTCCTGATACCACCGAGTCAAAACATGATCTACTACGCACTCGCCGCAGGCGGGGTATCTCTGGAAAAGCTGTTTCTGGCCGGCTATGTTCCAGGAATAATACTGGGGGGAGGGCTGATGTGTCTGTGCTGGATCCTGGCCGTACGCCAGGGGCATCCTGCCGGAGAGCGTCATTCCTTCAGAAAAGCCGTCATGGTTGCACTGGAAGCATCCATCGGACTTTTTACTATTGCCATTATCATAGGCGGTATCGTGCTGGGTGTTTTCACGGCAACGGAGTCGGCCGCCGTTGCCACTGTTTACGCCCTGATTGTGACTCGTTTTGTCTACCGTACAATGCCGTTTCATAAAATAATGCTTGTGCTGAAACAATCGCTTGGCACTCTGGCTACAGTCGTGGCAATCATCATGACTTCATCAGCCTTCGCCTTTTTACTGGCCTATCTTGAAATACCGAACAGTCTCGCAAATATAATTTTTTCCATCTCTTCAAATCCTGTCATCGCTATGCTCGCGATTAATGTTCTGCTGCTTGTTCTCGGTATGCTGATGGATATGGGCGTACTCATACTTTTGCTTACCCCCATGCTCCTTCCTGTTGCACAGGAGCTGGGCGTGGATCCCGTTCACTTCGGTGTCATTATGATAATCAATCTGGGTATAGGTCTGTGCACTCCTCCAGTGGGAACGTCGCTGATGATAGGCTGTTCGATCGGCAAGGTCTCCATTGAGAAGACGCTGAAGGATCTGATCCCCTTTTACCTGCTTATGTTCACTGTCCTTATGTTGGTTACATTTAGCCCCCGGCTTGTACTTTGGTTGCCGGGTCTGCTTGATTGACATGACGGCTGCCTGAACCCGCTACCGGGAATATCACAAAAATAGGCAATTTGCGCTATTGATGCGTCGTAAATGCTTATTACTCTGTCAGCGTCCGAATGCCAGTTTTCAGAAAACTGGTATCGATATCTACGTTAAAAAAATGATATTTTGCTCTGGAGGTATCATGTCGAACTCACCCTGTTTATCCTCTCATAACGCAGCTACGCACTATATCCCGCCCGGTATTGAAAAAGTAACTCTCGTTTTGCCGCTGTTAGTGGTTTCCGGCCTGCTGCTGGGAACCGGCAACGTCAATGCCCGGACAGCCACCAACAGTTCAACGGCAGTTCTTGAAGAGGTTGTCGTTACCGCACGCAAGCACGAAGAATCATTACAGGCAACACCCATTGCGGTATCAGCTTTCACGGCGGATGACCTTGAGCAGCGCAACCTCACCAATCTTATGGAGGTCTCGGCCTACGCTCCCAATGTGGCAGTCAGTTCAACAGCACGCGGTGGGGGTGGCCCCAGTGCCAATGTTTATATCCGCGGCATTGGCCAGGATGATTTTCTGTTTACCACGGATCCGGGTGTCGGTATCTACATCGATGGTGTATATCACCCCCGCACCATAGGCGGCGTTATGGATCTGCTCGATCTGGAACGGGTGGAGGTTTTGCGCGGGCCGCAGGGTACCTTGTTCGGCAAGAATACCATCGGCGGTGCTATCAACGTTGTGTCTGCCAAACCCACAGGCGAGCCAGGCGGGTATGTACAGGTGACGGCAGGTAATTTTAACCGGATCGATGCCCGCGGCAGCTTTGATTTCTCCATCATGGAAGATAAATTGTTTTCCAAAGTGTCGTTCTCCACCAAGAACCGGGACGGTTATGGCGACCGCTTTGATTTTAATACCGGAAATAAAATAGACGACGGTCTTGGCGATGAAGGCCAGACGGCGGCACGAGGAGCATTACGCTGGCTGGCTGCGGATAATGTTACAGTGGATTTTTCCATTGATTACACAAGACGGGATCAAAATTCCGCACCCACGGTCGTTACGCTGATCGATACCAGTAATGCTGTCCCGTCACAGTTGTGGAACGGCTTTGTCGGTGGACCGGCGGGTACGCCTTATGACGGGCGCTATATCATTCCTGACAATGTGGAGGACAGTTATGGCACCGGACCGAACAAGGTAACGCTGGATGCCTGGGGATTGAACGGCACCATAGAATGGAATATGGGCTGGGCAACCGCCAGATCCATTACCGCATACCGGACTTTCGATGCACGTTTCGGCCGCGATGGTGACGGTTCTCCCTTACCCATCGTGGCTACTGATGATTCCCAGGAGCAGGAACAGATCAGTCAGGAGATCCAGCTATTCGGAAATGCCATTGATGATCGCCTGCGCTGGCAAACGGGTTTCTTCTACTTTGATGAATTCGGACAGGACCGGAATGATGTCAGGTTGACCTCCGGTCTGTTCAATGCTCTGGAGGCATTGCCGGGGACCCTGGATGGTTCTCCAATCGCTTCACCCACGGCACCGGGTGGCGCCGGTAATTTTATTAACACGCTGCTGGATCTTGATTTTGATATTTTCAATCAAATCGATATAACCAGCATGGCCGCCTTTGCGCAGGGTACATTTGATGTAAGCGATCGTCTGTCAGTGACAGCCGGTCTGCGTTATACCTATGAGGAAAAGGAATACACACTTGAGCATCGGCGCATTGACAGCGGCACTTTTATTGTGCCCCTGACGACAGTACGCAACAGCTGGAATGAGCTGACGCCAATGGGCAGCATTCAATTCCAGTGGACGGATGACCTGATGACCTATGCCACGATTTCGGAAGGTTTCAAGAGCGGGGGCTTTAACGGCCGGCCGATTGTAGCCGCTTTGGTCGAAACTTTTGATCCGGAATCTGTTACCTCTTACGAGATCGGGATAAAATCAGAATGGTTTGATCGGCGCTTGCGTTTAAATGCAGCAACCTTTTACATGGATTATAAAGATCTGCAGATCAACGATATCAGTTTTTCGCAAAATACCGGTACACTGATACTCAGAACAGACAACATCGGCTCTGCTGAGATACAGGGACTGGAACTGGAAATACAGGCCGTACCCATGCCGGGTCTTGATATAGGCGCAACGCTTGGCTATCTGGACTTCGACATCACAAGTCTCGATCCGACTCTACAGGTGCAGACGGTCAACTTGAATACCAAGAATGTCAGAACGCCGGAGTGGTCGGCCAGTACTCATCTGCAATACACCTGGCCGTGGCGGGACTACGGTGAATTCAGCGTCAGGGGCGACTGGGCGTTTGAGGACAGCTCATTCTCGGATATCGCCAATACACCCAGCGTAATAAGAAAGGCGCACAGTATTGTCAACGCACGAATAAGCTTTGAGATGCCGAAAAATGGCTGGCAATTAACACTACTCGGCACCAATCTGACGAACAAACGTGTTATAAACAGCGGTTCCTCTGATTTGGGTGCTTTCGGTTTTACAGAAGCAATCTATAACCGACCCCGCGAGTGGGGTGTAACCATTAGGAAAACTTTCTGATCGCGGGATAACAGCAGGACAACGCCAGGCTTTTAGTCATAGAAGTCCGCTCCTTTGACGGTCTGCTGCCCCGCCCACAACAGCGATTTCATCCTTCAGTAATATCATCACCGGATTCTTTTCTTCATTAAACACTGTGACAGGCACGGCATAGTAAAAATTTCTCGCAGGACAACTTTTCGGGAAACCGGAAGCATTTTACGTATTTATCTGGAAAATACGCCATTTGCGCTATTGTCCCGCCGGCAATAGCTAGTAGTTTTGCCGTTACCAAACAATGGGAGCGCGAATCAATGAAACAACGCCGAAATGAGCTCCTGGCAGCTTACAAAAGCATGTGTACGATGCGGGAATTTGAACAGCGTATGCATGTTGAATTCGCTGCCGGCGGCGTGCCCGGTTTTGTCCATTTGTATGCCGGACAGGAAGCATCAGCGGCGGGTGTTTGCGCCAACCTGACGGATAAAGATGTTTTGCTGAACACTCACCGTGCCCACGGACCCGCCATTGCCCGTGGTGCCGATGTGTTTGCTGTGGCCAAAGAGATCTATTGCCGCGCTGGCGGATTGTGTCGTGGCCGGGGCGGCTCTGCCCACTTGCATGATGCAGGCAAGGGACTGTGGGCCGCCAACAGCGGTGTCGGCAGCGGCGTAGCGCTGGGCTGCGGTGCCGCGCTGGCTGCCAGAAACCGGGGAACCGGCGGCATAGCCCTTGCGCTGGTCGGGGACGGCGCAGTCAACCAGGGTGTTGTCAGCGAGGCCTTGAACCTGGCTTCTATATGGACGCTGCCGCTGGTCATTGTATTTGAAAATAACGGCTATGGTGAAGCCACCGGAGCTGACTACGCGATAGCAGGCAAGGATATATACAAAAGGGCGGCCGCTTTTGCGATGCCCGGCGTCCTGGTGGACGGCCATGATTATTTCGCCGTATACGATGCCGTCAATACCGCTCTGCAACGGGCACGTGATGGTGATGGTCCGAGTATCATCGAACTGAAGCTGACCCGCTATTTCGGTCATTTCGAGGGAGACGCACAAAGTTATCGTCGCAAGGGCGAGGTGGAAGAATGCCGGCGCAATAATGATTGCCTGCAGCGGTTTCGGCAGAAGGTATTGACGGGAAACCTGCTCGAACAAACAGAACTGGACAGTATCGACAATGAAGTCATGAAGTTGATTGATCAGGTGTATGCCGACGCCAAAGCAGCACCTTTCCCTCCGGAAGAAGAATTTATGCGATATATCTATGCGGACAATATATAGGACGAACTGAAGATGCCAAAGAAAACATATCGCCAGGCAATAAATGAAGCTATCGTCGGGGAAATGCGCAGAGACGAGAATGTCATCCTGCTGGGAGAAGATGTGGCGGGTGGAGCCGGTACCGGAGGTGAGGGTGACGCGTGGGGAGGACCTTTGGGTGTTACCCGGGGCTTGATAAGTGAGTTTGGTGCAAACCGCGTACTGGATACGCCCATCAGCGAGGCTGGCTACATGGGCGCGGCCATCGGTGCCGCCGCCAGTGGCCTGCGTCCCATTGCTGATCTGATGTTCAACGACTTTATTGGCGTTTGCTTTGACCAAATTGTCAATCAGGCGGCCAAATATCGTTACATGTACGGAGGTCAGGATCAAATACCATTAACGGTCCGCACCATGATTGGCGCGGGTCTCGGTATTTCTTCACAGCATTCCCAATGTCTGTATCCAGTATTCAGCTATTTTGCCGGGCTGAAGGTACTGGTTCCCTCAGGGCCCTATGACGCGAAAGGTTTGTTGATATCGGCCATACGCGATAATGATCCTGTCATCTTCTGCGAACACAAATTGCTCTATGATATGACAGAGGACGTGCCGGACGAGCCCTATTTAATCCCTTTTGGTGAAGCCAATTTTGTACGTGAAGGCGGGGACGTGACCATCGTTGCCTTCTCGCGCATGGTACATATTGCCATGGAGGCAGCAACACAACTGGCAAAAAAGGGGATTGAGGCGGAGCTGATTGACCCGAGAACGACCACACCACTGGACACGGACAGCATACTGGAAAGCGTGGAGACCACAGGACGTCTTGTTATCGTTGACGAAGCAGGCCCCCGTTGCGGTATGGCATCAGAGATAGCGTCTGTAGTGGCCGGGGAAGGTTTCTCCATGTTAAAAGCTCCCATTGTAAAGGTCACGCCGCCCTACACGCCGATCCCGGCCGCACCGAATCTGGAACAATTGTATATTCCCGATGCCGGGAAGGTGATCTCGGCAGTAAAAAAAGTAATGTCTGATTAATGCAGACCGACGGGAAAATTATCCCCCTGACTATGCCAAAATGGGGCATGGCCATGACCAGCGGCAAGGTTATCGAGTGGCTGAAAGAAGAAGGCGAAAAAATACAGAAAGGCGACGAGTTGCTCGAAGTGGAAACGGAAAAAACCGTGAATGCCGTGGAAGCCAATGATGCCGGTATTTTGTCCGGACTGCTGGTGCAGCCAGGTGAGGCATTGCCTGTTGGCGCATTACTGGCCGTGATTGCGGAAGAAGGGGTGGAAAAAGAAAGAATCGATGCCTTCGTCGTGGAATTCCAGCACAATTTTATTCCTGAGACAAACCCTGAGGAAACGGAAACAGGGCCACTGATGCTGGCGCTTGAGGATATTACCATCGCCTATCGGCAAATCCCGTCCCGGCATGGACAGAACAATTCACCGTTGGTGCTTATCCACGGTTTCGGCGGCGACCAGAAAAGCTGGCTGTTTAATATTGATGCGCTGAGCGCTGAACATACTGTTTACACCGTCGATCTGCCCGGACACGGTCAATCATCAAAGCAGGTTCGCAAGGGAACAATTGCCGATCTGGCCACTGTGATCTCAGAATGGATGAGCAAGCTGGAATTGCAGCCGGCGCACGTGGTCGGTCATTCTCTTGGCGCCGCCATTGCCATTGAACTGCCTGCACAACAACAAATCTCATCACTCACCCTGATTAGCGGCATCGGCGCGGGAACCGAACTTGATCGGCAATATATTGAAGATTTTATCGCAGCAAGCCGGCGCAGGGAGATCAAACACTGTCTGCAGCAATTGTTTGCCGACGCCAGGCACCTTAACCGGGACATGGTGGAAAACATGCTGAAAGTGAAACGAATCGAAACCGTGGACACCTGTCTTCGCAAAATTGCTGATGCGGCAATTATCGACGTTGACTGCAAAGCGGAACCTGCGCTCTCACAGTTGGAAACACCTGTTCAGGTTATCTGGGGTCGGGAGGACCGCATTGCCGGATCCGGGCAGGTAAAAAAGCTGCCGGAAAGTATCCCCGTGAAGATATTTGATAACGCCGGACACATGGTACATATGGAAGCCGCAAACAAAGTGAACGCGGCGATTACTGAATTTACCACATTGGCCGAGTCTTCCAGTTAATCGGGAGAGGTGACAAATCATGAAGCGTTTTATCAATTCCAGACACAATATTGTTACCGAGGCACTGGATGGTTTTCTGTTGAGTTCACCCAATGCCGGGCTTGCACGACTGGATGGCTATCCCCACACAAAAGTCATTGTCAGGACTGACTGGGACAAATCCCGGGTGGCCCTGATATCGGGAGGGGGCTCCGGCCATGAGCCGGCCCATGCCGGTTTTGTGGGTGAGGGCATGCTGACAGCCGCCGTATGTGGCGAAATTTTCGCGTCTCCCGGCGTGGATGCGATTCTGGCCGCCATCCTTGCTGTGACCGGAGAAGCCGGCGCACTCCTGATCGTCAAAAACTACACAGGCGACCGGCTTAATTTCGGACTGGCGGCTGAGCGCGCCAAGGCACTTGGCTGCAAAGTCGAGTTGGTGATCGTGGCGGACGATATCGCCATTCCCGGCGCAGTCCAGCCCCGGGGAGTGGCCGGTACATTATTTGTACACAAAATCGCTGGGTATATGGCGGCCCGGGGAATGTCACTCAAACAAGTGTCAAGACAGGCAAGAGCAACAGCCGCAAGCTGCCTGTCCATAGGTCTGTCCCTTGATACCTGTACGGTACCGGGCAATATCAGGCAGGACTACCTGGGTAGCGACGAGGCGGAACTCGGTCTCGGTATTCACGGCGAACCCGGCGTCTCAAAAGTTGCAGTGGCCTCCGCCAACAAATTGATGATGCTGGCCTGTAAAAAACTGGCAAAAGCCACAGGCGCCAGCAGGAGTTCTTATGCGATGATTGTTAATAACCTGGGCGCTGTTCCACCGCTGGAAATGGCCATCCTGGTCAACTCATTCGCCAAAACCCGCCTGGCCGAAAAAGTGGATATTATTATCGGCCCGGCACATCTGATGACTTCTCTGAATATGAACGGTTTTTCCCTTTCACTAATGCCCCTGACCCGACAACGCAAACAGGCGCTTTTGTTTGATGTTGCAGCAAACAGCTGGCCGGGGCTGCGCGTCAGGGGCAAAACAACAATAATTAAATTGCCTGAGGTCAATACCGAAAGAAAATATAAAGCATCCACAGATAAAAACACTCAGGCAATTATCCGGGCTGTTTGCCGGGTGCTGCTGGAAGCGGAAAACGACCTGAATGAACTGGATACCCACACAGGCGATGGCGATACCGGTACCACCTTTGCCAATGCCGCACGTTGTGTGAAAAAACAACTTAAGTTCCTGCCCAGTGCGGACGGCGCCGAGCTGACAACGGCACTCAGCGATGTACTTGCCCGGAATATGGGCGGCTCAAGCGGCGTGCTGATGGCGATCCTGCTTGCCGCAACGGGGGAGGCATACAGACACAAGGCGGACTGGCCACTCGCATTCAGGAAAGGTGTGGAGCAGGTAATGCAATATGGGGGGGCACGTCCGGGGGACAGGACGATGCTGGACGCACTCCTGCCAGGTCTGGAGACCTTGATGCGAGGCAAATCAATTATCGAAGCGGCAACAGCCGCCCGTAAGGGGGCCAGAGCCACGGCAAAAATGAACAAAGCCAGAGCCGGGCGCTCTTCTTACGTGCATGCTGACAGTCTCAAGGGCATCACCGATCCAGGGGCGGAAGCCATCGCGCGTATATTTGAAACCATAGCCGACCGTTCCTCTCCGAATTCATAACGGGGAGGCTCAACACAACGTAAAAAGGTGGCCGATCCCGCAATGGCAGGATCGGCCACAAGTCGGGACGGTTATCTGGAAGAGGTGACAACCAACGAATCCCGGTTTTTCTCCACCAGTGATCCGCTGACACCCTGTACGTAAGACAGCTCATCGACAGACTTGAAACTGCCGTTCTTTTCGCGATAGGCAATGATCGCCGCCGCCCGCTTTTCCCCAATACCTTTAATCGTCATCAATGTCTGCAGATCCGCAGCATTAATATCGACGGCATCTCCGGCATAAGTGATGAGGGGTAAAATGAGAAGAAGTGACAGCAGGGTTTTCCTTAAAATATCCATATATTGCTCCTTTTTGATGTTGATTATTGCATCCTTACTCCATGCACGCCCGATCCTAGCCCCTTTTTATTCAAAAGGGAATAAAAAAAGGCCCCGTCAATGGACGGGGCCCGGGAAGTTGTTTAATGCAGTCCGCGTCCCTTTACCAGTATACCTGGCTGCGGAGTGAAAAGGCCGATGGCTCGACCCCGTCAAGTGAAGTGCCCGCCTTGTTGAAACTGAGGACCGTAGCGTAATTCGCCATGAAACGAATATTTTTGACCGGGTACCAGTTGATACCGGCCGTCAGTACATCACCGTCGCCGCCGACTATGCCGCCATCGTTCAGATCCATGTTTTCAAAGCGCAGGGCCAACTGCCAGGCACCGAAACCACCGTTCATGAAGGCCCGCTTTGGCGAAATACCGCTGAACTGGCCCTTTTTGTATTTCATTGACTCGCCGGTCAGAAACCAGCCCGCTTCAATCGACCATGCGTTCAGTTTGGCCTTGCCGCTGCCATCATCATCAACACGCCAGTTTACAAATTCACCCAGGGCATGAAAGGGTCCCCACACCGCCAGCGTTTCCACGTCAAAGGCGTTGATATCATTTACGTCTGTGCCGAAATCCGCATTTAATGCGCGATCTGACAAATGACTGACCAGCCGTTGTCGGACCCGGACGCGATCACCATGGGGTTTCTTGTACATATAGGATGCACCGAGGTGCAGCAGGTGATTTTTATCTTTCATCAGCGGTGTACCGGCAATACGAAGGGCGAACGTGGTTTCATCTTCACCCCCATCGTCGACGTTGACTTTGCCGTCTTTAGGGCTTTCAAGAAAAGCCCCGGCATGCACCAGCCAGCGTTTGCCGTCCATGCGAAAAGCGGCACCGTAGTTACGGGCCGGTGATAAAGGCCCGTCGGCAAACATGGGGCGTCGAAGAAAGGACATGTACTTGCTGCTGCTGATGGTGTTAAAGCCAAAAGGGACGTGCTGCTGACCGACTTTCACATTGTATTTGCTGCCGCCGGCGGTCTTGTTGTTGTAGGACAACCAGCCATCTTTAAGATCCGCTTCGGAACCGGCGAAATCGTATTCCAGTTTGGCCTTCCAGTATTTGAAAAACTGGGCCGAAAAACCCAGGCGGGCACGGCGTAACTCCGAGCCGCTCTTTTCGCCACTGTTACCATCATCATCCACCCACACGCTGTCCCAGAATACCCGGCCTATGGGCTGGAACGAATGCAGGCCATCTTCAGACTCGATTTTCAGCTTGCCCTTCGTTGTAATTTTCGGCAGACCACTGGTCTTCTTGTCCAGTTTCGCACTGAGTTCACCGGTCACACCTTCCACCTTCTCCGCATCGGCTCTGGAGGCATTGACCAACAGACCGTATTCGTCCTGGGTAAGACTGCCCTTGTCTCGCAGGATCTTTAACAAATCCAGCATGGCATCATTGATGGCAAATGCCGGCGCCGGGACCAGTGTTACTGATGTTATTAGTATGGTGGCCAACATGGCCTTGAACTGACGTGTTTTACTCACCTGGTTTTCTCCTGTTAAGTCTGTAATCTGATGACTTCGATCGAACCTGAATGGCGACGAAGGCCGAACTGCTGAAACGGCAGGGTAGGCCTGAACTGTTAAGCTGAAATGACTCCTGTGTGACGAAGACATGAAATATATATGACGGATTTATGACGAGACCCGCTGTTTTACCTGAAAACAGATGTACCGGGTTGCCGCTAATCCATTAAAACTCAATGCGCTGATTCGGCGTTGTCATTAAACTGTAACATCGACCCTGTTTAATAATCCTGATGTCAGTCAAAATGTTAAATCCATGAAAGGGAAAATACTCATCGTTGAGGATGAGGCTGCAATCCGGGAAATGCTCGGCTATACCCTGATGAAGGACGGCTATGCCTTCGAAGAAGCTGCTGATGTTGAACAGGCCCAGGAAATTATCGCCGGCAATAAACCGGATTTAATCCTGTTGGACTGGATGCTGCCGGGTGTCAGCGGGGTCGATTATGCACGCCGACTCCGAAACCGCTCCGAAACAAAACATATTCCCATTATTATGCTGACTGCCAAAGGAGAAGAACTGGACAAGGTGCGTGCCCTGGATACCGGTGTAGACGACTACATCACCAAGCCCTTTTCCACCAGAGAACTGCTGGCACGCATCCGCGCGGTCCTGCGGCGCTCAATCCGGGAAGAAACAGATACTTTGATAGAAATCCAGGGTCTGATGCTCGACCCCGACACCTATCGTGTCACCGCCAGGGGTGAGGTGATAGACATCAGTCCGACGGAATTTCGCCTGCTGCATTTCTTTATCACCCATCCGGAACGCGTATACAGTCGTGCGCAATTGCTGGATCAGGTCTGGGGACAAAATGTCTATGTCGAAGAACGTACCGTCGATGTGCATATTCGACGCTTACGACAGACACTGGCAAGCTATGGCTATGATAAATTCATCCAGACCGTACGTAGCGTGGGCTATCGTTTTTCCGATAAATAGATCATGAAAGACGATCTTTGGCGCCTGTTTGCTGTTATGTGCGCCAGTTTGCTAATCGGGCTGGTCACCGGCCAGGTGCTCATTTGTCTTTTTGCCGGCCTGGCGGGTTATGTCTATTGGCAATACCGGATATTCAAGCAATTACTGCTCTGGTTACACCGCCGTGCGGGCACCGAAGCCCCGGAAGCATCCGGCCTGGCGGATGAAATAGCCAGAGAATTTGACTATCTGCGCGCCAACCATAAACAACGTAAACAAAGGCTGTCCGGTTTTCTAAAACGTTTTCAGGAAGCCGCTGCCGCCCTGCCCGACGCCATTGTCATCATCGGAGAACAGGACAAGATCGAATGGGCGAATGACAGGGCACTGAAATATATCGGCATTCGCTGGCCACAGGATGCGAACCAACGTATCTCCAACCTCATCCGCTATCCTGAATTAATGAGCTTTCTGGCGGAGATGGAGAAGCAATCAACGCAACGGCGGCTTGAGATCGTCGCACCGGCCAATCCGCAATTGAGACTGGAAATCCGCGTCGCCCCTTATGGTGAAAATCAACGACTGCTGGTAGCTCGCAATATCACCAGGCTGCATCGCATCAATCAAATGCGCAGTGATTTCATCGCCAATGCCTCTCACGAGCTGCGCACGCCCCTGACCGTCATCGCCGGCTACCTGGAAGCTTTTGAAGCGGATGATAATGCGTCTGAAAAAACGCTCCAGTTCAAACAAATGCGCAAACAGACTGACAGAATGCGGCGCCTGATTGAAGATCTTTTAAAACTGGCTTCGTTGGAGTCGGAAACAGAACCGGAACAAATAGATAATCTCAATATAGCGGACATGATCGCCACGATCAGCCGGGAAGCGAAAACCCTGAGCGGCATACTGGCGCACGAAATCTCTGTTGATGCCGACGCGGATCTTTGGCTCAGGGGCAACAACAAAGAATTATACAGCGCGTTTTCCAACCTGGTGTTCAACGCTGTCCAGTATTCACCCGCACAGGGCGAAATCCGGATCCGTTGGTACCAGGACAACCGTGGCGCCCATTTTGAAGTCAGCGACAGCGGTGAGGGCATCGCCCCGGAACATCTGTCACGCCTGACCGAACGCTTTTATCGCGTCGATGCCGGACGCTCCCGGGAACAGGGCGGTACGGGTCTCGGGCTGGCTATCGTCAAGCATGTACTGGTTCGCCACAAGGCAAAACTGGACATCGACAGTGAACCCGGCAAAGGCAGCACCTTCCGCTGCGACTTCCCGCGGGAGGGGATTGTCAGACAGACGGCTGGGCAGGAGTCCATGTATATCGATGTGTGAAGTCCTGCGCCTGCGCCACCCTGCTTTGCGAACAAACCCCGCCTTGTCTTCAAACTGTCACAGTTTATTCATATCCATGTCATGCTCAGGTCGCATTCTTCGATCCGACACCAATAAATCATCTGAAAATTTCTGGAGAATGGTAAGCAAATGAAAAAACAAATTCAGTTACTGGCAAGCGCTCTGGTTCTTGTATTACTGACAGCGACCAGCTATGCGGAACCTGCCACAGCACCCGTGCTGGCCAAATATGAAAAGGCCAGTGGCGTCTCCGGCAGCATTATCAGTGTGGGCTCTGACACCCTGGCCAACCTGATGACCTACTGGGCCGAAGAATTCAAAAAACTCTATCCCAACGTGAATGTCCAGATCCAGGCCGCCGGCTCATCCACTGCACCACCGGCACTGACAGAGGGTACTTCCAATTTCGGCCCGATGAGCCGCAAGATGAAAGACCGGGAAGTGGCCGCCTTCGAGGCCAAATACGGTTACAAGCCTACAGCTATCGCCGTCGCGATTGATGCGCTGGCGGTGTATGTGAACAAGGACAATCCCATTAAGGGCCTCACGATCGCCCAGGTCGATGCTATTTTTTCCGCCACCAGAAAATGTGGCTATACTGAAAACCTTGATAACTGGGGCCAACTGGGCCTGAGCGGCAGCTGGGCCAATCGTCCCATTCAAATTTACGGCCGCAATTCCGTTTCCGGTACCTACGGTTACTTCAAGAAAAAGGCCCTGTGCAAAGGTGATTACAAGGATACCGTCAATGAACAACCCGGTTCCGCCTCCGTGGTCCAGGGTGTCACCAAATCGATAAACGGCATCGGCTATTCCGGTATTGGTTACAAAACCTCCGGTGTCCGTGCGGTTCCCCTGAGCAAGAAGGCAAACTCCGCCCCAGTGGAGGCCACACCGGCAAATGCATCCAACGGCAAGTATCCTCTCGGCCGCTTCCTCTATATTTATGTCAACAAGCACCCGAACAAAGCCCTGGCGCCGCTGGAACGTGAGTTCATCAAAATGGTTCTGTCCCGGACAGGTCAGGATATAGTCGTCAAAGACGGGTATATCCCGCTGCCGACAAAAGTAGCCAAAAAACAACTGGGCAGGATTTCCGCCACCGTCCTGGTGAAAAAGTAGACCCCCCCTGGAAGAATCCATTCCCCTGGATTTCTTCCTTCCCTGTATCAAGCCCCACCTCGTGTGGGGCCTGGTACAATTTTCAGGCTGCCTTTGCCTGAAACTCCGTCCAATTTAACAATACTGTCACAATTCCACTCTACACTGCCTGCATGTCACAGGCTGATTCCACCACCGACTCGCTACTGCCGGATTTTAATTCCCCTGCGGCCCTGCGTCATCGACATTGGCGTCACGTCAAGGACATCAGCGCCCGCTACCTGATGGCGATAGGTGGCATCGGTGTCATTATCACCATTGTATTGATTGCTTTTTATCTTCTTTATGTCGTACTGCCGATGTTCAAACCGGCTGACATTGAGCATATCGCCAGCTATACATTGCCGGGAAGCAGTGAAGAAAAAACGCTTTACTACGCTATGGAAGAACAGCATGAAGTGGCCTTGCGTATCACCGCAGACGGCTCAGCCACTTTTTTTGATACGCGCTCAGGCAAGATGATCAAGCAGGAGAAACTGCCGGGAACGGACGACGTCACCGCTTTCGCTGCCGGTGATCCAAGCCAACGTCTGTTGGCGCTGGGCATGGATGATGGCCGGGTTCTGCTGGCGCAGCATAACTACGAGGTCAGTTATCCCGATGATGTCCGTCTCATCACCCCCCACATCGATTTTCCGCTGGGTGACACAGCTCTGTCAGCAGGCTGGGATAATACTGCAGTCACACTGCTCGCGGCGCAATGGGACGGTGAACAGGCAACGATCGCGGTGGCATCGGCGGACGCACAGCTGAGATTGCTTAATTTCACTCAGGAAGAATCCTTGCTCGGTGATGAAGTCGAGATCACAAGTACGCAAAGTGAGATCTCTTTTGAACATACTCTCACACACATGGTACTCAATATCGAACAGAGGGAACTCTATCTGGCCGATACCGAAGGATTTATCTCGTATTACGATATCAGTGACAAGATGGCGCCAAGACTCATCCAGCGCGTACGTGCCGCCTCGGAAAACAACCATATTACCAGCCTGCAATTTCTCAGTGGCGGCATCTCCATACTGGTGGGAGAAAGCAACGGACGTATCAGCCAGTGGTTCCCGGTGCGAGACTCGGAAAACAATTATACGCTGCAACACGTTCGCGACTTCGATTCGCAGCGACATGCCATCCAGGCGATTGCCGGGGAGTATTTTCGCAAAGGTTTTCTCGCCATTGATGATCAGGGCATGCTGGGCATTTATCACAGCACGGCCCATCGCACGGTGAAACTGGAGCAGATCACTGAGGGGGCACTACGACAACTCGCTGTCGCGCCCCGCGCAAATGCCCTGCTGCTGGAAGATGATGCCGGAGATGTTCAGTTCTGGTTGATCGATAACGAACACCCGGAAATTTCCTGGCAGTCAATCTGGGGCAAGGTCTGGTATGAAAGCCGCGAACAGGCGGAATTCATCTGGCAATCTTCCTCGGCCAGCAGTGATTTTGAACCTAAATTCAGTCTCACCCCGCTGGCTTTCGGCACCTTGAAGGCCGCCTTCTATGCCATGTTGTTCGCCATGCCGCTGGCGATTATGGGCGCAATCTACACCGCTTACTTTATGTCCAGCCGTATGCGCAATGTGGTCAAACCCACAATAGAAATTATGGCGGCCCTGCCCACCGTCATACTGGGTTTCATGGCCGGCCTGTGGTTCGCGCCGTTTGTTGAACAACATTTACCCGGAGTCTTCCTGGTGCTGATCCTGCTGCCTATGGCCATATTGTTCAGCGCCTGGCTTTGGCAAAAACTCCCCGCCGGCGTACGCAAGTCCATCCCGGACGGCTGGGAGGCAGCGCTGCTGATGCCTGTCATTATTCTGACCATCATGCTCTCCATCTGGCTGAGTCAGCCGGTGGAGCTGTTCTTTTTCAACGGCAATACCCCTTTGTGGTTAACTGAGAACCTGGGTATTGCCTATGATCAGCGTAATTCCCTGATAGTGGGGGCTGCCATCGGCTTTGCGGTCATTCCGACTATATTCTCTATCAGCGAAGATGCCATTTATGGTGTGCCCCGACACCTGAGCATGGGTTCACTGGCCCTGGGCGCAACACCCTGGCAAACCATGATCAAGGTGATTCTGCTGACGGCCAGCCCGGGTATTTTTTCCGCCGTCATGATCGGCCTGGGTCGCGCCGTGGGTGAGACCATGATCGTGGTCATGGCCACCGGTAACACCGCCATCATGGACATGAATATTTTTCAGGGCTTTCGCGCCCTGTCGGCCAATATCGCCGTGGAAATGCCGGAAGCGGAAGTGAACAGCACGCATTACCGGATATTGTTTCTGGCCGGACTGGTACTGTTTGCCGCTACTTTTCTTTTTAATACTGTTGCTGAACTTGTGCGCCAGCGCCTGCGCACCAAATACAGCTCATTGTAATGATCAGGAATATTAAAAACTGGTTTGACACCGGCACTCCCTATATCTGGTTAAACGCCGGAGCGGTGAGTCTGTCGGTATTAATGGTGATCGGTCTGATTGGACTGATCACCGTGCGAGGCTTTGGACATTTCTGGCCCGATCAGGTCAGGGCTTTTGATTACCTGGAACAGGATGGCACCAGCACCCGAATCATTGGCGAACTGGCAGAGAAAGAAACCGTATCGAAGTCTCAAATCGAACACAAGGCCATGGCGCCTGAAGATGATGAAACTATCGAAAGATATTTGTTTAAAATCGGCAACCGGGATATCACCGGGCTGGATTTTCGCTGGGTGCTGAAATCGGCCATACATAATCAGTCCTATCCCCGCGACCTGATGATCCTGGAACGGCGTGAGTGGGGCAATTTCTATGGTTATCTCAAACAGGTGAAGCAGGAGAATGCCGTCATCAACAGTGACGAACAATCGACCTGGGAACTGTTTCAGTCCCTGCTGCACGACAATAATGAAATCTACGCGGTAATCAGACAAATCGAAAAGGATGAAATAGGGGCAATCAATTACAAAATGGAACGCCTGCGACTCAGGGAACGGGGTCTGCAGCTTGACAATGTTCACGAGCGGGCGCCCTATGACGACATCATACAGGAGCGGCAGCGCCTGCAGACTGAGTATGACGTGCTGACTGAAAAACTGACCGGACTTTACCGGGATTTCAACAATGCGTCGATAAGCGCCGACGTCGCCGATGGCAGCACCGTGGAGATTCCATTGGCAAAGATCGTTCGTGCCTATCGACCGAA
>JAJRTU010000159.1 GCA_024278135.1 Gammaproteobacteria bacterium
ATCCCCAACAAGCTGATTGTCGGGGAGATTCTGCATAATTCAGGGGCCAATCTGGTCGTCGAGGGCAGTATCGGAATTGCCTATCACTCGGACAGTAAAAAGGCTATCGGGATTATCAGGGAAGTGCTTGCCGGTAATGCCCAGGTGCCAGATGAACCGACACCACAGGCAGGTATACAGCGTTTTGCCGATTCGGCAATAGAATTAGCCTATCGTTACTGGGTGCCGACGGAAAAGTACTATGAAGTGCTGTATGAAGTGAACGGGCTTATACTTTCCCGTTTCAACGAGGCCGATATCGACATTCCCTATCCACAGCGTGACGTACACATCATCAATCCGTCAGGCTGATATCTTTTCTGTTCTTGCCTGTTGTCGCATACCGGCTTTCTCGTACATCAATCTTAATTGCTGATATTGCAGTTTGAGTTTTTCCAGCTCATTCTGCTTGTGTATATAGCCGAGTAATTGCCTGTTCATCCTGAAACCGGCGCTGAATATAAAAAAGCAATAAAGCAGGATGAATCCTCCCAGAGTGCTGTTGTAAATATCGCCCAACGAAATCAGATACAGGGCAGGTGGCAATAATGCCGGCAGGATGTAAAAAAACAGTACGGTCAGGCTGACGGAATAGGAGATAGTCGCACCTGCCACCAAACCTGAAACTGCCAGTAAAGTGATGCCGGTATACAGTGTGAACTCAATAATATTCTTCCCCTCATAGGGGATCAGGATGATGGCGGCGAGTCCCCACATGATACCGGAGAGACAGGCCATGGCGATGAATATGTCCAGCCATTTCGAGGCATTCTCCAGGGTAAGGTCGCTGCGCATGTACTTCCAGAGCAGCAGGTAGCGGATAAGGGAGTAAACACAAATGGTGCCGACCCAGAGCGTTAATACGGGGCGGTTGGCGATTCCCCACAATGCAAAGGCCAGGATAAAGGATGCGAGTACCGGAAATAAAAAGGTGGTCACAGATTGTGAATACAGAATTTCAACCTGGGCACGTATTATTTGTTTGTGCTGCATAGTATGGGTCCCGGCATTTTGATATTTGCCGAACTCACTGTATCGGCTGATTGATATAGAGCGACAATATTTTATCTCAATGTAACGTGTCGCCTTCCGCAACACTGTTCGACAGGGGCAGCGGGCCCGCCTGGTGGTGGATCATTTTCCAGTCGCCTGCTTCAAGTACAAAGCCATTGGTCGTGATTAATTCAGCTTCAGACAGCAACTCTGTGCATATCACCAGTGCCACGTTCCCCAGCACATTCACTTTGGCATTGGTACAGGAGACAGGGGAGGAAAGGCCTCCTGCCAGAATCTGTTTCCAGCTGGATATGACGGGTCGGCGACCCAGCAGTGGGGGCCAGCCTGGATGAATTACCGCAATGTCATGTTGTTTTGACCACAGCTGCTCCATGCCGGCCAGGTCGTGATTTGAAAAAGCGGTATAGAAAGCATCATTTGCCGTGAGTACGGCCTGTTCTTCTGCTTTCATTGTCGGTATGTCCTCATCATTCTATCGGGTTTGTATAATGTTCCACATCAGCATAATTTCAGTTTTTGTAGTGATAATCAAAGTCATATTTTAAAAAGCGGTCACAAATTTCATTAAAACAGGCCGTATCTTCCTCATCATACCATTCCATAAAGGGTCGATTGTTGCTGCGTACCACAGTAACGCCAAAGGGTGTGTCAGGATCTTTCTTCAAGGCCATTTTTTCCTTGCTTGATTGATCAATGGCGTAACTCAGCGTGGCTTCGTCCAGACCCAGTTGCCAGAAATCGTTAATGCCCTGCAATTCGGACAGAGGGCTGGATTTCAGGTTTTCATATTTCACCAGCAACGTGCCATCAGGGAAATGATGTACGAGATTTCCCCAGCTGTTGCAAAAGCGCAGACACCACCAGATATCATTGTTAAAGCGATGACCGCTGACGTCACCTCGTAGAAATGTGGAAAAGTCACATTGGTAGTGGTCCTTCCATTTTTCGTAGTTCGATACCAGCGAAGCGCGAATATCCCTGACCAGCACAACAAAGGGCGGTAATTTCACCAGGCGACGGAATAAAGCGGATCTCAGCAGAATATGAGGGATGGAATGGGCACTGACAATGTGCGGGAGCCTGGTGTTGCTCACCGGGTCTTTGGGGCCGGCGATGACATCATTGGCATGGATGTATTGTGGCGGCGGCAGCCCCAGTTTATGAGTCAGGGCAGTGGCCAGCATATGTTTGAGCCAATGGGTGCCGGACTGATGCATACTGATCAGAAAGCCGTCAAAGTTGCGATGCCTGATCAGGGAAAAATTGGAAATATCCCGGCGCAGGCTGTGGTAAAGAAATACGGACTTCATGGAATAAATTTTAAAAGATAATGGAAAAATAAATAATGAAGCTGATTTTACACGACTGGGAAGGGGGCTGATATAAAATCGGAGCGCTTGTTTTCATGTTACAGCGGGTAATGCCGTTTGCCGCTGCTATTCCAACTGCAGGTGAGGTGGCCGGGACGGGGGCCGGGCAGTGTGGAGCGGTGCTTTTGCCGGTCTATACAAAGATTAAACGATGGACTAATGTACAGCCATTATGACGGTAGACAAATAGATATGGTCAACAGCCGCGATGACTATGACGTTGTTATAATCGGTGCCGGTCATAATGGTCTTGTGTGTGCCTACTATCTCGCTGAAAAGGGTCTGAAAGTTCGTGTGCTGGAGAGTCGACATGTCGTAGGCGGCGCGGCTGTCACAGAAGAATTCCATCCGGGCTTTCGCAATTCAGTCGCTGCCTACACAGTCAGCTTGTTGAACCCCGGAGTGATTCAGGACATGGCCCTCGAGTCTTATGGTCTGAAAATAATAGAACGTCCGGCCGACAATTTTTTGCCGCTCGACAATAATCAGTATTTATTGTTAAGCGGGGATTTGTCCCGACGTCAGCGGGCGTTTGCCCGGTTTTCGCAAAAGGATGCAGCGGCCTTGCCCCGTTATCAACGGCAACTGGACAAGGTGGCCGCTGTACTCAGATCGCTGGTGCTGAAACCGCCACCCGATATTAACGGAGGGCTGCGAAGTCTTGGGCGGGCATTGAGCCTGGGCTGGAAAGTGCATAGTGTCGATGTCGAGACACAAAGAGACCTGCTCGATTTCTTTTCCATCAGTGCCGCGGACTACCTGGATCGATATTTTGAGAGCGAAGCCGTCAAGGCCCTGTTTCGTTTTGATTCCATTGTCGGTAATTATGCCAGCCCTTACAGTCCCGGTTCGGCCTATGTGCTGTTGCATCATGTGTTTGGTGAAGTAAACGGAAAGAAAGGTGCATGGGGGCATGCCATGGGTGGCATGGGTGCGATCACACAGGCGATGGCGAAGGCCTGTGAAAGCTGTCATGTCGAAATTTCACTGGAATCGCCGGTGACACAGGTGCTGGTGGAAAACGGGCGCACCTGCGGCGTCGCTCTGGAGGATGGGCGACACATATCAGCTTCCTGCGTTGCCTCGAATATCAATCCCCTGCTCCTGTATCAAAAATTAATAGATGCAGCAGAGTTGCCCGAAGCATTTCTGGAACGCATCAGTCACTGGAAATGTGCTTCCGGTACTTTTCGTATGAATGTGGCCCTGTCGGAGTTGCCCGACTTCACATGTTTGCCGGGACGCGAGCCGGCACTGCATCACAGCGCCGGTATTATCATGGCCCCCTCGCTTGACTATATGGATCAGGCCTATCTTGATGCGTGCGCCGGGGGCTGGTCTAAGCAGCCTGTTGTGGAAATGTTAATTCCTTCAACGCTGGACGATACGCTGGCACCGGCAGGCAGGCATGTGGCCAGCCTGTTTTGCCAGCACTTTGCCCCGGAGCTTCCGGATAAACAGAGCTGGGATGAGGTCAAGGATGTCGTGGCCGATCATATCATCGACCACGTAACGACCTTTGCGCCTAATTTCCGTGAGGCGGTGCTGGGTCGTATGGTATTGTCGCCGCTGGATCTGGAGCGAAAGTTCGGACTGGTGGGGGGGGATATTTTTCATGGTGCACTCAGTCTGAACCAGTTGTTCAGTGCCCGTCCCATGCTGGGCTATGCACAATACCGTGGACCTGTCAGGGGGCTTTACATGTGCGGTTCAGGGACGCATCCCGGCGGTGGTGTTACCGGCGCACCGGGGCATAATGCGGCGAAACAGATACTGAGAACTGTACGAAAGTGAGTCGAAATATTTATGAGCCCGCCCGGCCTGAATCATTCCTGGATCGTTAGTGGATGTACAAGTCGTTCTGAATCACAGATACTTGGAGCCATGAGCAAGCTGGATAAAGTTGTTGCAGAATCGAGAAAAAACTCTGAGGCAAGAGGGCACTCCTATCGTGAACAGGCCCTTAA
>JAJRTU010000160.1 GCA_024278135.1 Gammaproteobacteria bacterium
CACAGCTGGGGGCAGTATTTCCTGAAGTTTGTGGTATCGCATCCAGCGGTGACCTGCGCTATTCCGGCCACTTCAAAGGCAGGTCACGTACTGGATAATATGCAGGCCGGATTCGGCGATTTGCTCGATGCCGCTACCCGCCAACGCATGGTACAACATCTGGAAAGCATCTAAGCGTGTACAGCAGCATGTGATATGGTTGATGATATTTAACGACAGGTTGATTTTGAGATGAGTGTTTGGCTGCAAACGGCAATGAGACCGGAAGTGTTTAAACGATCCCGGCGGGTGGCATTGCTGGTGGGGACAATATTGGTCGCGATCAATTATTTTGATCGTATATTTACGGGCGATTTGCTGCCCATCGATTATATCAAAATGCTGATGACCTATGGTGTGCCGTTTTGTGTATCCACGCATGCTTCCGTCAACGCGATCCTGGAGCAACAGAAGGTCATGAAAAATGAACAGATGTGAATGGGCCGGAGACGATCCGCTTTATCAACGTTATCACGACAGGGAATGGGGGGTGCCGGTGCACAGCGACAGGAAACTGTTTGAGTTTATCATCCTTGAAGGCGCACAGGCGGGGCTGAGCTGGCTTACCGTATTGAAAAAGCGGCAGGCCTATCGACAGGCGTTTGACAAGTTCGATTTTAACAAAGTGGCGAAATATAATGAGCGCAAGATAAAACAGTTATTGAACAACCCCGGGATCATTCGTAATCAGCTGAAAATCAGATCCGCGATAAGAAACGCCCGGGCTTTTATTGAAGTAAGAAAAGAATTCGGCACCTTTAATAATTATATCTGGCAGTTTGTTGATTACAAGCCTGTACAGAATCGTTGGAAGAAGATGAAAGAGGTCCCCGTCACGACCGGCCTGTCCGATGAAATTTCTTCCGATCTGAAAAAACGAGGCTTTAACTTTGTCGGATCGACTATAGTCTATGCCCATATGCAGGCCACCGGCATGGTTAATGACCATAGCTGTGATTGTTTCCGTCACGAGCAGATTCGGGCACTGAGAAAATGATATGCAAAATAAGAAGATCGATTTAAAGGAAAGAGAAATGCGATGTGTAATACTGCTGTTCTGAATGAGAAAACAAAGTTACTGGCAGCTGATTTTCTCAGGTGTTTTGACATTCGATCAATGGCGATAACGAAAGGTTCGGGGATCACCTCCGATACCGAGATCAGTGATATCAGCATCTTCTTTATCAAACAGCCGGAGAAGCAAAGTCTTGATTATCGTGTTCAGTTTAAGTTACAAAACGAGTGCGCAGATATATGCCGGTATATGTCAGCCATCCACACCGAACCGGTATTTTCAATTGAGTTGACACATGAGTGTCAGAAGATGCGTGCTGAGCAGGTGAATGACAAGCTGCGCAGCTTTATCGGAATAATTCGCGAACGGGTAAAAAGCGCACAAAAAGAACAAAAGGTGCAGGACATCAGCTTTGTCGGCAATACCTTTATGCTGAACAATTCAACAAAATTCAAAGTGCTCAGCGATGAAGGAGAGGGCCGACTGAATATTGAAGTCCTGACCGGCAATACGCCACTGGACGCGAAACTTACCGCCAGCGGATTGCTTGACGGCCTGTATCTCGGATCGATAAAACCGGTTGAATCAGACCCGGCATAACAGCCGGCGTCGGTATTTCAATTTATGTCACCATCACTGCTGCGCCGGATTATCCGGGCCATAGTGCTATGACCAGGGCAACCAGCTTCTCGGGGTATTTCCTTTTAGCGCTACGCGGGCAAATAGAATAAGCATGTAGACATACACTGCCACCCATATCACAGCACCGAGCAGCGTACCTGGCATGGGGCCTTCGATAAAGGAGGTGTAAACAAAAGCACCTATATAAAGGGAACCACTGACAAACAGGAAGCTTGCGAGAATTCTGATGATAGTTCCCACTTTTTCATTTGACCAGGGCACTTTGATTAACTGCGTAAAGAACTCATTCATACCATTCTCCTGACTGTGGCAGTAAATGGGCGGCCAGATCCTTCTGCTGCTCCGGCAGGTTTCCCTGTTAATCCGTTATTGTCAAAAAGGTAGTCTAAAACAGCCAAAAAAGCAATACTGGCAACAGGGGAGCGCGCCAGATTTCATCAAACTACAACTTATCTCTGCTTATAGACGGCTGATATGCCATTATTATAAATAATGGGAGTCCCGTCATTATCAAGAATTATTTATTTTGTCCCTGGTCAAGCAGCTCAACAAAGGCCTGCGGCTCGCCAATACCATATCCCTGAGCATAGTTGACCCCGATTTCCCTCAACATGCCCTTGATCTCATCGTTCTCTACGAATTCGGCAATAGTTTGCATCCCCATTACCTGGCCAATTTCATTAATCGACTTCACCATCGCATAGTCTATCGGGTCTTCCACGATATCTTTCACAAACATGCCGTCGATCTTCAGATAATCTACAGGTAGATTCTTCAAGTAACCGAACGAAGAGAGACCGCTGCCAAAGTCGTCCAATGCAAACTGACAGCCCAACCTTTTGAATACTGAAATAAACTCCACAGCCAGGTTTAAATTGGAGATGGCGGCAGTTTCGGTGATTTCGAAACAAATCTTCTCACCCTTAATCCCGGTGTCCTGTAATTGTTTAATTACAAAACCCAGGAAGGACTCATCTGCCAGTGACTGGCCTGACAGATTAATGGAAATAAATTTAACTTGATCGAGAAAGACGGGATGCTTTGTTAATAAAAGGAAAGTATTCCTGATTACCCAGCGGTCGAGATTCGA
>JAJRTU010000161.1 GCA_024278135.1 Gammaproteobacteria bacterium
CGGCGCCGACGGTAAAATCGTGGCAATAAATGATGAAGGCCGGCAGGAGCAATCTGGCAGGGAAGAAGTTGTTACCGCCGGCTTGATCGATTTGCAGGTTAACGGTTTCAATGGAGTTGATTTCAATAGTGAGAATATCAACGCTGTCGATCTCGACCGTGCTTTGGCCGCGATACTGAAGACAGGTGTTACGACTTGTTTACCGACGTTGATTACAGCCTCGAAAAACCGTCTGCAGCAGCGTTTACATGCTCTGGACAAAGCGGTCTCTGAGAGTCTGCTTGGATCGCTCATGATCCCCGGATACCATCTTGAGGGCCCCTTCCTCAATCCTGAACCTGGTTACGCAGGCTGTCATCCTGTTGAAGATATGATCCCACCTTCGATTAATCTGATTAAGGAGCTTGAACAGGAGCTTGAACGGCCGATCCTTTATCTTACGCTTGCGCCGGAACTTGAGCATGCCCGTGAGCTTATTTTCTGGGCTGCCGGCGAGCATAAGATCGTAGGGGCGGGGCACTCGGCTCTTACCAGCAAGGATCTTTCCCCGGTGGTAGAAGCCGGTCTCAACATTTCCACTCATCTTGGTAACGCCGTGCCGCATACCTTGCCAAAATTTGACAACCCGATAATGTGCCAACTGTCTGAAGATCGGATGATGGCCTGTTTTATTGCTGATGGTGCGCATATTCCATCGGCTGTTCTCAAGTCTTTCATACGTGCCAAGGGGGTAGAGCGATCGATCCTTGTCACCGATGCCGTCGCGCCGGCAGCCTGTATGCCCGGGCATTACTCTTTAGCCGGCATACCCATTGAGTTGTATGACGATGGTGTTGTGAGAAAGCGGAGTTCTCCACGGGACAGTCCGTTTTTAGCGGGATCTTCCTTATGCCTGGATCAAGCTGTTGCCAATATAATCAAATGGGGTATAGCTGATTTCCGATCCGCCTTACGTATGGCCTGCGCTAATCCATTGGCCATACTCGGTCCGGCTCTGCGGGCGCATGGACTCGATATCAGACTCGGAGAAGTCCACTGGTCTCAGGATTATCGTCCCCTTTCCGTCGATTTAGGCCCGTGGAGGTGGCAGCTACCCGACGTATAAAAGGATCAAGTTATACTGATCTTTCTCCCTGCCAGCAGTGCCGGAATACCCGATTGTTCCGTATTTCGAAGCGTATCGTAAGCTGCTGCAAGCCGCTCGCGAAATTTGCCGCTGGTCCTCACTTTAACGGGAAATACGGACTCCAGCGACAGGATTTCCGCGACCGGATCGCCGCCGGTACCGGCACAGCGGTTTCCGATGTTCCTCAGCGTTCCGGCCAAGGGGTCCGTCAGCGGCATGTTGTCCTGCACTTGTTTTCTGATGAAATGCAGCCAGGCCGCGACGGCCAGACATAAATTCTCAATCGGTCTGCCGGCTTCCAGATTATCATTGATTACGTCCGCTAGCCGGACAGGTATTTTCTGTGAACCGTCAGCCGCGATTTGCGACAGATAATGAGTCATCGCAGGGTTGCGAAAACGTTTCAGCACCAGGTTTATGTATTCCCCGAGATCAAAGTCTGGCGTGTTTTCAAGAGTGGGCTGGATCTCCCCGATCATCAGATCGCGAATAAAAGTACCCAGACTTTTTTCTGTCACCGCATCGTGTACCGTGTCAAAACCGGCCAGTATTCCGAGATAAGCCAGCGCGGAATGGGCGCCGTTAAGCAATCTGAGTTTCGCCTTTTCATACAGATCAACGTTCGCTGTCATGGTGATCCCGCTGAACTCCCAGTCAGGACGTCCCATGCTGAAAGTGTCCTCAATAACCCACTGGGCAAAGGCTTCCCGCTGCACCGGCCAGCCATCTGTCAGCCTGATGATCTTGCTGACTCGTGTTTTCAGTTCATCGTCGGTATAAGGGGTGATGCTGTCGACCATCGTGCAGGGAAAACAAACTTCATCTTCGATCCAGTCGGCCAGATCAGCAGATAAACAGGCGGCATACTGCCGTACGACGCGGGACAACTGTCTGCCATTGGCCGTCAGATTATCGCAACTGAGAACAGTATAAGGCGGGATACCTGCTTCACGCCGCTGTTTCAATGACGCCACCAGATAGCCAATGGCGGTAAGCGGTGTGGCCGGTTCCGACAGATCATGGCGGATGTCCGGATTATCCATATCAAGGTTGCCATCAGCGGTGAGACAATATCCTTTCTCAGTAATGGTCAGGGAGACGATGCGTGTGTCGGGGTGAGACAGTCGGGCGAGTGTCCTGGCCTGTTGCCGGCGGGCGGCCAGGATGTCTGTTATTGATCCTATGATCCGACAGATTGTTTCGTCACCAAGCACCGCAAGTGTGTAAAGATAGGTCTGCCTGCGGAGTATGTCTCCAGGTTTTGTGCTGTTCAGCGAGATACCGCAAATGGCCCAGTCCTTTTCTTTCGCCAATACATCGTCGATGTAGACGGCCTGGTGTGCGCGATGGAAGATGCCGGGCCCCATGTGGACGATACTGACTTTGGTTTCGGCACGGTCATAGGCGGGTTGCCGGACTGTGTCAGGCAACAGCGTTAACGTTTTCTGGCTAAGTATTTCAGTCATAAATCAGGGTTGTCTCTGCACAAGTAATGCTAAAATAACGTGAATCCCATCATCATGCACAATGTAATTGAACATAGGGGCGGGTCTTTCACCTCTGTGCCACGTGCGGATAGCCTGTTTGTCCATGTCTGCGGCTGACCCCGGCGTGTTCGAAGCGGTAGCGGGAATTTCCCCCATATAGGCAGTTTGCGCTATATTTTTCGAAAAAATCAATTGCTAGTATCTTCATCGCTATATTGGGCTTTGCTGTCTGTGTCCGCAGACATGCCCGCGTCAACATACAGGTGAATCGCATTACAGGTTGTCAACGGGGAGAAATGTTATGAGAGGTTGTTTTAGCGTCATTCCGGGCGGAGAAAAAAATACTTTCCTGGTTATTCTGTCTGTCATATTGGCCGCGTATCTCGGTACGGTGCAGGCAGATATTGCCATTGAGGAAGTGGTCGTGACCGCCCAGAAACGTTCCGAAAGCCTGCAGGATATCCCGCTTGCCGTGACGGCCCTGACAGCGGATATGATTGAAACCAACAGAATCGACTCCATTGAAGACATTGCGCAGCTTGCGACATCGGTAAACTGGCAGCAGGGTCTCACGGCATCCAACAGCACAGTATCGATGCGCGGTTTCGGCACCAATGCGTTCGGCATAGGTATTGAGTCCAGTGTGGGTATTGTGCAGGATGGTGTTGTACTCAGTCGTCAAAATGAGGCCTTCGGAGATTTGTTTAATCTGGAACGCGTGGAAGTATTGCGCGGTCCACAGGGCACTCTGTTCGGCAAGAATGCCTCCGCCGGGGTTATTCATGTTATTACCCGAGATCCTTCCAAGGAACTGGAAGGCAAGGCTGATCTGTATTACGGCTCGTTCGACGAGTTTGTTGCGCGCGGTACTGTGTCCGGGCCCCTGACGAAATCCGGCAGCATTGCCGGTCGGGTAACCGGTTTTTATAAAACGGTGGACGGCAACCTTGACAATGCAGTCGACGGCAGCAAACTTAACGGGATTGATGACAGCTTTGGTGTTCGCTTCAAGTTGGCTGTTGACGTCAGTGACAAACTGGATTTGATGATAATCGGTGACTATTCCGATACCAAAACGAATTGTTGCGGTGAAGCCTTTCGTTTTCTGCCGGCGGACACCAATGTCTTTGGGATCGGCGGCGGTGGTTTCAGTGTCAACGCTGATGCTGCCGGACTGGAAGTAGGCGAAGAAAGCCGGGATACTTCTCTCGATGCACCGACTTTCGGCAATTACTCCAGCTGGGGAATATCAGCGCAAGCCAATTATGATTTAGAATGGGCAACACTGACCTCAATTACCTCTTATCGTGAATGGGTTGAAGCCACCAATGCGGATATTGATTTCAGCGGCATAGACGTATTTCAGATTAACGGTGGCAGCAAGGATCAGAATACTTTTACCCAGGAATTGCGCCTGACCTCGTCATCAGAGGGCCCGCTTCAGTATGTCGGTGGGTTTTTCTACTATAACAATGACACATTACAGGACTTTAACAGGACATTTTTCAATGTTCTTGTGCATGATCTCGATTCCACAATTGATACTGAGAATTATGCCTTTTTTGGCGAACTCAGCTATAAATTCGGGACCGGTACACGTTTGAGTGCTGGCGCGCGTTGGCAGGAGGAAAAAGTCGACTATACGGCCAATGCCCAGAGAACGGGATTCAGTACCGCTGCGAACCCGCAGATACCGACATCGTTCAAAGACAGCGATGCTACCCTGAAGTTTTCTATACAGCAGGATTTCGGGGAAAACAATATGGCCTATTTTACCTTTTCGCAGGGATACAAGGGACTGGCGCTGGATCTGACTACGGGGCTCAGGGCAACGACAGCAGTACTTTTCCCCATCTCCCCGGAAAAAGTCGACTCCTATGAAATAGGTGTCAAATCAGATTTCTTTGACAGTCGGCTGCGCCTGAATATTGCGGCGTTTCTGGCAAAATTCAATAATTTCCAGGCCCAGGCATTTGACACAACAACGCTGGGTTTTCGTATCCTGAACGCGGGTAAAGTACGTTCAAAGGGTATTGAGGTAGAGAGTCAATTCGCTGTCACCGAGGAACTGATGCTGACGGTCAATGCTACTTTCCAGGACATAGAAATAATCAATTTGGTGGATATAGGGTGTTTTGCCGGTCAAACCGCAGCACAAGGTTGCGATTTCTCCGGCGCAAGGCCGGTACAGAATGTAGAGGGAGCGACCTTGCCCAACGCCCCAAGCGGTAAAATATATATCGGAGCTGACTATGAAAGGGCCTTTGGATCATACATTGGTTTCGCCAACCTGAACTTCACCTGGCAGAGC
>JAJRTU010000162.1 GCA_024278135.1 Gammaproteobacteria bacterium
AATTTTCATGCTGCAACAGTTCTGGGCAGAACAGGGCTGTGTTATCCAGCAGCCCTACGATATGGAAGTGGGAGCAGGAACCTTTCACCCGGCCACGTTTTTGCGTGCCATTGGCCCGGAGCCCTGGAATGCAGCTTATGTACAGGCCTCTCGTCGCCCCACCGACGGCAGATATGGCGATAACCCCAATCGTCTGCAACATTATTATCAATATCAGGTGTTGTTGAAGCCCTCACCCTCGGATATTCAGGATTTGTATCTCAGATCCATCAGGCAACTGGGCATTGACCCCCTTATTCACGACATTCGGTTTGTCGAAGACAACTGGGAGTCACCCACTCTGGGTGCCTGGGGTCTGGGTTGGGAAGTCTGGTTGAATGGCATGGAAGTGACACAGTTCACCTACTTTCAGCAGGTGGGAGGCCTGGACTGCAGACCTGTCGCCGGCGAGATCACCTACGGCCTGGAACGTATCGCCATGTATCTGCAAAACGTGGATAGCGTCTATGATCTGATTTGGGCGGAGACACCGGCAGGCACGGTGAGTTACGGCGATATCTATCACCAGAATGAAGTCGAAATGTCGAAGTACAATTTCGAGCAGGCCGATATAAGTGCATTATTCGCCAGCTTCGATCAATACGAGCAACAAAGCCAGGCTCTGATTGATCAGGATTTGCCCTTACCTGCCTACGAACTGGTATTGAAAGCATCACATACTTTTAACCTGCTGGATGCCCGGCGTGCGATATCCGTCACCGAACGACAGCGCTACATACTCCGGATCAGAAGTCTGGCCCGGGCGGTCGCCAGGGCCTATTACAACAGTCGCGAAGCCCTGGGCTTTCCTCTTTGTAAACTTTAATTGCTGCAGAGGACGCAATGAATAAGAAAGATCTACTGATTGAAATCGGTACTGAAGAATTACCGCCGAAAGCATTGAAACGTCTTGCCACTGCCTTTGCCGAACAGCTGCATGCCGGACTGGTGAAAAAGGATCTCAACCATGGGACTTACCGGTGGTTTGCCACGCCACGCCGCCTTGCCGTAGTGGTAAATGACCTGGTCACCGAACAGGAGGACCGCCAGATACAACGACGAGGTCCCGCCCTTGCCGCCGCCTACGATAAAGACGGTAAGCCGACAAAAGCCGCAGAAGGCTTCGCCCGCTCATGCGGGGTTGCTGTTGATGAACTTGAACAACAGGAAACTGACAAGGGCTCATGGCTCTCCTACCGGGCCACCGAAACCGGAAGTGCATGCACTGATCTGCTGGAAGAGATCATTGGCACGGCACTGGGCAGATTGCCCATTCCCAAACGGATGCGTTGGGGCAGTGGTGATGCTGAATTTGTTCGTCCTGTGCATTGGGTGGTGGTTCTGTTTGGTGAAGACACCGTTGCCTGCACGGTACTGGACGTTCAGGCCGGACGCAGCAGCTATGGTCATCGTTTTCACCACCCCCAGGCCATCGAATTGAGTTCTCCTCTGGAGTACAGCGGAAAACTGGAAAAAGAAGGTAAAGTCATTGTTGACTATGAACAGCGGCAGAAACGAATCCGGGAAGCGGTGCTGTCCTGCGCGAAGGAAAAGGGAGGCACTGCTGTCATTGATCCTGCGCTGCTGGAAGAAGTGACTGCACTGGTTGAATGGCCGGCTATTATTTCCGGCAATTTCGACAAACGGTTTCTGGAACTCCCCAATGAAGTACTCATTGCCTCCATGCAGGAACACCAGAAATACTTTCCGATAAAAGGTGATGATGGTCAATTGCAGGCCTGTTTCATCACCGTCGCGAATATCGACAGCAGCGCACCGGCAGAGATAACAAAAGGAAATGAACGGGTTATTTTACCACGCCTGAGCGACGCGGCCTTTTTCTGGCAACGGGATATTGCCAAATCTCTGGTGGACTATCAGGCCGGGTTGAAGGAAATTGTCTATCAGAAAAAATTAGGGAGTCTGTACGATAAAAGCCAACGCGTAATGAAGATTGCCGCTCACCTGGCGGATGAACTCGCTGTCGACAGGAACAAGGTCCAGCGTGCGGCGGCGCTGGCGAAATGTGATTTGCTCAGTCATATGGTCGCTGAGTTTCCTGAACTGCAGGGTACCATGGGGCGTTATTACGCGCTTAATGATGGTGAAGATGTTGATGTTGCCCGGGCCCTGGAAGAACAGTATTTGCCCCGCTTTGCCGGCGATGCTCTACCCGGGCATGCTGTCGGTCAAGTACTCGCACTGGCGGACAAACTCGATACACTGCTTGCCATTTTCGCTATTGGGCAGGTCCCCACAGGTGATAAAGATCCTTTTGCCCTGCGCCGCGCCGCCATTGGCTGTTTACGCATTATAATCGAATGTGAACTTGATATTGACTTGCTGGCCTGCCTGCACAAAGCTGCGAAAAATATCGATACATCCGCCCCTGTAAACAAGGTAGTCGCATCAGTCTTTGACTTTATGATGGAACGATTGCGACATTATTATGTGGATATCAATATTCCCAATGACATCTTCGAGGCGGTATTGGCATTGGGTCCGCTCAGACCGCTCGATTTTCACCACAGGATTCAGGCGGTGATGAATTTCACCACGCTGGCAGAATCGGAAAATCTGGCCGCAGCAAACAAACGTATTAAAAATATACTCAAACAAAACCAGCTTGATATTGCCAGCGATATAAATACTGATCTATTGCTGGAACCGGCAGAAAAACTGCTGGTCTGTGCATTGAACGAAATCACCAATACGGTTCAACCTCTGCTCGGCAACAACGATTATGCCAATACCCTGATTCATCTGGCTCAACTTCGTCGTCCTATCGATGATTTTTTCGACGAAGTCATGGTAATGTGTGATGATGAGGCGATAAAATTGAACCGGCTGACCTTGTTGAATCGAATCAATGCCCTGTTTACGGCAACAGCTGATATTTCAAAATTACAAACGAATCAGAAGCAATGAAACTGATTATCCTCGACAGAGACGGTGTCATCAACTACGACTCGGATAATTACATCAAGTCGGAGCATGAGTGGGAGGCGATC
>JAJRTU010000163.1 GCA_024278135.1 Gammaproteobacteria bacterium
CATGTGGTTTATTGCCGCTGGCAGTATCGTCATGGGTGTTTTATTCATCGCCATGCTGGCACCCTCCGTGGAGTTTCAGACAATGCTGGCAGTTGCACTGGCCATCTGGATCGTCTGGACAACTTTGCATTCCCTGCAATTACGCCTGCGCAACCAGAACCAGTCCTGGTTTGCCTTACATAAACTGCCCATGAGCTTCAACGGTATGTGCCTGGCGCATATCGGATTTGCTGTCAGTATTGTCGGCATATCCCTGACCAGTCACTACAGCACCGAGCTGCATAAGCGCATGGGCGAAGGGGGCAGCGTTGAAATGGGCGCCTATACTTTCCAGCTCGAAACGATACGCGATATCCAGGGTCCGAATTACCATGGAAATGAGGCAGTGATGAAGGTCTACAAGGAAGGCAAAAAGGTGACAACACTGCATTCACAAAAGCGATTGTATACTGTACGTAATATGCCGATGACGGAAGCGGGCATTGATGTGGGTCTGTTCAGAGATATTTATATCTCCCTGGGCGAACCCCTGGACAATGGCGACTGGAGTGTTCGTCTTTATTACCGGCCCTTTGTCCGCTGGATATGGCTCGGGGCCATTTTTATGTCGCTGGGGGGCCTGCTGGCGGCACTGGATAAACGTTATCGCCTGGGCAGCAGGGTAAAGAGCCGGGCGGCTGATATACCGGCCGGCATGGCAACCCCGTCCTGAGCAGAATGTTTCGTTATCTCATTCCATTGACCGTTTTTGCCCTGCTGGTCGGGCTGTTTATCATTGGTCTGCAATATGATCCGCGGCTGGTGCCCTCGCCTTTGATCGGCAAACCCGCGCCGTCTTTCGAATTACCCCTGCTCAAGGATGCGGAATCGACCATAAGCAACCGTGACTTGCAGGGCGATGTCGTCATGTTGAATATCTGGGCGTCGTGGTGTGTGGCATGCCGTCAGGAACATCCTCTGCTGGTGGATCTGGCCCGGAAAAGCGATTTTAAAATCGTCGGGCTCAATTACAAGGACACCCGCGAAGATGCCATGCAGTGGCTTGCACATCTTGGCGATCCCTACCTGCTCAGTGTTTTTGATTTTGATGGCAGAGTGGGTATTGATTTCGGTGTTTATGGTGTTCCTGAAACCTTTGTTCTGGATCAGGCCGGCATCATTCGCTACAAACATATCGGCCCGATCACACAGGAAGTGCTGGATCTGAAAATTCTGCCTCTCATCGAACTTCTGTCACAACAGGATAATTCATCAGCCAAAAGTTAAACCCCGTATCAGGGCATGAACAAAATTTAAAAATTATGACCGCTCGTTTATTGTCTTTCACCCTGCTTTTCGTTTTCGGAATGTATGCCTATTCATCTGATGTTCCGCTGGAGTTTGAACAGGCGGATAAACAACTTCGTTACCAGGAATTACTCAAGGAAATCCGCTGCCTGGTATGTCAGAACCAGTCACTGGCGGATTCCAGTGCCGGTCTGGCCCAGGATCTCCGCGTGGAAATCTACGAGATGATCGCCGCCGACAGGAGTAACGAAGAGATAATCGATTTCCTGGTGAAACGTTATGGTGATTTTGTCCTGTTTCGTCCGCCGGTAAGAAGCTCTACCTGGCTGCTCTGGTTCGCGCCATTTATATTTTTAGTCATCTCCGTTATCGTTGTCGTGCGCTTCGTCCGCAGTCATACGGCTGCGGTACCGCCGGAACTGAGTGCAGAAGAACAATCGGCACTGTCCGGTATGATGGATGACATCGACAAGGAAAAAAGCGAATGCTGACCTTTTATATTCTCATTGCTCTGATGGTAGCGATTGCCCTGTATGTCGTCGCTCACCCCTTGCTGAAAAAGACTGACGACACTCCATTTGAGCCAGACCAGGTATCACTGAGTCTCTATCAGCAGCGACGTATCGAACTGCAACGGGACAGGGAGGCCGGAGTATTGAGCGACGAACAGTCCATCACGGCTCTGGCGGAGCTGGAACGCACTTTACTGGATGAGATTAATGTCAGTGTCACTGAATCCATCCCTGTAGAGACGGCGGAAAAGCGCACGACAGAAAAGTGGACTGTAGCGCTCGTTGCCCTGTTGCTGCCGGTGTTGGCCGGAACCCTCTATTACAACCTGGGACATCCGGAGTTAATCACCGGCCTGCAGGTCGCGTCATCACTGCAGCCGGACGACGAGATTCACAATAACGCATCTTCGATTGAAGATATGGTGGAAATGCTGGCACAGCGCATGCGGGACAATCCGGAGGATCCAAAAGGCTGGGTCATGTTGGGCAGGTCCTATATGACTCTGGGACGTTTCCAGGAAGCGGCCAATGCCTATAAACAACTTCGAACCCTGGTTGGCGATGAACCCAATATTCTGCTCATGTATGCAGACGCCCTGGCCATGGCCAACAATCGCTCACTGCTTGGCCAGCCGGAAGAGTTAATAATGCAGGCGCTGGAGCTGGATCCGGATAATATTACCGGGCTATGGCTGGCCGGCAGGACGGCTGATGAAAAAGGACAGTATAAAACCGCTGTTGATTACTGGCTGCGTTTATTGCCGCTGCTGAAACAGGATCCGAAATCCACAGCAGAAGTCAGACAATTGATTAAAACGGCGCAGGGGAAACTGGGTATCCCGGAAGCTGAGCAAATTTCTCTTGTGGCAACAGAGAATAATTCTCCGGATCAACTGGACAACGCCATTACCGTCAATGTCGAACTCGACCCTGCGCTTGTGGAAAGAACCAGCCCGGAAGACATCCTGTTTATATTTGCACAGGCGCTGGACGGTTCTCCCATGCCGCTGGCCGCAGCACGCAAGCAGGTGAAAGACCTGCCACTGGAGGTTACTCTGGATGATTCAATGGCCATGCTTCCCTCACAAAAAATATCCGGCCACAGCATTGTCAAAATAAGCGCCCGTATATCAAAATCCGGGAGCGCATTGCCACAAAGTGGAGATCTGACCGCAACGCCGGTTCAATTTACTGTCGGCCTGAGTGACCCCGTCTCCCTCGTGATCAATACGCTGATCCCCTGAGTCCATTCGGCGTTCACCTGCACGGTCTACTGCACTACCGGCGGCATCGGAGATACCAGCACATCCGCAAAGGCACGCAATAATTCGACCTCCAGTGGAAGCACTATCCGGTCGTTCGCGATACTGGCCACGCAGGCCTGCAGTATCCGCGGTTTGATCAGGGGTCGCAGGCCTGTCAATTTTTTCAGGGCAAGATCCAGGCCCGCAAGACTGACTTCATCTTTCGCCGCCAATTCGAGCCCGCTCAAATCCAGTACCGCTGTGGCCGCCTGAAACGCTTTTTCAGTATCACCCTGCTTTTGCTGACCGGCATAAGCCATTACCGAAAGTATCAAACCAATTTCCTTGCTGAGTTGCCCTGGCCGGGAATAGCGTACTTTCGTATGTGCCAACTTGAAGAACTGCCCATCCAGATGGTTAAACAGAATTTTCTGCAAGCACCATTCCAGCAGGTCGACCCTGGCATCCATTTCGATCAATACGATAAGGTTCTCCCTGAACAATTCGTACTGCGCGATGGACAACTGCTTCAACGCCGGGATGAGAATATCCAGCAGCGGCAATCGGTATTTGACATCCAGTCCATCCATTGCCGTTGTTAATTTATGCGTCAACACCAGCACATCCGGATCGGCATGATCCTGCAAGTGCTGTAATTGTCTGGCACGAAGCTGTTCATCCTTATCCAGTTCCAAGGCATAAACCAGCGCCCGCGCTCCATAGGGCTCCTGAGCGGCCTGTTTCAGGATCAGGGGCAATTCCGCTATCAGGGAGCGGGCATGATCTATTGTTTCCTGTGTGGGTTGAGCGATTTGCTCTATCGCCCTGTTGACATCGGCCAGGGCGACACCTCCCGCAACAGCGGCCATCTTTCCGGCAAGCTCTTCGCGCGTGATGGTTTCTTTCCTGTCACTTTGTTCATCATCTGCCGGCAGGTCGCTTTTGTCGGCAGCGGAGAACTTGCCGTCCCAGCGGGGGTCGATACGCCGGATACGCTTCTTCAGCGGCGGGTGCGTGGCAGACAGTGATTGCATAAAGCCCGAAATGCCCTGGGCGAAAAAGGCGTGACTGATTTCAGGCGCGCCGGGATTCTGCACTATTGAGCCAGATTCCAGCCCGCCGATCCTCTTCAACGCACCGGCAATCCCGTCCGGGTTTCGGGTAAACTGCACTGCGGAGGCATCCGCCAGATATTCCCGCTGCCGACTCACTGCAGCCTTGATCAGGCCACCGAAGAAGGTACCGGCAAAGCCGATGACCATCAGCCCGATCCCCAACGCCAGCAGACCACCGCCACCTTTGTTGTTGCGCCGATGACCCGACCAGGCGGCGGAGCGGAGAATGTAGTAGCCGATAATACCGATGATCAGGATGCCGTTCAGCACGCCCATCAAACGGATGTTGAGCCGCATATCGCCGTTAAAAATATGACTGAATCCATGGGCGATGACGCCCTGCAGCTGATCACGGCTCAAATGATCGATGGCCCCGCGGGTCACCCCTATCACGGCATCGCGAGGCGTAAAACCGGCGGCAAAAGCATTGATACCCGGTTCATCCGCGAGTAGATAAACGGGCGGCGCCGGTGTGCCGGAGGCGATGGCCATCTCCTGCACGACATTCAGCAGTTTACGTTGCTTCAGATCATTCGTATTTTGCGGGATCAGTTTTCCGCCCAGGGCCTCCGCAACGGTCTTGCCACCGGCCGACAGGGCCATGATCTTGTACAGACTGCCCGCCAGCACCACGACACCGACGCCAATACTGACCGCAGTAAATATCTGCCAGTCCATTTGCTGGAGTAATGTCCCGCCGTCCTGCATTTGTTGACTGTTATGATAGCCGAACACCATCATGACCAGCAGGTTGGTCATGATAATCAGAGTGAGTACAGCCAGAACAAACAGAAACACAAGCTGGACCGTATTTTTGCGAACACGGTCTTGCGATTCAAAGAAATTCATTTCGGCGCCGGCCAGCGCAGCGATGGTTAGAATGAGACTTTCGGTGCCGCCTGTATGGCCGCACTGTCTTCAAACTCCAGCAGGGTCGCATCCTGGGCGTGCCCGAATCGCGCGGCAAAGAACACCGGCGGAAACGTTTGCTTATAGGTATTATAAGCCATCACCTGGTCGTTAAAGGCCTGTCGGGCGAAAGAGACTTTGTTTTCAGTGGAGACCAGTTCTTCGCTTAACTGCATCATGTTCTGACTGGCCTTCAGATCCGGGTAGGCCTCCATGACCATATTGAAATTCATCATCGCACCGGCCAGTTTACCTTCGGCGCCGCTCAGATCCTTTATCGCCTCTGCATTACCCGGATCAGCCGCAGCACTGGACAACATATCAGCCGCTGCATTACGGGCCTGCACCACTGCTTCCAGGGTTTCACGCTCATGCTTGATATAACCCTTGGCTGTCTCGACAAGATTCGGGATCAGATCGTAGCGCCGTTTCAATTGTACTTCGATCTGCGCAAAGGCATTTTTGTAGCGATTCTTCAATGTCACCAGTTTATTAAATATCCCGATCACATAAAAAACGAACAGTGCTGCAACAACCAGAATGACTATCAATGTGGTACCCATATTTCCCACCTTTATCCAAATTGCCGAACCAGAGAGGCGCTATCATATTACATCGTATAGAAGAGAAGCAAACGAAGCGGCAGGCACTTGCCTGGCTTGCAGCACCATGCGCCGCTGTTCAGAATAATTATGTCAACCGTGGTGATGTGAGAGGTAGCAAGGCCGCTTTCAAGCGCCAAGCCAGGTCCGACTTAACCCACCCAGGGTCTGATGTTTGATTATTGCAGGAAACCGACGTTTATTTCATGGTGCGACATCACGTTCCCCTGTCAACCCGCCAAGACTATCGATCATCTTTCTTGTTTGCAGAGGGCCGTCCTGAACAAGACCGGTATATATTTGTACAAGTGACGCCCCCGCATTCAGAACCCGGTTCGCATCTTTTGCTGATCGTATCCCGCCCACAACAATAAACGGAAATGACTCAATCTGTTCAGCGAACAGCCTGACGCGTTCACAAACAGCGTGAATATCGGGCCAGGCTTCAAACGCGAGTATCGCGCCATCAATCCCACAATCTTTGGCAAGCAACAGAACATTGTTGATATGCTCATTATTAATGTAATCAACAGCTGTTTTTATAACGACAGGGATCGACTTTCCTTTCTTTTCTGTCAACCGGCCATGCTGCTGTTTAATATTTTGCAGTAATTCATATAGTTTCTCCATATCCGGGTTCAATACACGGGCAGGACTGTCCGGTCGACTCAAATTGATGACAAAGTAATCGGCATGACTCCAGAATAATTGCATCCCCTGTACATAGTCTGCAATAGTGCGATCGCTTACAGTATTTTCAAGACTGCCAAGGTTTACTCCCCACTGCTGTTGTCTGTTTTTGTTCTGATATTTTCCTGCAGCCTTCTCGAGGTTTTTCACGACATTCAATATTTTATCGTCTGCCTCTATTTGAGCATCAACATTTACCGTCCCGATTTCAATGAAACCGAATCCGGACGGCTCAGAGCAACACAGTAATTTACCGTTGCGATCAAATCCGGCGGCAAGTCCGACAGGGTTGGGGAAATGTAATCCTATGACGTCCACTGGATTTAGAGGAAGAGACAGGCTTATCGGGATAAAACGGCACAGCCTGCATAAACTGTAAGTATATAAATAGGCGAACTTGTGTACGAAATTAGTATTGATACTGCTGACGAATCTTATCAGTAAACGATAAAACATCACCCGAACTAAGAATCGCTTTCGGCGCCTGTGATGGCTTTCCCTGAATGCCCGGCTGAGTAATCCTGCATAAACTCGATCAAGGCATCTACACCTTCAGCAGGCATTGCGTTGTAAAGGCTGGCGCGAATACCACCGCGCACACCGTGTCCCTTCAAATTGATAATTCCCCTGCTGTTCGCCTCACGAAGAAAGTCTTCCGCCAATGATGCATTTTTCAGTTCAAAACAAATGTTAACCATGGAACGATCAGCAGGTTCAACCGTACAATGAAATAAATCGTCAGCATCTATTACTTCATAGAGACGTTCGGCTTTCCCGGCGTTTATTTTTTCCATGACCGTTAATCCGCCTCTTCCCAATAACCACGAGAACACAAGCCCCGCTATGTAGACACTGTAGGTCGGCGGCGTGTTAATCCTTGAGTTGTTTTTTGCCTGCAGACCATAGTTAAATACAGAAGGGGTAATATCCATCGCCTTATCCAGCAAGTCATCGCGAATAATAACGACTGTTAAACCGGTGGGGCCGATATTTTTTTGCGCACTTACATACAGCAGCCCGAATTGGGAGATATCCATTTGCCGAGTCAGAAAATCTGATGTGGCATCAGCAACCAACGGGACAGCACCGGTATCAGGAAAACGATGAAACTGCACACCGTTTGCTGTCTCGTTAGTGGTAATGTGGCAGTAGTCGGCTTTCGGATCCAGTGTCCAGTCATCATAAACAGGAATATTATTGAAGCCCGATGACTCGGCACTGGCAACAACATTGACACGACCATAACGTTTCGCTTCATTGATGGCTCTTGTCGACCAATGGCCGGTCTGCACGTAGTCTGCGACTGCCTGGCCACCCATTAAATTCATGGCCACTATGGCAAAATGTGCATAAGCACCACCTTGCAAAAACAAAATATGATAATTATCCGGCAGGCCGATTAATTCAGACAGACTTCCATATGCGGCATCGGCAATCTCTCGATATTCATCGGATGAAAACGGCATTTCCATGACCGATATTCCGCATCCATGCCAATCCAGCAACTCTTCTTTGGCCCTGCTTAAAACTTCTCCTGGAAGCTGGGCCGGGCCGGCAGAAAAATTATACATATGAAAGGGTACTGCCAATCAGGTATATAAAAAAAGACCGTGCGCACCGGTGATCATAAAAAAAAGTGCGACTACTGAAAGAATACTGTTGGTTCTTGATGACAGAAACGTTATTCGTGAACAACGGATACGCTCACTGTCCGAAGCCGGTATGAAACCCAGTACTCTTTTTTGGTGAGGCCAGAGTACAAACCACAGGTTCGCAATCATGATTAAACCTGTCCATACCCCGATACCCATTACCACTGAATGACCGGACAGGGTCAGTACGTCTATCAGAATCCCTCTATACCAGAGCATGTACAATCCTGTTGCCAGTACCAGCAGGGATGCATAACGAAAAGTACCATGTTCGCGTTTCATGGCCGCCATCATGGCACCGGGATCAGCGGGTTGTGCAGGTGTGAACTTCGGATTTTGAATCACATTGGCATAATTATGCCCCATCCAGATCAGAATACCGAATATATGTAACACCCGGGCAAGCACATCAAGTGATGAAGCGAAAGTCATCAGTACCTTAATTTACACAAAGGTACCCGTCATGAGCAAACGTGCTATGAAATACAGGATGGCCGTCAGGATAAGAGCAGCAGTTAAACTGCCGCCCAAACTTTCATGAGGCAATTTCACTCCGCCGTTTCAAGAAAATTCATATTGATTGAACCCTTTCTTCGCATCACGATAGGCCGCTGCATTCGTTCCGGATCATGAGCTTCAGCGACGCCGGCTTCAATAATTTGATGAAGAGGCGATTTTGAACAGACGGGATCCGTATTGGCGGCATCGCCTGTCAGCAAAAATGCCTGACAACGGCAGCCACCGAAATCCTTTTCTCGTTCGTCACAGCTCTGGCAGGGTTCTTTCATCCAGTCATCGCCGCGGAATTTCCTGAACGTTGGCGATTCGTGCCAAATCCACTTCAATGGGTGCTCTCGAACGTTGGGGAAATCCAGATCCTGGATGACACGGGCTTCCTGGCAGGGCAAGGCTGCTCCATCCGGTGCTATCGTCAGGTGAATCGCACCCCAACCGTTCATACAGGCTTTGGGTCGATCCGCATAATAATCGGGGATGACGAAATAGATGGTCATTTTGTTACCATCCCGCTCTCTATGCCTTTTAACGATATCTTCCGCCCGCTCAAGTTGTTCCAGAGTGGGCAGCAACTCCGCACGGTTTAACAGGGCCCAGTTGTAATACTGAAGATTGGCAAATTCGATGTAATCGACACCGATTTCCTCGGCCATACAAAGCATGTCTTCTGTCTGTTCAATATTCTGCCGACACACCGGTATATTCAGTACCAGCGGGAAGTCCAGAGCCTTGATCTCATGCGCCAGCTGCAGCTTGTGCTCATAGGCCTCCATTCCCACCAGCAGATCACTGATATCACGGTTGCTGGACTGAATGCTAAGTTGAATTTGCTTGAGACCGAGCTTTTTCAGTTCAATGAGCCGCTCCTTTGTTACTCCAATGCCACTGGTAATGAGATTGGTGTAGTAGCCCAGTTCCTCCGCGTAAGCAACGAGTTCTTCGAGGTCGTCACGCAGTGCCGGTTCACCACCGGTAAAGCCCAGTTGCAATGCACCCATACTACGTCCGTCACGTAATACCTGCTTCCATTCCTCGGTAGTGAGTTCATTTTTATATTTATCGAAATCAAGCGGGTTGCTGCACCAGGGACAATTCAGCGGACAGCGGTAGGTAAGCTCACAGGTGAGCCACATCGGTATACCGGAACCATCAAGGCTCAATTCTTTATCAAGACTTATTTCTGATCCATCCTTTGGCATGGGACACCTCCAGGAATTTGTTGACGCTATCTGACACGTCAGTTGTATATTTTTCGTTAAGTGCGGAAATAATCTGTTCAATCGTGTGATTGCCATCACAGAGCTGCAATATAGCAGCACTGGTTTCATTGAGTTTCACGATCCCTTCCGGATAAAGCATCACATAGGACTGTTGCGGTTCTTCCCAGCGAAACAGATACTTTGGATCGATCTCGGGAACATCATCTACCGCTACCGTAATAGATTCGTTCATATTGTCAGCATCTATAAAATAAATGTTGGTTGGAATAAAAAAGGGGACAAGCGGGCTGCGCCAGCTCCCCCCCTTCTCTACAAAAAGGTTTTATTAACGAACGTAAACGTACGCAGTGACCTCAAAACCCAAACGCAAGTCACAGTATGCAGGATCGACCCAGTTCATGAAGATTCTCCTCATTTATTTGTCATTTACTTATCAAGTTTTGCCCGGCAAATGTGCCAGGACAACGAAACTATCCGCACTTGATATGCCATTAATCGTAAGTTTAATCGGCACTAAACATTTATTTGATCTGGATCAAACTTTTCGTGTCTTTTTGTTAAAATACAGAAAGAAAATGGCCTGATCGGACAAAAAATGTTCCGTCATTTAAATGAGAACCCGGCTTTATTTATATGAAAGTGATTGATATGAACCAATTGCTTCATTCATGTGGCTGTTATGGCACAACCAATTTGTATTTCTGCTGATTTTTGTAAAACAAACACAGTCGAAATGAGTATGCCGGATACAAATTTTATTGTGCGATTCGCTTGCATGAGACGCCTGCTGAATTGCTCTGCGCTTCCCTGCCACACTTACAAACTCAACCATCAGCATAATTCAAAAAGCAGTTTCCTGTGTTCGGGCAACGACCTGAACGATATTGCCATTTTCATCAAGCACCAGTTTACCTTTGCCGAAACCTCGCTTGTCAGGCAGCCCCATCCTATTCGCCCGCGAGGCAGACAGGAATACTTAACCGGCCATGGTAGTAAGCTAATCCTGATCCGGGTAATCTGGATTAGTAATACCTGCTTATGTTGAGTCCGATTGTGTGCGGTGCCTGGTTCATAGCTTCGATGTCGGCACCGTCGCTCTGCCGATCCTGGTAAACAATGGTGCCGGTCAGGCTGGCATTGTCAAAAACTGCATTATTGCGGAAATTCTGCCTCCCGGATATCGCGTTATTATTGACGTTCTTATCCCCGACAGCCGGATTATCGACATAAGCATAGCGGTCCCGGTGGTAGCCAACGGCACGAACCGCCGCCTGACCATCATGCAGTGGAACATTGAACATGCCGTTAAATTCATAGCCGGTACTACCCTGCTTTATCGGGGATACCGAGGCAGCAACAAACCCTTCCCTCCGTGAAAGATCGGGTTTATGGGTGATGAAGCGGATCGCTCCCCCATCGCACTCGCGCCGAACGAGGTGCCCTGGGGGCCACTTCAGGACTTCAATCCGCTGTATATCGACCAGCATCGGATCCGAGTTGTAAGGCAGATCCGGGCCACCGGCATTATCAGTTGTTGACGACCTCAGGGGCGCTGCAAATAGTCAAGATCACCCTGACACCAAATGTACGCCACCCACTTCAGCGGGCAAGGACTCAGTTGGCAGTGCTCAACTTGTACTGGAATAACTGCTCCATTAACACAGACAATTCATTAATTACGCCACCGCCTGCATCCGTTCCGCCTCCGGGAATTGAAAACCGTGGAGGATGATACTGGGCCACATGAAATCCATCGGGTGCGGTGTGTATTCAACCTCGACATCAATGACAGATGGCCTGCCCGAGTTTAAGGCACTTGCGAAGGCTTCGGGCAGGGCTTCCAGCGAAGAGATGCTTTGACCGTAGCAACCAAAACCCTTGGCAACTGTGGAGAAATCAACTTTGGTCAGCTTGGTACCGAAGTCCGGGTTCTCCAGCATTTCTCCGAAGGGTTTATACATTCCCCAGTGACTGTCATTGAAGACAATCAACACAATATTGAGTCCATAGCGCGCCGCCGTTTCCAGTTCCTGGACCGTACAACCCAGGGCACCATCACCAGTGATGCAGATCACGGGTCGATCAGGATGGGCCAGTTTGGCTGCATTGGCAAAAGGCAGTCCGAAACCGAGATGTCCCATACCGGGATCCGCCAGGATCCTGTTCGGATCATTCGGCTGAATGAACGTGGTTCCCCACATCATTGCCTGGCCCCCATCAATAACAGTAATGGCCTCCTGCGGAATCAATTCATTGATGGCTCTGGCGACAAGCGCCTCATTCATGATACTGCCACCTCCGACTACTTTGGCATTGGCGGTTGCCTCAACGGCGTTACGATATTCCTGCTGTGTTTTTTGCAGTGAACTTAACCAGCCCTTATCTGTTTCTGGTTCTGGCATATCCGTCAGCAGATCAAGCAAAGCCTCAAGCGTGGCCCTGGCATCACCGACCAGGCCTATATCAACCGGTACCGACCTGCCGATGGATTCCGCATCAATATCAATCTGGATGATCTTCTGCCCTGCAGGTTTTGGAAAAGCCGGCATTTTATGCACCGGAGTAAAGGTTCCGAATTTACAACCCAGGGCCAATATGACATCCGCGTTCTGGCAGGCATCAATAACAGATTGACCGGCAAGTAAACCACCCGATCCGATATTGCTTTCACTGTCAGGTGGTAAAACACCACGGGCCATGACGGTTGAAAAGGCAGGGAAGCCTGTGCGATCCAGCAAAGTTCTGAAGGCTTCAGTGGCACCGGAACGCACAACGCCGCCACCGGCAATCAACAGGGGCTTTTGAGCTTGCATCAGGACTTTCGCTACTTGTTGAAGTTCTTCCCGACAGGGTATCGGTCGCGCCGGTGTAAACGAGGGTATGCTCTCCAGCTCATATTCACATAACTGGGTACCAACATCACAGGGGATATCCAGATGTACCGGTCCGGGTCGACCGGAACGGGCGATATGCACCGCGCGTTCAATCAGCTCAGGCGCCCGTTCGGCATGATGGATACTGGCATTCCATTTGGTGATCGAACGGTACAGCCCGAGTTGATCTGCGGCCTGCAGTTGTTCCCTGCTGGGATCGATTTCCGTTGCCTGATTTTGCCCGGTGATCACCAGCAAGGGAATATTATCGGCGTAGGCCGCAGCCACACCGGGGACCAGGTTGGTGGCGCCCGGTCCGACTGTACCAAAACAAACGCCCATGGTATCGGTTACCCGGGAGATGGCGTGAGCCATATGACCTGCAGCTTCTTCATGCCGCGTGGTGACATAGGTCAGATCCGGATCACTGGATGCCCCATGCATCACCAATCCAATCTGTGCTGCCGGAAGCCCGCACACATAACGTACACCGTGTTTCTTGAGAATAGCGAGCAGAACATCGCTGACTGAACCTTCCATTATTATTCCCCTTTGAAAATCAAATTTGTGTGAGTATTCGAAAATCGCTTGTATTGGTGATACATGCAACGGTAATTTTATCTAACAGGGAGTACAGGATCTTGAACAAATCTCAGATTGCCGGATTGCGGACTATCCATAATGAAAAAAGGAACGATAGCCAGCGCAGCAGCCCGATGTTTGGCGGTCGCTATGAGATCCTCAACCACGTACGCGAGCTGCATGATTTTACCAAGGAGGATATTTAACCTGGTTTGTTTCCTCTAATGTTTATTCAGAGGTTCAGGTTCATAACGCCGGTCAGATTGACATCAAACATCACCTGCCACTCCATCCATCTTTTTGCTTCAATATCCCGTAATCGACTACGACTCGTAATAGCAAAATTGCCTGAATGCGGGGGCTTCTGATACGGAATGTTAAAGAAGTTCAGGTGGTTTTCCCTAGCGCCAAATATTCATACCGCAACTTGTACATACAGACCGTGGGTCATTATTCATGCCTACTGTAACCAGCGAACGATCAGCGTGGGACAATGGCCGCCACCGGCAACGGTCGTCATCGCAATTATCGAATCCTTTTGTAATTCTCCGTTCTCGTCGAGTTCTGCCAGGGTAGTCGGATGATCAGCTGCGGCGATCATTCCGTACTTCTCAAAGGTATCCCTCCACTTATCACGAGAAACGCCGTGCCTGGCGAGATCATTCTTCCATTGCTCCATAAAATATCTGGTTGGCTGATGGGGAATTATGATATCTATATCCTCCAGGTTCAGATCCGTCTGCTTCAGGGCTGCGGTAATACCTGCGTGAGCAAGTGTTGGACCTCTTTCCCAATTGGCCACAAATCCCATAGTAGAATGAGTACCAGCCTTATCATTACGTGCAGGCTCATTCATTTTATCCAGCAGATCCGGATTGCTGGGTGGCTCGATTCTGATCCAGACATTTTCATAGAGTTCACCACAGGTAAAGTTAGCATATGCGAGAATTTCACATTTCAGATTATCACGTGACACTATCGCCCCCGCCGCACCATCGCCTGCTATCATGCAGAATGGGTCGGTTTTATCGTTTCCCCACTCACCGGTATTAAACGCGGAAACTACAATCACAAGTATCCGCTTATAATTTTCATCCGCCCGCAACAGACTGGCGGCCAATTGACATCCGTCAAGAAATCCGGCGCAGCAATTTTGCAGGTTCCATGCGGGCACATCATCTGGAAATCCCAACTGCAGGTGGACATGCCCTGCGAGACCGGGAATGATAATATCACCGCCAATATGATCCAGGATTATATGACTGATGTCGCCCGGTTTAAGGTTTGCCTGTTCCAGAGTTTTCTTTGCTGCTGCAACCGCCATTATCTCTGCAGCATCCTGGCGTTCGAGAATTCTTTTTTCATTCGGGGGGGCCATAAATTCTGAAATAAAATGCTCCATGTAAGCATAATCTTCTTTAACTTTCTTTTTCTCTGGAAAATAAGACGCTACAGTTTCTAATCCGATTGCCATTTTTTCACTCTCCTCTTTTCGCAGGTCGCACAGCACTCCCTGATATTTATACACTGCTGAGGTTCAAAGGACATCACTGAAAACAGTGATTTTGTCTGATACTGTATCTGTCGTGTAGAGAAAGATTGAGTGGTTCCCGGCGCAATTCAAGGATTAG
>JAJRTU010000164.1 GCA_024278135.1 Gammaproteobacteria bacterium
GCCAAACCGGCCAAGGCGATGAGCGGAGGAATAAGACATGAAAAGAGATGAGGCAATCGCTCTGTTGAACGCGCACAAGGCGATACTGGAAAAACAGTTTGGCGTAAAAACGTTGGCGCTGTTTGGGTCTACCGCGCGGAATACAGCCAGTTCGGGCAGTGATCTCGACATTCTTGTGGATTTTGACGGACCGGCAACCTCACAGCGTTACTTCGGCGTGCAGTTTTACCTTGAGGATCTGTTCGGTTGCCCTGTTGACCTGGTGACGGAAAAGGCCATGCGATCTGAACTGCGGCCTTATATCGAACGGGAGGCGGTGTATGTCTGATGGAAATGAGGGGAAAAGGGAATGGCGTTTTTACCTGGACGACATGATTAGCTTTGCGCAAAAGGTTCAGTTATATACCGAAGGGATGACACAGCAGACATTCACTGCCAGTGGACTTAACTACGATGCCGCCTTGCGCAATCTGGAGCTGATTGGTGAGGCAGCGACCCATGTTCCAGTCGAGGTTCGGGAGTCGCATCCGGAAGTCCCCTGGAGGCTGATCATTGCGACCCGGAATCGTCTGATTCACGCCTATCTGGGTATTGATGACGATACCATCTGGAGCATCATCCAGGATGATATTCCGCCACTGCTGTCCGCCTTGGGAAATATCAGCAGGAACCCCGGGTAATACGCGAACTATGACAACGCTCAAGTTCAAATTCGACGGCAATCTCGATTATCAGCACAAAGCCATTGAGTCGGTCATCAATCTGTTTGAAGGACAGCCGCTGGCCAATGAGACCTATTCCGTGTCGCTGGGTACACAGGAAGGCGGCAGCCAGCTGTCGCTTGGCGATGATGAAGATGAATTTGCCAATATCTCCGCCGTCGCCAATCAACTCGTATTGACCGAAGAGCTGCTGCTGGAAAACCTGCATAAGGTGCAGGAAGAGAATAATGTGCCCAGACAGTCTGAGTTGGCCGGACATCACTTCTCGATCGAGATGGAGACCGGTACCGGCAAGACCTATGTCTATATACGCACCCTCTTCGAGCTGAATAAACGCTACGGCTTTACCAAATTCATCATTGTGGTACCCAGTATCGCTATTCGTGAAGGGGTACAGAAAAGCCTTGAAGTGATGCGGGAACATTTCAAGGAGCTGTACGATCAGGTGCCGTATGACAGCTTTGTTTACGACCCGAAAAAGCTGGGGCAGGTGCGGCAGTTTGCCACCTCCAACAAGATCCAGATGATGGTGATCAATATTCAGGCCTTTGACAAGGCGACCGCCATCATGAACCAGGAGAATGATCGCCTTTCCGGCGCGCGGCCCATTGATTTTATCCGTGCCACGCACCCCATCATGATCATCGATGAGCCGCAATCGGTAGAGGGCGATACCCGCAAGGAGCAGACCAAGCGCTCACAGGCGCTGGAAGGCCTGAATCCGCTCTGCACACTGCGTTTTTCCGCAACGCACAAGAATCCTTACAACCTGCTTTACGTGCTCAATCCCATCGATGCCTATGAACTGAGGCTGGTTAAACGCATCGAAGTTGCCAGTCTGGTAGAAGACGAGAGCTTCAATAACACCTTTGTTGCGCTGAAGGCGGTCGACAATAAAAACGGCATCAAGGCCAAGCTGCAAATTAACGTGCAGGAAGCCGCCGGACCGAAAAAGAAGCAAGTGACGGTGAAGCAGGGCGATGACCTGTTTCTTAAATCCAAAGAGCGTCAGGAGTACCAGCAGGGCTGGCTGGTCGCCAATATCTCTTGTGAACCCGGCCACGAATACGTGGAGTTTAGTAACGGTCAGGTTGTCCGTCTGGGTGAGGAACTCGGCGGGCTGGGCGATGAACTCATGCGGGCACAGGTTTACGAAACTGTGGAGCAGCACCTCAAGAAAGAGATGGCGGTTCGCGGAAAGGGCATCAAGGTACTCTCGCTGTTGTTCATCGATAAGGTCGCCAACTATCGGGTCTATCACGATGATGGCAATACCAGCCTCGGCAAGATCGGACAATGGTTTGAAGAAGCCTACCAGGAACTCACTAAAAAGCCCTTGTACAAGGGCATCCTGAATTTCCCCGTTGAGAAGGTCCACAACGGCTATTTCTCTCAGGATAAAAAAGGGCTGGCAAAGGATACCTCCGGAAAGACTCAGGCGGACGAAGATACCTATGCGCTGATCATGCGCGATAAAGAGCGGCTGTTGTCCGCAGATGAACCGCTGCGTTTCATCTTTTCTCACACCGCACTCCGTGAGGGCTGGGATAACCCCAATATTTTCCAGATCTGTACGTTGAACGAAACCCGGTCACAGGATCGCAAGCGTCAGGAAATCGGGCGCGGCCTGCGCTTACCGGTCAACGAACATGGTGAACGGGTATTCGACCCCTCTGTAAACCGGCTTACTGTTATCGCCAATGAGTCATATGACGATTTCGCCCGCCAGCTACAGAGCGAGTATGAGGAGGATTACGGCATTGGATTCGGTAAAGTGGATGTCACCGCCTTTGCCAAACTGGTCAACCCGGAGGCCGTGCAGTATCAGCCGCTTGGGCAGGAGACTTCCAAAACAATTTTCGAATCGCTGGTCTCTGAGGGATACCTCAATGAGGACGGTCAGGTTCTGGACAAGTTCGATCCCAAGAGCCCACATTTTGTCCTGAAATTGCCGAATGAGTGGGCACACATGCGCCCCCAGGTTGTGGACGAGTTGAACAAATATGTCTTCAAGAATCGTGTGGTCAACGCGCGTGATCGCAGAACCCTGGAATTGCGCAAGAATATTACCCTCGATCCGACCTTCCGGGCATTGTGGGAGAAGATCA
>JAJRTU010000007.1 GCA_024278135.1 Gammaproteobacteria bacterium
CGTTCGCCCAGTCCATTAATGGTACATTCCACCTGCCGCGCGCCGGCCAGCACCGCTGCCAGTGAATTGGCAACGGCCAGACCGAGATCATTATGACAGTGCACCGAGAAAACGGCTTTGTCGGCGTTGGGTACGCGCCCAATAAGCTGTTCCATGGTTCGGGCGAACTGCTGCGGCACATTGTAGCCTACCGTATCCGGTATATTGATCGTGGTTGCACCGGCATCGATGACTGCTTCAATCACACGGCAAAGAAAATCCAGCTCGGAACGACCGGCATCTTCCGGTGAGAATTCCACATTATCAGTGTACTGCCTGGCACGTTGCACAGCATGTACGGCCTGCTCCAGCACCTGTTCCGGTTGCATACGCAACTTCCGCTCCATGTGAATGGGAGAAGTAGCGATAAAAGTATGAATACGCGCTGATGCAGCTGACTTCAGGGCCTCTGCCGCCGTATCAATATCTTTGTCGGTGGTGCGCGCGAGGGCACAGACGGTACTGTCTGTCACCGCCTTCGCCACTGCCTCCACCGAGTCAAAGTCACCGGGACTGGCGATGGGAAAACCCGCTTCAATCACATCGACGCGCATCAATTCCAGGGTTTTGGCGATACGCACCTTTTCGTCCTTCGTCATTGAGGCGCCCGGACTCTGCTCGCCGTCACGCAAGGTGGTATCAAAAATAATCAATTTGTCTTTCATGGTTCTGCTCCGAATTATATAGCAAGGCCGATAACACCGCTAAGCGGCATTTGGCACAAAAAAACAGGATCGAGAGTATGTGTGGTATTTATTTGCCCTGACAGGGCAGGAGCAGGCACAGCAGAGTGATCGCCAGGACAAGCCGACGATTATTGACTGAGTGAATCGATGTATCTGTGCTGAACATGGGGAAAAGCATAAGGCAAACTGGCAATATTGCAAGTCTGGAATGAGGCAGGGGTCTTGTCATCCCGGTTTTAACGGGAGTGGATAAAAAAAAGTCCGGTCATGCCGGACTTTATCGCCTGGTCTGAGAATTAATGCCTGCGTCTACTGACAACAAAACCACTCAGCCCCAGCAGCAACAGCAACATCGAGCCGGGCTCCGGTGCCGCCACACGAATATCGCCCCGTACCTGCATATCAAATGCGGTGGCGCCACCGTGGTCTTCCAGCGCCACTGCAATCACATTAATACCCTGCACCAGCAATGCGCCGGTAAAGTTGCCGCTGTATTCCCATCGGTAAGTAAACCCTTCCGCGTTGCCCGCACCGATCTGGATGCCATTCGCATAGAGCTTGAATCCGTTATCCACACCCAAATCCCACGCCAGTGTGGACAGATCGATATTCGTCAGATCGATCTGTGCACGCACCCACAGATCATCACCGTCAAGGCCATCGGCACTCCAGTTCGTGACTTTGTTGAAATTGGGATCGGGGCAGGCATCGCAATTGCTGAAAGGGGCTGCGCCGGTATTCCAGCCTGAGTCGTCAAAACCAAGGTTATTCCAGCCCGTGTTGGCGGTGGGATCGGCAAAGGTATATTGCCAGATACTGCCGGGGGCCAGGATTATTGACGCTGAGGCGGTGACAGAAAACAACATAATGGACAGGGCCAATGTGCAACGTTTCGCCAAACGGGAAATATGCGAAACTGAACAGGTGTAATGCATCGGAACTTTCCTCCTCTTACGTGGCAAATCAACCACGTTCTGTGAACTCAACTATGGATGTGACTCTATAAGCAAGACTTATACCATCACTTTAAAATCAATAACTTAGCTTCACATCCTTATATTGGTGGGGATAAAGTGTAATTTTTTCCGACACAATAATGTCAAATTCTGTGTAGGGCTCAAAACTAATTGATATTTTTCAGCGAGTTACGATTCCGGGTATCGTTGCAAGAAATTTCAGCAGTACCCGGAAGGGGGCACTGAGAACTTAAGTCTCTTCCGACTGACGCCGTTTGGCTCGGTGGCGACGTATAAACAGCAGGGTCAATAGCGGTCCTGACAGGGCATAGATAAATGCCAGCAGGAACAACACAATGGAGGGTCGAAGTGCAATCAGTACCAGCATAAACACCAGCAGCAGTACCGTCATAAAAGGCACTCTGCCCTTCAGATCAAATTGTTTAAAACTATGATAACGAACGTTACTGACCATCAATATGCCCGCGCCAAGGGTAAGAGGAAAAGTCAGCCATACCAGATTGGTGCCATCATATAAATCGTTGGCATCACCCAACCAGATGAAACCGGCAATCAGAGCGGCGGCGGCTGGGCTGGGTAATCCCTGAAAAAACTGTTTATCCTCGGTCGCGGCCTGAGTATTGAAGCGAGCCAGTCGCAGGGCCGTCGCGGCCACGTAGACAAAAGCAGCCAGCCAGCCCAGTTTACCGAGGCCATACAGCGACCACTGATACATCACCAGTGCCGGTGCCAGACCGAAAGACACCAGATCAGAGAGGCTGTCATATTGCACGCCAAAATCGCTCTGGGTATTGGTCATCCTGGCGATTCTTCCGTCCATACCGTCCAGCACCATGGCCACGAACATCGCAATGGCCGCCGCCTCATAACGTGCATTAATCGCGGCAATAATGGCGTAAAAACCGCAAAACAGGGCGGATGTGGTAAAAAGGTTGGGTAGGAGGTATATCCCCCGGCGTCGTTTGCTCATAATCTGTTCAGATTACAGCTTTACAATGCCTGTTGCTACAGGACCTTAAGACATTTCTCGTCACCAGGCATTATTTGGCGATGATTGCGCTGGTCCCTTTGCTATGCACGAATTGCCCAAGTATGGCGGTACCTGACATCACCTGATCACCGTCCTGAACACTGATACGGAAATTTTCCGGTAAATAGATATCAATGACACCGGTAAAATAAAGGAAACCGCAACGTTGTCCCTGGCCCGTGCGTTCACCGGACTGAATAGACATGCGGGTAAATATTGCACCACTGTCCATGCCGAACGCCATGACCAAATC
>JAJRTU010000165.1 GCA_024278135.1 Gammaproteobacteria bacterium
AACCTTGCCAAGGTTGGGGTCGCGAGTTCGAATCTCGTTTCCCGCTCCAACATCGTGACAAACCCCGTATAGCGGGGTTTTTTATTTTATGTACAGGATGTACTGTACGCCGCGGGCGCAGGGATGCGCAGGAGCGGCGTTGTTCAGGATGTACGGTCAGGAATATTGCTCCTGCAATTCCTAAGTACCTGCAATCCATGCAGGCAACGCCGCGGGCGCAGGGACGCGCAGCAGCGGCGTTGTTCAGCATGTACGGTCAGGGTTAAGGCTCCTTGAGTACCTACATCCCTGTAGGCATGCTGTAAGGGCAGGAATGGTGAAGCCGGATTGTACTTCTGTAATGGCTGAGTGGCAGAGTGGTTATGCAGCGGCCTGCAAAGCCGTGTACCTCGGTTCGATTCCGGGCTCAGCCTCCATGGAAGTGTAAGACAAGCAGCCATGACTTCGCTGCTGGTTTGCGTGACAGAAGGAGTGAATGCAGTACAGAATCTACAAAGGTCGCGACGTTCGGGAGCGAGCGCCGGGAGTCAACTGACGCCCTGCGGGGAAACGGAATGTTTAAACCCTTTCTTTGTTTAGCCCGGGTGGTGGAATTGGTAGACACAAGGGACTTAAAATCCCTCGGCTTCACGGCCGTGACGGTTCGAGTCCGTCTCCGGGCACCATTTTGAGTGCCGGCTGTATCCGATAATGTTCGGTAAGCAGCCTGGATCCTGTCACTGGCTATTTCGTTGAGTATAAGAACGCCGCTGCATCCGTCCCCGAACCTGCCGGACTGATGCTACTTGCTTCCGGTTTGTTTGGTCTGGGCTTTAACAAACGGAAAATGTGCCATTAAATTATTTTCCTGTAAGGCAGCGGCCCATGCCGGTCGAGCTGTATCTGAGAATGTTTCCGGGCTGTCCCATTATGGCAGCCAGCCGCCAACTGCCTGTATGGGCGTTTGGTTTTTTGCGCTGTTTATCCAGGCAACGATGCCATAACGTTTACTTTTGATACTTGAGCCCGGTATCGGCAGTCGGGCCCGGTAAAATTCGTTCCCGCTTTCCAAGTCTGTGTGATCCAGTGCCAGCACAACAAAATTGTGAGGCAATTTTTTACCGCTGTTCTCACCCGCTTTAATGTCTGTTTCCAGTCCAAACCCAAGTAAGGCCAGATTGACCTTCAGTTTTTCACGAGTGAAGTGTGTCGGTATGAATTGCACGCTGGCGTATTCTTCATTCATTTGTATTTTCAATACCCCGGGTGTCTTCCCTTTGGGGGAAGGAAAACGTTTGCTAAACCAGTGACGCCATTCCCTGCCGTTATACACAAAGCCGGGAGTGTAGACGGTCTTGAGAGACTGTTCTCTGGCGTATTGTCGTTGTCTTGCACTGTATTCGGGGCTGGCGAAACGATCTTTCCAGCCAATGTAATCCCAGTAATCCACATGCAGGGCGATGGGAATGAAGTCTCGCCAAAGCCCGTTTTTTTCCCGTAATGAGCTTAGCCAGCGGTCTGCCGGCGGGCAACTGCTGCAACCTTCCGAGGTATACAGTTCAAGTAGAGCGATTTGTTTGCTGCTGCTTTCAAAACTGGAGTTTGCCGCCGACAGCAGTGCCGGTAATAATAAAAACAGGCCGACAATCAATCTGCAGTATTTGCCCATTGAGACTATTCAAAGATATTGCTGTTGGTCTGGAGAACCGCCAAAGGAGCAGACTCTTTTGCTGCTGCAATACAGGCGAGTCCGGCAGCGAATATAATGGCGACAAGAATCCAGTCTTTCAGGTTGATGTTCATTGTGACAATCCATTCCCAAAATAATAAAGGGAGGCTCCCGGTGGTGAATTACAGAGAATTTAGATGCCGGAGGGGTGAATAGTTCAACGGCAGGATGATTCCGCCTGCGAAAATGTGAGCTGATTGCAAAACCAGACCCTTACAACAGAGGGTTTATGGAACGTGAATGATATCGAGTAAACGCCAGTCACCACTTTCGACCAACACGTGCCACTTTCCTTTACCGAGTTCGGGGTTGGGGCCGAGGTAAGTGTTCTGGCCGCTTCTTGTCAATATCAGCACCTGATCCAGGCCATCTCTCGATGCATTGAGAAAACTTATTTTGATGCTATCAGGGTAAATGAAATTATTCGCGGCAGTGACAATAAGCCGAATCTGCTTAATGTCTTTGGCGTATTGCAGGTTGGCCTCCAGTCCATAGCGTATGGCTGTCCTGTCTCGTTCGAGTGTGCTGTTGATTTCCAGCCCCTTTTTGTAGTAATCATCAACCACCATTCCGCTGTCCGATTGAATGGCCAGAAACAGAGTAATCACCCCTCCAATAACCGCAGCTAGCGGGAAGGCAATAATCAGCCAGACATAAGGTTCCCGGTACCAGGCTTTGTGTGCTGTTGCTGTGCTCATGGAGAGGGTCCCAGGAAGCGGGCATGTTCCGTTACTGACAGATCCTCACGATCAACAGCGCTCAGTGTAAAGCTGATATCATTACTGCGTTTCAATATATTGTCTTCCTCTGCCTGTAATCGAACCGCCAGGTCCTGTACCTGTCCGGCGGGAACCAGAATCACGTCTTTTTCGATTTTCAGTTTAAGTCCGTCGATGCCTTTGACCGTAAGATGAAAACGGTGTGCCTGGTCGTCCATGTTGATGACCTTCAGAGTATAAACATTTTCTATCAGGCCCCGGCTCTCCCGGTATAACTGGTTCCGATCGCGGATCACATCCAGTCCCAGTGGAACCCGGGTAAGCACCGAGTAAGTGAAGATCGAAAACAATGCCAGCAGAATAGTGCCATATACAATAATTCGCGGTCTGAGAATACGGCCCGGTTTCCCCTCTATGGCGTTTTGAGTCGTATAACGTATCAACCCTTTGGGATAATTCATTTTTTCCATGACATCATCACAGGCATCAATGCAGGCCGAACAGCCTATACACTGAAACTGCAGCCCGTCCCGGATATCGATGCCGGTAGGGCAGACCTGCACACAAAGTGTGCAGTTAATGCAATCACCCATGCCTTCGCGCCGGTGGTCAATACTGGAGCGACGCGAACCTCTCGGGTCCCCCCGTTGTTTGTCATAGGATACGATCAAAGTGTCGTCATCGAACATGGCGCCCTGGAAACGGGCATAGGGACACATGTACAGGCAGACCTGTTCCCGCATCCAGCCGGCATTGCCGTAGGTGGCAAAGCCGTAGAAAAACATCCAGAACATCTCCCAGGGGCCAAGGTTCATACTCAGCAGCTCTTGCCCCAATACTCTTGCAGGAGTGAAATAGGCGACGAAGGAGAAGCCGGTAAAAACGGAAAAAATGACCCACAGAATATGTTTGCTTGCTTTGATGCGAAACTTTCTGACGTCCATTGGCGCTTTGTCCAGTCGCATTTGTTGCCTGCGGTCGCCTTCGATCATGCGTTCTATCCATAGAAATGTTTCAGTCCAGACTGTCTGCGGGCAGGCGTAACCACACCAGAGGCGACCGGCCAGCGCGGTGAAGAAAAACAGGGCCATGGCAGCAATAATGAGCAAAAATGTCAGGTAAAGAAAATCCTGTGGCCAGAAGGTGAGTCCGAATATATAAAACTTGCGTGTGGGCAGATCAAATAATACCGATTGGCGTCCGTCCCAGTTCAGCCAGGGCAGCCCGTAAAAAATACCCAGCAGGGTAAGCGTGGTGGCAATGCGCAAAGCCGCAAACAGACCATGGACTTCCCGCGGGAAAATCTTTTCGCGTTTGACGAATAGTGCCTGTTCAACTTCCTGATCACGAGTAGAATCGACAGCGGGGTCTGTATGCGTGGTCATTTATACATCGGGTGCAGAGGGGGGGCTGTCTTCCTCATCAAGATGGGTGGGATAGGTGAAGAAAACTGCCAACAGGCTCGATGACGCCGTCAATAGCCAGAACAGGAAGAAACCGATAGTGTAGGCGCCGGTACGGCTGACTTCCGGGAAACTCACACAATATTTCAATTCCAGCGGGTCAATCGTCGAGAAAAAAATACCGGTGGCGGCACCGGCCATCAGAAATGACAGCCACAGGACAGCAATAATACGTTGCGTACGTGGTATATGGCCACCTTTGTCCCAGACTCGCATCAAACCGCTGGATCAGTTGGACAGGCTGTAAACATAGGCCGCCAATATATGAACCTTGGCCTCGCCGAGAAAATCACGATGTGGCGGCATGATGCCGGCACGACCGTTTGTAATGGATTCGACGATGCGTTTGTTCGAGCCGCCATAGAGCCAGGTATCATCGCTGAGATTGGGAGCGCCCATTTGCGGCGATCCTTTTCCCTCAGCACCATGACAGGCCACGCAGAATTGAGAGAAGGTCTTCTGCCCGGCCGCTGCCAGAGAGGGATCTGCCGACAGGCCACTCAGGGTCTTCACGTATTCGGCCACATTCTGTATCCCCTTGTCATCGATTATAGCCCCCCAGGGTGGCATGGCACCCTGACGCCCCTGCATGATGGTCAGCTTGATGGTGTCGGGTTCGCCGCCATACAGCCAGTCCTTGTCGCGAAGGTTGGGAAACCCCCTGGCGCCACGGGCATCTGAACCATGGCAGGTAGTACAGTAAGTGGAAAACAGGCGACTGCCGACGAGCAATGCCTCCTCATTCCCGGCCAGCGACTTCAGATCTTCAATCAAGAACTTCTCGTATATCGGTCCGTATTTTTCATTGGCGGCTTTCACTTCCTGTTCATACTGTCCCAGTTGCGACCAGCCGAGGTATCCTGCAAAACTACCAAGGCCCGGGTATAAAAACAGGTAAATCAGACCCCAGAACATGCTGATGATAAACATGTTATACCACCAGCGCGGGGCCGGATTGTTCAATTCATACAAGTCCTCATCCCAGACATGACCAACAGATTCGGCTTGTTCTCCCGGCACCATTTTCTTGGCACCGACCTTGATCGTAAAAATAAACAGTACAACGATGCTGACGATAGTGACAATCCCGATGTACCAGCTCCATATACTACTGGTGAAATCAGCCATTATTGGACTCCTTATAATCCGGGATGAAATCATCATCCTCCTCAAAGGGAATTCGGGCGGCTGCTTCAAATTCGTCTTTGTTTTTGCCACTCCATGCCCACAGGACGATGGCGATAAACAATACAAAAACCACGACAGTCCAGGCAGATAATATTGTGCTCATAGTGTTTTCAACGTCTGGTTTTGATCGCTGTTCCGAGTCCCTGCAAATAGGCGATCACCGCATCCATCTCGGTTTTGCCCTGTAATTGTTCGGGCCCCTTTTCAATTTCCTCATCGGTATAAGGCGCGCCCAGGAATCGTAAGGCTTTCATTTTTCTTACGATATTACTGTTCTCCAGTGTCGTTTCTTCAAACCACGGGTAGGCCGGCATAATGGATTCAGGCACGACATCGCGGGGGTTCATCAGATGGACCCGATGCCACTCGTCGCTGTAACGCCCGCCGACACGATGCAGATCCGGGCCGGTACGTTTTGAACCCCACTGGAAAGGACGGTCGTAGACAAACTCGCCGGCTACGGAATAGTGGCCATAACGCTCGGTCTCGGCACGGAAGGGTCGAATCATCTGTGAGTGACACAAATAACAGCCTTCGCGGACGTACACGTCCCGGCCGATGACCTGTAAAGCAGTATAGGGTTTTAAGCCATCCACCGCCTCGGTCGTCGAGCCCATGAAGAACAGGGGTACGATTTGAACCAGACCGCCGACGCTTACCGTGGCGATGATCAACACAATCATCAGACCGATGTTTTTTTCAATTTTTTCATGAAAACCTGACACGACAGTCCTCCTAGTGCGCTGCAGCGGGCAGCGGGATGGGTGCAGTCACCGGTTTGCTTCCGGCAACGGTCTTCCAAAGGTTGTAAGCCATCACCACAGTTCCCGCCAGGAACATGGCGCCACCAAGAAAACGGATAATATAAGAGGGGTGCATGGCCTGTACTGTTTCAATGAAATTATAGGTCAGGGTGCCATCATCATTTACCGCACGCCACATCAGTCCCTGCATAATGCCGGATACCCACATGGAAACAATATACAAAACAATACCGATAGTGGAAGTCCAGAAGTGTACTTCAATCAGTTTGGTGCTGTACATTTCCCTGCCATACAAGCGTGGGAACAGATAATACATACAGCCCAGAGAGATCAGCGCCACCCAGCCCAGTGCCCCGGAATGAACATGGCCGATGGTCCAGTCAGTATAATGCGACAGGGCATTGACGGTCTTGATGGCCATCATCGGCCCTTCAAAAGTGGACATGCCATAGAAGGAAATAGACACAACCAAGATGCGTAACACCGGATCCGTACGTAACTTGTGCCAGGCCCCGGACAGTGTCATAAACCCGTTGATCATGCCGCCCCAGGAGGGTGCCAGCAGGATGACGGACATCACCATACCCAGAGACTGGGTCCACTCGGGTAATGCGGTGTAATGAAGATGATGCGGGCCGGCCCAGATGTAGGTAAATATCAGTGCCCAGAAATGAATAATGGACAGGCGATAGGAATAGACCGGACGATTGGCCTGTTTGGGAACAAAGTAGTACATCATACCAAGAAAGCCTGCGGTAAGAAAAAAGCCAACTGCATTATGTCCGTACCACCACTGGATCATGGCATCCTGAACACCGGCATAGGCAGAATAGGATTTAAACAGGCTGACCGGCAAGGCGGCACTGTTGATGATGTGCAAAATGGCAACGGTAATGATGAAGGCCCCGTAAAACCAGTTGGCCACGTAAATATGTTTTATTTTGCGTTTGACCAGAGTACCGAAGAAGACCCAGGCGTAACTGACCCAAACCACAGCGATGAGGATGTCGATAGGCCATTCCAGTTCGGCATATTCCTTAGATGAAGTAATGCCCAATGGCAGGGTAATGGCGGCCGCAACGATGACGGCCTGCCAGCCCCAGAAAGTAAAGGCGGCAAGTCGGTCGCTGCACAGGCGTACATGGGAGGTACGCTGAACAACATAGTAGGAAGTGGAAAACAGGGCACAGCCGCCAAAGGCAAAGATAACGGCATTGGTGTGTAAGGGTCGTAATCGACCAAAGCTCAGCCAGGGCAGGTCAAAATTCAGTGCCGGCCAGGCCAGTTGTGCGGCAATAAGCACACCTACACTCATACCGACGATGCCCCAAACGATGGTCATTACGGCAAACTGCCGAACCACCTTGTAATTATAGGTATTGGAATCCGTCATTAAACATGCACCTTGTATCTACAGAATTAAACCCCAGTGTTAAATTCAGCTGCGAAGAGCAGCTGTGATTGTTGCACTTGTTGCAGAGTATCATCTTGATCTTGATCAAAGAAAAAATACCCGGGGAACCCCGTCGGACATTGATTCTTGCGACAAATAAGTCCGACCGTCCCTGAACAACTCACATTCCAGAAGGGGCAACCTAGTCTAAAACAGTTAAGGTTAATGCAGGACATAGGTATAGTGCAAGTTATTCACTATAATTTAATCGGAATTCAACATGTCAATTGCTGACACCTGCACGAATACGCCGCTTGTCCCACCTGATCGTTGTGATCCATCCGATCTCGCTCAGCCTTGCTATCATTGTGCTGAACCGGTGCCGGAGGGTCTGTCACTGACTGTCAGTATTGATAATGAAGACAGGGCCATGTGCTGTATCGGTTGTCAGGCGGTGGCTGGCGCCATCGTTGAATACGGTCTGACGGATTACTACCGGTTCAGGCAAGGAAGTGCGAACAAGCCTGCTGAGCTGGTGCCGGAACAGTTGCAGCATTTCAGGGCCTACGATGATGATGCCGTACAGCAGTGTCTGGTGGAGTCGAAAGACGGTAATATAAAATCGATATCTCTGGTACTGACTGAGATCAGCTGTCCCGCCTGTACCTGGCTGATCGAATCCCGCTTGTCAGCTATGCAGGGCATCAGAAATATTCAGGTGAATTATTCCACCCAGCGTGCACAGCTACAGTGGGACGATTCGAAGATCCGTCTGAGTGCGATACTCAGAACAATTGAAACTCTGGGCTACAGGGCGAGACCTTACGATACCAGTCAGGGACACAGGCAACTGGATGAGGAGCAAAAACAGCAGCTGCGCCGTCTGGGTCTGGCGGGCGTCCTCGGCATGCAGGTCATGATGCTGTCCATCGCGCTGTATGTCGGAGACTGGTCAGGCATGGAACAGGCTTACAGAAACTTCTTTAACTGGACCTGTTTGCTGTTGACCACACCGGTGATATTTTATTCGGCGCAAAGCTTTTTTGTACGGGCCTGGCGGGATCTGCGGCTGTTACGTACGGGCATGGATGTGCCGGTATCACTGGGGATACTGATAGCCTATGTCAACAGTATCTGGGTCACTCTGAGCGGCAGTGGACATGTCTATTATGATTCCATTGTCATGTTTGTCTTTTTCCTGCTCACAGCTCGTTATTTCGAATTTCGGGCGCGTAGACGTTCCGCCCTGTACCTGGACAACATCGCTCAGCTCATTCCGGCGGTTGCCACGAGGTTGTCCGGGAAAGATGCCGGTTATCAGCACGAAACGGTAGCTGTCGTGTCATTGCGGCTCGGTGATATCCTGCTTATTCGCCCCGGTGATGTTATCCCGGCGGATGGTTATTTGATTGAAGGCGAGACTGCAGTGGACGAATCTTTGTTGACCGGGGAAAGCAGGCCGGTGTTGAAATCAGTCGGTGATTTCCTGATTGGTGGTGCCGCCAATATCGATCAGCCGGTAAAAATGCGTGTCTCCAGGATCGGTAAAGACACGATGAGCTCGCATATCTACCGACTGATAGAACAGGGGCAAAGACTGAAACCGGAGTGGCTCGCACTGAGTAATCGCATCAGCGCCTGGTTTGTATTTGCTGTATTGGCGCTGGCATCGGTGACTGCAGTGTACTGGTACGTTCACGATCCTCTGGTGTGGTTGCCCGTTACTATATCGGTGTTGGTTGTCAGTTGCCCCTGCGCACTTTCTCTGGCGACACCTGTCGCCCTGAGTACCGCATCGACTACTTTAATGAAGCAGGGTGTTGTGCTTGTCAATGCGAATGCAATTGAAGTGTTAAACAGGGTCACAGCCTATGTTTTTGACAAAACCGGCACGTTGACCATGGACAGACTGACAATAAGCGACATTATCTGTTTGTCATCCTTGTCAGAAAGCCAATGTCTCGTTATTGCGGGAGCAATAGAAAGCAATTCTTCCCATCCTGTGGCGCAGGCCTTTGCACGGATGAGCCCATTGGAAAAAATTCCACTCGCAACGGATATCAGGAATCATGCCGGGGAGGGGATAACGGCAGAGGTGGATGGCAGGCGGTATTGTATCGGTACGGATAAATTCATCAGGCAACAAACAGGGAACAAACTGGAACTTGAGTCGTATCGGACGCCGGAGACGATAAATAACAACTATGTGTTATTTGCGGATGAAAATGAGATTCACTGTTTATTCGTTCTGCAGTATGTTGTACGCGATGGCGCCAAAGAATTATTTGACTATCTTGGTAAAAGAGGTAAATCCGTAAGTGTGCTCAGTGGAGACAACGAAAAGACGACGAAAGCCCTCGTTGATTTTCTCGGTCTGAAAGAAATGTTTGCCGGCCGGACAGCCGATCAAAAGATGGCCCATATCAGGGCCATGCAGCTCAGGGGGGAGAAAGTCGCCATGATAGGCGATGGTGTGAACGACGCCCCGGTGTTGGCCTGTGCTGACGTGTCCATTGCGATGGGAGATGGAACAGCTCTGGCGAGCGCCAATGCTGATTTGATTTTACTGAACAGCAGACTGGATAAACTTGTCACGGTGATTGAGCTGGCTGCGGTGACCAGAGCCATAATTCAACAGAATTTGTGTTGGGCTATATTTTACAATTTGCTTGCTGTGCCGCTGGCGGTGATGGGTATGGTTTCACCGTGGATGGCTGCCCTTGGCATGTCGCTCAGCTCTTTGATAGTGGTGATTAACTCAGGCCGGGTCAATCGTATGGGAAACTGTGTGGAAGTGTCGAATGCCCGTACTTCGGCATGAATAGAACGCGGACACGTTGTGAATACGTCCCTGTCCGCTCGGATGCGGCCTCCTTGCCACATGCGATCCGCTTATCTGCTTTTGCCGATGTATCGGCTTATAATCGCCCTGTAGGAGCTTTTACCTAGTATGGAAGTTATTTATCTGTTGATCCCGATATCGTTACTGCTGGTTGCCGTGATGATCTATTTTTTGTTCTGGGCGATACGTTCGGGACAGTTTGACGATCTGGAAGGGGAGGCCTATCAAATACTTATGGATGATGACCGGGACACCATCATTGATGAGGATGATCCGTAATATTCAGTTCTTTTTTGTTCGTTGCGTTTTCGGCTTCCGCTGGGTTTGGCCCTTACGATGGGTCTTTTTCTTGCTGAGCTTGGAGCCTTTTTTTCGTTTTCCCGTCTTGCCACGATTTTCGCTTTCGCTGTGAAGCCCCTCCCTTTCCACGCTGATATTTAACTTCCTGCCACGTACAAATATCGAGCGCAGGGCCTTAAATACTTCTTTGGGCATGCCATCGGGAAGGTCAAGGGTAGCGTGATTGTCGAATAGTTTGAGATGGCGAATATATCGGCCTTCAAGTCCCGCTTCGTTGGCAATAGCACCGACAATATCAGCAGGACCGACATCGTGCTGACGCCCGACTTCAATACGGTAGCGCAACATTTTGATATCATCGGATTGACTGCGACGTTGGCGGGGATGTTCGCTGTCTTTGTTTTGACCGGTTTTGCGTTGTTTCCCGGGTTTCAGATCTTTAAATTTGACTTCCAGCGGCCGGGCTTTTTGATTCAGGTAAGCCAGTGCTGAAGCGATATTCTCGGGTGCGACGTCGTTATCGTGGCTGAATTCCGCCAGCATTTCGTCAAAGAAGCTGAGATTCTGTTGTTGCAGTGTATCTTTTAGCGTTTGTTTGAACTGATCGATCCGTTGGGCGGTGATTGTTTCGCCGCTGGGCAGTTCCATCCTTGTCAGTGGCTGCCGCGTGGCCTTCTCAATAGTGTGAAGCAAACGTTTTTCACGAGGTGCCACAAACAGGATGGCCTTACCGGCACGGCCGGCACGGCCGGTACGACCGATGCGATGCACATAAGCTTCACTGTCATAGGGAATATCATAGTTCAGGACGTGGCTGATACGTGTCACATCAATACCGCGCGCGGCGACATCGGTGGCGACGAGAATATCCAGCTTTTGATTCTTCAGGCGACTGATGGTACGTTCCCGTAATTGCTGGTTCATGTCACCATTCAAGGCGGAAGCTGAATAGCCGCGAGCTTCGAGTTTCTCTGCCAGCTCCACAGTGGCAGTTTTGGTGCGGACAAAGATGAGCATACTGTCGAAAGGTTCGACCTCGAGGATGCGGGTCAGAGCATCAAGCTTATTGGTCCCGCTGACCATCCAGTAATACTGTTCAATATTGTCGCCGGTGGAGGTCTTCGATGCGATTTTTATTTCTACAGGCTTGTTCAAATATTGACTGGCGACTTTGCGGATTGCTTTCGGCATGGTGGCAGAGAACAGGGCTGTCTGTCGTCCTTCCGGGGTGTGTTCGAGTATCCATTCAACATCTTCTATGAAGCCCATGCGTAACATTTCATCGGCTTCATCCAGTACCAGACTGCGCAGACCACCCAGTTTGAGGCTGCCGCGGCGCAGATGATCCATTATCCGTCCCGGCGTACCAACGACGACATGAGGTCCGCGTTTCAATTGACGTAGCTGGGTACCATATTCCTGCCCACCGTAGATGGGGAGTACGTGAAAGCCCTTGAGTCCGGCGGCATAGCGTTGAAAAGCTTCAGCCACCTGAATGGCCAGTTCCCTGGTAGGTGTCAGTACCAGTACCTGCGGCAGTGTCTTGCCAAGTTCCAGTCTGGACAACAGGGGCAGGGCGAACGCGGCTGTTTTACCTGTGCCGGTTTGCGCCAGGCCGACCAGATCCTTGCCGTTTAACAAGGGGGGGATACTGGCTGCCTGAATGGGAGTGGGCTGCTCATAGCCGACTTCCTGTATGGTTTTGAGCACAGCTTTCGCAATCGCCATGTCGGTAAAACTGGTAATTTCAGGGGCAGACATGTGTAGACCTAATTCGGGGCACCAGCCTGAATCTGACGGCTTCCCCTGGATCTGGAGAGGAATCGGGAAGAATAAGGTGGATGCCATGTTAAAGGGGCGCGAATTATAGGGGGATTTGGCTTCGGTAGCCAGCATTTATATCTTTTGACTCAGGTGCCAATCAGTAGCAGATCGACTGCCGGCATGGTAGATTCAATGTTAAACCATCACCGGGAATTTCATAAATGGTCAGTACGAATCATCGCGGCCCATTGTCTGCTATAGAACTGCGCGTTAAGGTTCTGGAATCAGTACTGATCGAAAAAGCTCTGCTTGAGCCAGCCGCATTATAATGCACTGGCAGGCACTGTATTTCGTCGCCAATGAAAACGCCTGGATCTCGCTGTAAGCACTGATGTATCTGAATCATCGATTAAAGAAGACAAGTCGGCGTGAGTTTCTTCTTTTTACCCGACAATTATTGTTAAAAGCATCGGTGCTGACGATTTGTCCGCTCCGTCTGCGCGCCATGGATATGGGCGCGCCGGGATTGAAATATCTTGATGCATCGTGTGCTCTTTTACTCGCCGAGGTGAGCCGCCTGCTGTTCCCCCATGACAGCCTGCCGGATAAGGTATACCTGGATGTGGTGCGTGATATTGAGACGGATATGCGCGCCGGCGACAGTACCGGAATGCTGATCAAACAGGGAATGGTCCTGTTGAACAGCAAGGTCGGCGGTGTTTGGCAAAGTGCAACATTGGAACAACAACTTGAGGCACTTACATCGCTGCAGCATAGCGAATGGTTTGTCTACCTGCATAAGCGCAGCATCGAAAGTCTGTATCGCCATCCGCAGGTGTGGAAGCTCATCGGTTATGAAGGCTCTTCCGTGGAGTATGGAGGCTATCTTCATCGCGGCTTTAACGACATCGACTGGTTGGTATAAATCATGATGAAAAGATTTTCCCTGACAGATGATGGCGTTATTGTCGTTATCGGATCCGGTGCCGGTGGTGGTGTGTTGAGTAATGAACTGGCACAGCGCGGTATTGATGTGGTCTGTCTGGAGGCGGGGCGGCGCCTGTCGCCGGATGACATTGTCAATAACGAGGCCGAAATGTTCGGGAAACTGACCTGGCTCGATCCCAGGATGGGCAGCGGTCAGGCGAATCCCCATTTTCCGGTCTGGACCTGTAAGACGGTAGGTGGCACGACTATGCACTGGACTGCATCATGTCCGCGATTGCAGGCGCATGAATTCGAGGCGAGATCGACCTATGGTGAAATAGCGGACACCACTCTGGTGGACTGGCCTTTGAGTTTGAAAGAACTGTCCCCTTATTATGACATCGCGGAAGAGCGCCTGGGTGTATGCGGTACTCATGGCATACCGCGTTTGCCAGGCAATAATAATTACAAGGTACTGGAAGCGGGGGCAAGAAAACTCGGTTACCGGGAAATCGACACTAATAATGTCGCGATCAACTCCTTGCCCAGAGATGGGCGACCGGCCTGTCTGCAAATTGGATTTTGCACCAGTGGTTGTGTCATCCAGGCCAAGTGGTCAAGTCTCTATACCGAGATACCCAAAGCGGAACAGACCGGCCATTTTGAGCTGCGCCCCGAGTCGATGGTGGTGGCCATCAAGCATGATAAACAGGGGCGAGTTGATGAGGTTCACTATCTGGACCCTAATTTAAAACGCTTTGTTCAGAAGGTCAGGGCGGTTTGTGTGGCAGGTAATGCCATAGAAACGACACGTTTATTATTGAATTCAAAAAGTGCTCGTTATCCTCAGGGACTGGCCAACTCCAGTGATCAGCTTGGGCGCAACTACATGCGACATTTTATCGCTGCTGTGGTGGGGGAAATGCCCGGCGCGGTGAATCTTCATCGTGGTGCCCATCAGGCGGGGATTGTGAAAGACGAAAGTAGGCACGATCCTTCACGAGGTTTTGCCGGTGGCATCCTGATGCTTACCGCTCCATTTACACCGGAAGTTTTTGCCAAATTTCTGCAACCCGGCGCCTGGGGTAGAGATCTGAGCGCTACTCTGGAAAATTATGATCATCTGGCATCCATGCTGCTGCACGGTGAAGATCTGCCGCAGGCAACAAACCGGGTAAGTTTGCATCCCGAGAGGAAAGATGCTTACGGATTACCCATTCCAACAGTGCATTATTCAGAGCATCCCAATACGGATCGTATGAAAACCTATGCATTGAAAATGGGGGGAAATGTTTACCGGGCTTTAAAGGCGAAGAAAATACACAGCATGGTGGATGTTTTTCCCGCCACCCATAATATGGGCACTGCACGTATGGGGCACGACTCGCGAAGCAGTGTTTGCAATGCCTGGGGACAAACACATGACATCCCAAATTTGTTCGTCTCCGATGGCAGTCTTTTCCCGACAGTGGGCTGCGAGAATCCTACTTTGACGATCGTGGCCCTGGTGCTGCGACAGGCGGATTACCTGGAGGGGCTGCTGAAGAAAGGTAAAATATAAATGAATATGTTGACGAAATTTTCGAGTGCATTGTTCAATGCTGATTCTTCACGGCAGGAGTATAACTAATGATGAGAATGTTCCGTAGATTGCGAGCCTTCCTCTGTTGAGTCAAAGAGTGTGAATTGTAAAAAGGGTGATGTCAGCCCAAGCAGTATAATCAGCAGGCCGGCTATTTTTCTGAATTTCAGTTGACTGGAAATTTTCATGATGCTGCTGCCGACCAGCCCCGTCGCCACCATTGAGGGCAAGGTACCCAGCCCGAACATAAACATGTACATGGCACCTTTGAACGCATCGATACTGGACAGGGTCCAGAGCAGTACGGAATAAACGAGCCCACAGGGCAACCAGCCCCAGACCATGCCTACCATGATTGCGCGGGGAATGGTGTTGGCCGGGATGAAGCGTTTACCCAGCGGTTGTAAATACTTCCATAAATACAGGCCGGCGGCTTCAATTTTTTTTACCTGCGGAAACCAGCCCGCGACGTGCAAACCCAGCGCCACCAGAAAAGCCGCTGCTGCAGACTGCAGGATAATGTAGGCGGAATTTGACATGGAAGAAAGGGGGGACAAATAGGCGAGGTAACCCACGACAGCGCCGGCAAGAGAGTAACTGCCTATCCGCCCGAAATTGTAGGCGCAAATGAGAATAAAAAGACGCAGGGGCCGACTCTCCGTCTGTTGGGACAAGCTCATACTCAAGGCATTGATGATACCACCGCACATGCCGATACAGTGCAAACTACTGCTGAGTCCCAGCAGGAAAGCCAGTGCAAATGTGATGTTGTCATGCATGTTGTAGAAGAAAAGTGCTGATGTCAGATTTTATTGATCTATATCAAAGTTAACTGCGTTTACTTAGCCATACTATGTGTCAAGGATAGCATTGACCAAAGGAGTTATCGGGTCGGGTTTGTTTCAAATCTAGCTATAGCGGTACTAACGAACAGAGGAGAAGACGTAAAGCTTAATTTCCGATAATACAATCAGAATCTACACCACCTCACACAACCTTGAGTGTACTCACCATTGTATCACCCCCAGTTGTGAGGTGGTGTTTTTTTGTGTACAGGAAAGTAAAACGGCGATGCAGGCTTAACGTTTCGACCTGAAACGGATGAATGTTTCGGTATGGGAAATGCGGAACAAATCTTAGCTTTTCATTAACAGGGATGCTGAAACGATTACGCTGAAATATGTAAATAGATTATCCCGCAAGACTTTATGTCAGCTCGCTTTTAGACAAGGTAATCCTTTTATACAGATCGGAAAATTGCTCCTGTACCACATCACCAAACAGAGGATCTTCGGCCTTGTCGATCTGCTTATCGATTAATGACCAGTCTTCGGCAGTGAATGTATTTTCGACGATCGGTAATATCTGTTCTTCTTCCAGGCAGATATGATTAGTCAACAGCTCATGATACTCGTTGGCTGTTTTAATCAAGGCATCTTTGGAGACGATGGAGCCGCTGGTGACATGATGTAATTTTTCTTTAAGTGACAAACTCAACTTGACCAATTCCTGGTGTTCATTACTCAGAAGCTTAATTTGCGGGATAGCATCTGCTGATTTCTCTGCCAATGTGGCAAAGATAATTTCTTCAACAAGATGATGGGTGACATCAGGGTAATTCGACATGTAGTTCATGATGTCGTAAAGACGGATGAAATCCGGATTTTCGCTGTGTTGCAATTTATCTATATCATCTTGTAACAGGGTCAGCAGCGTAGTGTAGTTACGATGATCATTGAGTATTTCTGCAAGTATCTGTGCCATAAGGCTTTTCCCGGTTATTCCCAGTAAGAATCCTAATCCGTCACAGGACAGGTATTTATGATCTAAATCAAGGAATATCGGTTTATTACGGGGCGATTTTCCTTGCGTGTGAGCAGATGAAAAACAGGGAAACGAAGTGAGTCGGATCAGGAGTAGTTGCTGGAATTACCGGTGTTATCGTCACCAGTGGTCCCTGCACACATCGTTTCCAGGCTGTGTCGATCCAGGATCTGGATGTGTTTTTTATCAATAATAATATAGTTTTTCTTTTGGAAACGACTGAATATTCGACTGACTGTCTCTATGGTCAGGCCAAGGTAGTTGCCAATTTCCTGTCTTGACATGCTGAGTTTAAATTCGTCAGCAGAAAAACCCAGTTGTCTGAAACGAACAGACAGCGAACTCAGAAATGTTGCAATCCGTTCTTCTGCACTTTTTTTGCTGATGGTGAGCAATAATTTATTCTCATAGGAAATTTCTCTCCCCATCAGACGAAACATTTGATCCTGCAGGGCCGGCACTTTTTTGCATACGTCCGTTAATTGCGTATAAGGAAAAGTACACAGGCTGCTGGTTTCGAGGGCAACTGCAGTACAGCTGTGTTCGTTATCCTCAATGCCGTCCAGACCAACGATTTCACCGGGCAAATAGAAACCGATGATCTGCTCATCACCGTCATCACTGTGGGTGAAAAGTTTAACGCTGCCGGAGCGTACGGTATACAGGGAGGATAGCGGATCTCCGCTACGAAACAGATGATCTCCCTTGTGCAGTGGTCGGGATTGTCTGACGACTTTGTCCAGCTCATCGAGTTCGTCTTTATTCAAACCGCGAGGCAGACACAGCTCGGCCAGATTACAATTCTCGCACGATACTTTGAATTTGTGTAAATCAACAACCTGCATTACTTCGTACCTGATATGTCACTCACTGAAAATCCACTATATCCTATTATTTCTATTGAGGCTAAGTAAAAAAATATGGCAGAATCAGACTGCACTGTATCAGGAAATACCTGATTATCAGTGTCCATGGCGCAACAAAAACATTAATGGTCAGGCGTCCGGGTGATTGTTGCCTGAAACTGACATGTCCAGCAGACTGATTTTCCCGTTTCCATACAATTTGAATAGGATTTTTATGATATGCAAGGCCTGATAATGAATGTGCCATTAACAATCACGGCGATCATGCGGCACGCGGAAATCAACCATCCCGCTACTGAAATCGTGTCTGTCACCCTGGATAATCCCCGGCATCGCTATACTTATGCCGATGCCTTTCGGCGTACCCGTCAGTTGGCGAATGCCTTGAGCGGCTATGGTATCAATATCGGTGATCGCGTGGCGACATTGGCATGGAACGATTATCGGCATTTTGAACTCTATTATGGCATTTCCGGAATCGGGGCAATCATTCACACCATTAACCCACGTCTCTTTTCGGAACAAATCAGCTATATCATCAACCATGCCGAGGATCGCCTGCTGTTTGTTGACCCGCTTATTGTCCCTGTAATTGAAGCATTCAAGGATGAACTCAAGACAGTCGAGTCCTGCATAGTCATGACAGATGAAGCCCACATGCCGCAGACCTCCCTGCCCAATGTGCAGTGTTATGAGTCTTTCATTGCAAAGGCATCAGATAATTTCAGCTGGCCGGATCTGGATGAAAACACTGCCAGCGGTCTGTGTTATACCTCGGGCACAACCGGCCATCCCAAAGGCGCCCTGTATAGCCATCGGGGCGTCATTTTACACGCCTATGCGTCCATTTCTCCCGATGTGTTCAATTTTTCGATAGGGGAAGTCGCCATGCCGGTGGTACCGATGTTTCATGTCAATGCCTGGGGGGTGCCTTACGCTGCACCGATGGTGGGCGCCAAACTGGTATTGCCAGGGCCGAAAATGGGTGATGGCGCCACTTTACAGGCCCTGATTGAGGAAGAGCGAGTTAGCTTTTCTGCCGGTGTGCCGACCGTCTGGCTGGCATTGTTGCAGTATTTGTCTGAATCCGGCAAATCAATCGAGAGTCTGAATCGTGTCCTCATTGGGGGTTCTGCCTGCCCGGAGTCGGTGATGCGGGAGTTTATGGATAAGCACGGTGTCTATGTCAACCATGCCTGGGGAATGACAGAAACCGGTCCTTTAGGCACGGTCAATACGCTGAAAGCCGGCATGGAAAAACTTCCTGATGAGCAGTTATACAAGATTAAAATGAAACAGGGACGAACACTGTTCGGGATAGAAATGAAGATAGTTGATGATGATAACAGGGAGTTGCCAAGGGATGGCCTGGCTTCTGGATTATTGAAGGTGAGGGGTCCCTGGGTCTGTGCGGATTACTTCAAGATGGAAGGACAAAGCGATGTGCATGACGAGCAGGGCTGGTTCGCCACCGGTGATGTGGCCACAATCGATACGGAAGGTTATATGCAGATTACCGATCGGGCCAAAGACGTCATCAAGTCCGGTGGCGAATGGATCAGTTCCATTGATCTGGAGAATACCGCTGTTGGCCATCCGCAGGTGGCAGAGGCTGCCGTCATCGGTATTCCGCATCCGAAATGGGCGGAGCGTCCCCTGTTGATTGTCGTGAAAAAGGAAGAGCAAGAGGTGGGTAAAGAAGAGATACTGGCATGGTTGAAGGACAGGGTTGCCAACTGGTGGGTACCGGACGATGTGGTCTTTGTTGACGAAATACCGCATACAGCAACAGGAAAAATATTGAAACTGGCATTGAGAAAGCAATTCGAGAATTATCAATTTCCAAATATATAATATAGATTAATAACCTGGCGTATTAAATTGATAAACAACGGAATATTATAATAAAAAATCAGGACTCCATTTCAGCAAGACGCCGTTTGCACTGACTCTCAAATTCACTGAGTTCGCGCATGGTCAGGGTGATGTCTTCAAGCTGTTGTTCAAGCAGTATTTTTCTCTCGAACACCTTGCCCAGTATCAGCCGTAGCTGAGCACTTTCCCCTGGTGCGGAATCATAGAGATCAAACATCTCCCGGATTTCCGATAGGGTAAAGCCAAGACGTTTACCCCGCAAAACCAGTTTCAGGTGGGTCCGGTCGCGCGGACTGTAGATACGCTGGCGACCCCTGCGCGCAGGACTGATCAGGCCTTCATCTTCATAGTAGCGAATAGCCCGGGTGGTCAGGTCAAATTCCCTGGCCAACTGTGAAATGGTATAGCGGGTGATATGCTCAGCATCGCCAGTTTCGTTTGCATCCACTGTTGTGTTGTTGTTTGGCAATTCCGACATTGATATTGACGTTTACGTAAACGTCAATATAATAACGTAATCATCAACCTGTAGCAATGCACTTTGGAGTTCATAAATGGCATCAGGCAGAGCAGAACATGCGCACAATACAAAGGCGCTTGTCACCGGAAACAAGATCAGGTTTGTGACGGCAGCCAGCCTGTTTGATGGGCATGATGCAGCCATTAACATCATGCGTCGTATTCTGCAGGCATCGGGTGTGGAAGTAATACATCTGGCACACAACCGCTCTGTTTACGAAGTGGTGGCCGCCGCTTTGCAGGAAGACGTGCAGGGTATCGCGATCAGCTCTTATCAGGGTGGTCATGTGGAATATTTCAAATACATGGTGGATATTCTGCGTCAGCAGGGCGCCGGACATATCAGGGTATTTGGCGGTGGTGGCGGTGTCATTGTGCCTGAAGAGATGAAGACACTGCATGAATACGGTGTGAGTCGAATCTATTCACCGGAAGATGGACAAGTTATAGGCTTGCAGGGAATGATTGATGACATGTTGTCACAGTCTGATTTCGATCCGAGCGTGATTCATCCTGCAAAATACGCGAGTCTGAATACAGGCGATCGTCTGGTATTGTCCAGAATGATTACAGCGCTGGAGAACGCCCATATTGATCAGACACAACGCAGGCTCATGGAAAAGGAGGCCGGGACGTGCGGAAATCAAACCCCGGTGCTTGGTATTACCGGCACCGGAGGAGCGGGGAAATCCTCATTAACGGATGAAATAATCCGACGATTCCGTCTGGACAGCAATGATAACTTGCGCATTGCGGTGCTGGCGATTGACCCGAGCCGTCGTAAAACCGGCGGGGCCTTGTTGGGTGATCGTATTCGTATGAATGCTATTTATCATGACAATATCTACATGCGCTCGATTGCCACTCGTGCTGCTGTCGCTGAAATACCGGGTTATTTGCATGATATTCTCAACGCAACAAAGGTATCCGGTTTCGATTTGATAATTGTTGAAACACCCGGAATCGGTCAGGGCGATACCGGCATTGTTCCGTATGTGGATGCATCGTTGTATGTCATGACGCCGGAATTTGGTGCGGCAAGCCAGTTGGAGAAGATCGACATGCTTGACTATGCCGACGTCATTGCCATCAACAAGTTTGATCGTAAAGGAGCTGAAGATGCTTTGCGTGATGTCAGTAAGCAGGTGCAGCGAAACCGGCAGGCCTTTGATGCTGATCCCGAATCCATGCCGGTGTTCGGCACTATTGCATCGAAGTTCAATGATGATGGTGTCACTGCACTGTATCAGTCTGTACTTGATATGCTCTATAAGAAGGGAATGAGTCAATTTGACAGCCGGCTTGCCCGATTGTCGAACAGGACATCCACAGAAAGGACAATTATCGTTCCGCCATCCAGACAACGTTATCTCGCGGAGATAGCCGGGACTGTGCGAGACTATCACACGAGGGCGAGCGAACAGGTCAAACTCGCACGCGAACGGCAGCAGTTGCAGGAAAGTAAACGCATGTTGACGGAAACGGACGGGGATGCCAGTGAGCTGAACATACTTATTGCAAAGCGGGAAGAGCTGCTGGATCCTCAGGCAAAGCAGCTGTTGCAGGATTGGCCACAATGTAAAAAAGACTACAGTGCAGATGAATACCGGATGAAAATCCGGGATCAGGAAATCTGCACCACATTGACATCCACCACTTTGTCGGGCACAAAGATCCCGAAGGTCATATTGCCGAAATATGAAGACCAGGGTGAGATATTGAAATGGTTGTTACTGGAAAATGTCCCAGGTCAATTTCCGTATACAGCCGGTGTGTTTCCTTTTAAACGGGAAGGGGAAGACCCGACGCGCATGTTTGCCGGCGAAGGCGATGCCAGGCGCACCAATAATCGTTTCAAGATACTTTCACAGCATTCAGAAGCAAAACGCCTGTCCACAGCCTTTGATTCGGTCACCCTGTATGGCTTCGACCCCGACGAACGGCCGGATATCTACGGCAAGATCGGCAACTCCGGTGTGTCTATTGCGACGCTGGATGATATGAAGGCACTCTATGACGGTTTTGATCTGTGCGATCCCCTGACGTCGGTATCAATGACCATTAATGGACCGGCACCGACCATACTGGCGATGTTTCTTAACACAGCCATTGATCAACAGATGGAAAAATTCAAAGCGGCAAACAAACGTGAGCCGACAGCAACTGAAATAACAGAGATCAGAGCATTTACGCTGGAGCATGTCCGGGGCACGGTACAGGCTGACATCCTTAAGGAAGACCAGGGCCAGAATACCTGTATTTTCTCAACTGAATTCAGTTTGCGCATGATGGGAGACATTCAGCAATACTTTATTGATAACAAGATCAGAAACTTCTATTCCGTCTCCATTTCCGGCTATCACATTGCCGAGGCCGGGGCGAACCCGATATCACAACTGGCTTTCACGCTGGCGAATGGTTTCACTTTTGTTGAAACTTATCTGGCCCGTGGTATGAGTATTGATGACTTTGTACCCAACCTGTCATTCTTTTTTTCAAATGGCATGGATCCGGAATACACGGTGCTGGGTCGGGTGGCAAGGCGTATATGGTCAACCAGTATGCGTTTTAAATACGGTGCGGGTGAACGCAGCCAAAAACTCAAATACCATATCCAGACTTCGGGCCGATCACTGCACGCACAGGAAATGGCCTTCAATGATATTCGCACAACGTTGCAGGCCTTGATTGCCATTTATGACAACTGTAACAGTTTACATACAAATGCCTACGACGAGGCGATAACCACACCCACAGAAGAATCGGTGCGCCGGGCCATGGCGATACAGCTGATCATCAACAAAGAATGGGGCCTGGCGAAAAATGAAAATGCAAACCAGGGTGCTTTTATTATCGAAGAACTGACCGATTTGGTGGAAGAAGCCGTACTCCAGGAGTTTGAAAGGCTTTCGGAACGGGGAGGTGTTCTCGGTGCCATGGAGACCGGTTATCAGCGTGGCAAAATTCAGGACGAGTCCATGTTGTATGAACGCCGGAAACATGACGGCAGTCTGCCCATCATCGGGGTGAATACCTTTTTAAACCCGGCACCGCCGGAAGATTCATCCATAGAACTGGCACGCTCGACCGATGAAGAAAAACAGAGCCAGATAGCTCGGTTGCGTGACTTTCAGCGGCGTAACACGGACAACTCAGGCGTGGCCTTGAAAAGGCTTCGGGCCGTCGCAGTGAATAACGACAATATTTTTGCCGAGCTGGTTCACGCGGTGCGTTACTGTTCTTTGGGGCAGATTACCGATACCTTTTTTGAGCTGGGTGGCCAGTATCGCCGCAGCATGTGAATAATTCACAAAGACACGGTGCAGGGAGTTACATTAATTGCCAGCCTGTGTTGTTTTGAACAATCGCACTGTAAATACCATCATCAGCAAAGCGGTCAGCGCAGTGCTGAGAATACTCGCCATACCTGCGCCGATTAAGCCGAATTCCTGAAGCATAATAAATGTTGCTGCAATATGGATGAGCGAAGTGATCAGCTTGATACGTAAAGGGATATCCGGTCGGCTAATGGCATACATGGCAGGTTCCAGTGAAAAAGTACTCATGGCGATCGCCCCTGCGAACATCAACATCAGAAGCACCGTATAGGCGCCAATAAATTCCTCGCCAAAGACCAGTGCCAGCAGAGCCTGACCGGCCAGGAAAATGACACTTAATACCAGTCCGGCAATGGACAGGGCGATGGCACCGGACTTGACAATGACGTGCCAGAGATGCCTGTCATCGCGATCTTTCGGTAGTTTTGCCAGTTCAGGATAGATGGTCTGGGTAAACAGAAAAGTAGGTTTGGTCAGGATGCTGGCTGATTCCTGTGCGATTTTGAACAGACCGGCCCCGGCCGGTCCAAGGATGAAGCCCACAATCATGGTCGACAGCTGTGAACCGGTCATATTCAGCGTGCCCTGCAGATTGGCAATCCAGACAAAGGACCATATACGCGGATGCGTTTGTGTGAGATGGCGAAGACTGCCGTTCAGACCGGGTACCAGACCCTGGCGCCGAAATTCCTGCCAGCCGAACAACAGCAAGACCAGACCGCCGGCAGCGCTGGCGAGAAACCAGATGAGCAGGTAGGCTTCCAGGCCGGCGTCCGCATTAAAAGCAATGAGTACGCCTGTCAGACGTATAATGGGGATGACAAGAGCATGTTTCGCCAACAGATCGAAACGATCAAACAATCGCAGCAGTCCCATAGGCGTTGATTTGATGCTGAACAGGATAACGACACAATAGAGCTTTACCTGCGGTATGGTTTCAGGTGGCAGGTCGAACCACGGCGCTATGACCGTTACGGCGGCCACACCGCAGACGGTGGCGAAGACAACACCGGCAATATCAAGCATCAGTGTAAACTTGACCAGGGCCTGCATATCAGCCCGTCTGTTTTGTGCCAGGCATTCGGCGCCATATCGAATCAGGGCCTGCCATGATTTGAAAGTCAGGGCTTCGCGAATGACGATGACGTAGGCATTGATGAGTATCAATACTCCCAAACCATAAACACCCAGGGCTCGGGCGGCGAGTGCGAGGTATGCCAGACCAAGCACGGCTGCCAGTATTTTACTGCCGCTCAATAAAGCGGTGTTTTTAAAAAAACGGCGAAACAGACCGTCTTTCACAATACTTTTTATATGCTGGCGGATCTTGCTTACATCGAACAATTCTATATGTCTCCAGTCAAAGCCCGACAAATGTCGGTGCTAGCGAAATCTATGCGGCTTGATATTATCCGGCCTGCCGGGATCTGACAGTATTGTGAATACCGGAAGCGCCCATCAGGGCGCAATATGACGCAAGTTTTGAAAGGCAGTACATATGCTCGATATCTGTTCATCTGTATGAGCGGCGCTGACGCTGCAACGGACCAGCGACTTGTCACCCGGTGTGGCAGGTGGAAACACCAGGTTGACATAAATACCCTGTTCCAGCAGACCACGCCAAAAGGCCAGAGCCTGCTCACGAGTGTCCAGTATAACCGCAACAACGGTGCTGACTTCCGGACCAAGTTGATAACCCAAAGCTTCCAGACTGTGGTAAAGCGTCCTGGCATTTGCCCATAATTTATCTCGCAGGTGCTTACCGTCGCGCAACAATGGCAACGCTGCTCTGGTGGAAGCAATCACAGAAGGAGAGGGGGAGGCGGTAAAGACAAACGGACGGCTGGTATAGCGCAGGAAATCAAGTTCGGGATGATTACTGGCACAATAACCGCCAATGCTGCCGAGACTTTTACTGAAAGTACCGACAATAAAGTCGACGTCACTTAACACTGCGCACTCTTCCACCAGTCCCTGACCTGTATCGCCGAGAACCCCTAGTGAATGGGCTTCGTCGACCATCAGAAAACTGCCGTAAGCCTTTTTGACTTTAACAATGTCTGTTAGTGGCGCACGATCACCGAGCATGCTGTAAATACCTTCAATGATAATCAGTGCGTTGGCTGCCCGGTCGCCAAGTCGTCTTAAGCGTTTGTCCAGATCAGCAGCATCATTGTGACGAAATCGAATGACGTCTGCGCCGCTGAGTTTACAACCGTCATATATGCTGGCGTGACAGTCGGCGTCGATGACGATGGCATCACCGGACTGGCACAGGCCTGAAATGACTGCCAGATTCGCCTGATAACCGGTTGTAAAAACAATGACTGAGCGGCATTGGTAAAACTCCGCCAGTTCCCGCTCAAGCGCACGATGGCCGGCGAAACTGCCATTGGCCATACGTGAACCTGTCGTCCCTGTTCCCTGTTCGTCTATGGCTT
>JAJRTU010000166.1 GCA_024278135.1 Gammaproteobacteria bacterium
CGATACGGACTACAGCATCAGCCAGCTGGATATCCGGACGGATGCGCTACGCTATGGTGAGCCGTTGAAGTTGAGTCTCACCATGGATATAAAGGCGAACAAACCGGCCTTGAGCGGCAATGTCAGCCTCGATGCTACGCTGGCTTATGATATCGATAATCAGCGTTACAATATCAGGCCGCTGGAGCTGGTGGCCACGCTGAACGGCGAGAATATTCCCGGTGGAAAAACCCAGGCTACCTTTTCCGCTGCCATCGATCTGAATCTGGATGAAGATACGGTAAAGATTTCCGATCTGAAGCTGGATGCGCTGGGGACACAGGTGGCCGGGAACCTGAATGCCAGCCGTATTCAAACACCGGCACCCTCCGTGCAGGCCGATATCCAGATCAAGGGCAGTGATCTGGCCCGCTTGTTCAAGGTTGCCGAGATCGAACCGCTGGCCGGCCAGATAGCCCGGCTGGCAGATCGCAGTTTTACATTGAACACCAGTCTGGAGGCGGATCTGGAACGGGGTGACATTGATGTTTCCGAGTCGAGTCTGGCGATGCTGGGCGCGACAGTGCAGGGACATGTCAAGGTGCGCAATATATTATCGGAGACGCCCGGTTACAAAGGTCAGTTGAAAGCGGCCGGCCCCGATCTGCCGACCTTGATGCAGGTGCTGGGACAGTTCCAGGGCGGCAGCCAGTCGGCATTGACAGAATACGGCCGCAAGTTTGCCAAAATAAAACACAAGGCTTTCCGGATAAACACCGGGTTTGATGCGGATCTGAAAAGCGGTGATATTGATATTCCGGCACTGGACATTGATACACTGGGCATCAAGATCAGCGGGCAGTTGAAAGCCCGGGATATGCTGGCCGACAAAGGCAGTATCAACGGCAAGCTCAAGGTAAGCGGCGACCAGCTCTCACAGTTGTTGATCGCGCTGGACCAGGCCCCGCTGTCCGAGGTGTTGCGCTCAATCAGCCTTGAAGCGGGTATCGCCGGCAATGCCGGTAATCTGGATCTGAAACCGATGGCACTGAAGCTCACTCTGGCCGGTGCGCAGGTGGGCAAAACACCGGTCGATGTCTCCCTCAATGCTGATACCAATATCAACCTTGACAAGGAAACGCTGAGCATGGCGGACATGAGCCTGCTGGGACTGGGTTTAAACATCAGTGGCACGCTTGCGGCCGCCAACATTCTGCAGGCGCCGGAAATGAACGGGCAGATTAATGTGGCGCCATTTAATTTGCGATCCTTGATGACAAAGTTGAATCAGGAGTTACCCACGACGGCGGATAAAAAGGCCTTGACCAGGGTGGGGTTCAATACGCAATTTATCGCATCGAGCGCCAGGCTGGAAATGAAAAACATGGCGCTGGTGCTGGATGAAACCCGGCTTAAAGGCGACATTTCGATTGTTGATTTTGCCAGGCCCGCGATCAAATTCGGGCTTGATATCGACCAGATTAATGCTGATCGTTATTTGCCGCCGCCGGTAAAAGACCAGGACAGGCCCCCCGTCACGCCTGAAACGGCGGCCGGTGCCGTGGCACAATTGCCGGTGGAGACTTTGCAGGCATTGAACATAGACGGCAAGCTGCGTATAGGCAAGTTGACCATTTCCAATGCGAAGTTGAGCAATGTGGTGCTGAGCCTGAAAGGCAAGGACGGTAAGGTCAGCCTGGATCCCGTCGCCGCCAGCCTTTACGGCGGATCGTATTCCGGCAAGATCACTATCAACGCCAATGGCAAGTTGCCCAAACTGGTGGTGAATTCAGCGATAAAAGGCGTGCAGATCGAACCCTTGCTGAAAGACACGACGGGCACAGCGGATCTGGTGGGCAAAAGTGACATTTCCATTGCGGTAGTCGCCCGTGGCAAGAATACCGACACGTTTAAAAAGACACTCAGTGGCCAGGCTGAAATACGCGTCACCAACGGCATTGTTCGTGGTGTCGATGTGCCGAAGGCGCTGGAGCAGGTGGAAATCATGATCGAAAACAAGCGATTTGGCAAAGTGGATACGAAGGGAGACACGCCATTTAACAGTCTGACCGCGACCTTGCCGATCAACGCCGGCATCGTCAGCAACGAGGATTTGCTGCTGTCGGCGCCGGGTTTCACGGTGCGGGGCAAGGGTATGCTGGCAAGGCTGAGCGACATGCGCTGGAAATACGATCTGAAGGTGAAAGTGGATGAGCGTTCTGTCGCCAGGGGCGAGAAGACTTACAATATTGGTGATTACAGCATCCCGATCAAGTGCCGGGGCAAGATTGCCGGCGAGAATTGTAAACCGGACAAAATGAGCCTGGCAGGCAGGGCGGTGAAAAAAATCATTCTCGACAAGATCAAATTACCCGGCGCCAGCAAGACTGCTCCGAGCAATGCCACAGACCAAAAAGTCGATCCGGGCAAGGAACTGCTGGATAAGGCGCTAAAGAGTATTTTCAAATAAACGGGTGCTGCACACGCTCGCAAAGCTGGTCCTGCTGTTCATTTCCACTACCGCAGCGGCCGGTGAAATCGAGCAGGCAAGCGTCGTGTACAGGAAAGGCGTTTACATCCTGGAATTAAATGTCGTCGTTTCCGCCCGTTTTGAACCGGTATACGCATTGATAACGGACTATGACCGCCTGCATTTGATCAGCGATGTCTTGATTGAAACCCGTTTACTCAGCGACGCCGATGCACAAGTAAAGCGCCGGCGGCTGGTGACAAGAACCTGTATTTTGATTTTTTGTTTTACGGCAAACATGGTAGAGGATGTGTGGGAGGCGAACAACAGCATCATCACCAAAATCATACCGGAGCAAAGTGATTACAAATTCGGCAGAACAAAATGGCAGGTGGATGCCGTGGATGATGATCGCAGCCGTATTACATTATTTTGTGAGCTGGAGCCGGATTTCTGGATCCCGCCGTTTATCGGACCTTATCTGATGAAAAAGAAAATGATGAGCGAAGCGAAAAAGACCATCGTGCATATTGAAAAACTGGCCGGCAATGGTTGATTTTACCCGTGCATTATTACGCTGGCATCGCCGGTCCGGGCGGCATGATCTGCCCTGGCAGCAGAATCCGAGCACTTATCGGGTCTGGGTATCCGAAATCATGTTGCAACAGACCCAGGTCAGCACGGTTATTCCCTACTTCCAGCGTTTCATGCAGGTCTTTCCCGACGTCAACAGACTGGCCGGTGCCGATCTTGATCAGGTCCTGCATCTCTGGACCGGCATGGGCTATTACGCCCGCGCCAGGAACCTGCACAAGGCGGCGCAAATCATCCGCCATGAATACGGCGGCGAGCTACCGCACGAACTGGACGCCCTGATGGCCTTGCCGGGAATCGGCCGCTCAACAGCCGGCGCCATCCTCTCACTCAGCCTGAATCAATCCTGGCCCATTCTGGATGGTAATGTGAAGCGCGTACTGACGCGCTATCACGCCATAAGGGGGTGGCCGGGCGATAAAAAGACCGAGCAGCAGTTGTGGCAGGTGGCCGGGCAACATACACCAAAGACGCAGGCTGCCGAATACACCCAGGCCATCATGGATCTGGGGGCGACGTTGTGTACGCGAAGCCGACCGGACTGCCGGCGTTGTCCCGTGAAAGGCGCCTGTCTGGCAGAACAGGGCAATTTACAGGCGGTTCTGCCGGAGAAGAAAGCGAGAAAAGCCCTGCCGGTGAAACAGACCGTGTTTGCCATCATAGAAAATGCGGCAGGTGCCGTGCTGCTGGAAAAAAGACCCCCCAGCGGGCTGTGGGGCGGCCTTTGGGGTTTTCCGGAGTGCGCCGTGGACGAGGAGCCGGCGGCATGGCTGAACATGAGCAAGGGCTATGTCGCCGAGGTAAAGCAACAACAGGCCGTCATCCGCCACAGTTTCAGTCATTTTCATCTCGATATTACGCCCGTGAAGCTGCTTTTATGCTCCACGGCTGACAGAGTGGAAGACAAGGCAGACGAGTGCTGGTATAAACCCGATGGAGGCTTGACACTGGGCATGGCAGCACCGGTCAAAAAACTCATGGACGGGCTATTTCCAACATCGACAGGAGCTATTCAATGACTCACACAGTCAATTGCGTTAAATTAGGTAAAGAAGCAGAAGGCCTGAAGGCATTACCCTATCCCGGTGATCTCGGTAAACGTATATACCAGAACGTCTCGCAGGAAGCATGGCAAATGTGGCTTTCCCACCAGACCATGCTGATCAACGAATACCGCCTCAGCGCCATCGAACCGAAGGCGAGAAAGTTTCTCGAAGAAGAGATGGAAAAATTCTTTTTCGGCGAAGGCTCGGAGAAACCGAAGGAATTCGTGCAGCGGGAATAAACTCTTTGCTTGACCTAAGCTTGCGAGATCGCTTTAATACGCGGCGTCGCAACTCCTTATACTCAGGCCAGGTAGCTCAGTCGGTAGAGCAGGGGACTGAAAATCCCTGTGTCGGTGGTTCAATTCCACCCCTGGCCACCATTCCCTAAATTTCCGTATACCCTTGTAGGGCCGAATTTATTCGGCCAAAGTACCGCACGGCAGGCAAAATCCAAACCGCCCATCATTTTTTATCACCGACTTTTGTGCCAGTTTTGTGCCACTAGTAGTCCGTCAATATTGTAATGACGGATAAAGAGACTTCAACTTGATCCGGGCATCGCTGGTGGTAAATCGCCAGTTCACTCGAACTTTTTCTTCATTACGTGCTTGTTGCCATGCGTTGATTTCATTTCTTAGTGTC
>JAJRTU010000167.1 GCA_024278135.1 Gammaproteobacteria bacterium
ATATTATTGTTTGAATTGACAATAGTAAGCTGTGGCAAGTAGTATGGGCGGCTTTTTTACACACAACTAAAGTAATCGTTATTTTGGGTTCTATATAAAATGAAGCGCACATATCAACCAAGTAATCTTAAACGTAAGCGTAACCACGGATTTCGGGTTCGAATGCGTACAAAGGCCGGACGACAGATTATCAATGCCAGGCGGGCAAAAGGCCGGAAAAGGCTGTCAGCTTAGTAAAACAGTGTCCCATCAAACCGCAGGGTTTTCAAAATTACTCAGACTAACCAAAGCATCGGAATACAGACAGGTTTTTGATTCTGCATATCGTTCTGTAGACGGCAGTTTTCTCGTGCTGGCCAGGGAAAATACTCTAAATATTGCCAGGTTAGGACTGGCCATATCAAAAAAAACCTTACATTCGTCCGTGCAACGCAATCGTATTAAAAGATTGATCAGGGAGAGCTTTCGACAACATCAGCAGGAGTTGGCGGGTGTCGATATTGTGGTGATGGCGCAAAGACGAATACTGCAGAACAGCCATTACTGTTTAAGAAATTCAATGAAGAAGCACTGGGGGAAGATTGTAAGATGCGTAAAATCCTGCTAGGACTGATACAGCTTTACAGTTATTGTATCAGCCCTTTTTTAGGCTGCAATTGCCGTTATTTTCCCACCTGTTCGACCTATGCGAAGGAAGCACTCGAGAAACACGGGCTTGTTAAGGGGCTTACTCTGACAGCACGCCGAATTTGTTCCTGCCACCCCTTTCACAGCGGTGGTTATGATCCTGTCCCTTAAGTATTAAACGATGGAAACCACAAGATTTATACTTATTTTGTCATTAAGCCTGGTCTCGATGATGTTGTGGCAGGCCTGGGAGAAGGACTATGGCACACCCACCCCTTCAAGTGAAACCACCACGCAGCCTGTTGGTGACAAGCCGAATATTCAAGCGGAGGGGCTTCCTGTTGTACAAACACAGGAAAGCAAATCAGGCAAACCCGTTTTAAGCGTTCAGGCGGAGAAAACGCTGGAACCCGGCAAGGTGGTGACGGTGAAGACGGATGTACTTCTGCTGGAAATAAACACCCGTGGGGGAGGCATAGAAAAAGCAGCACTGCTGAATTATCCGGAACAGGCCGGGCACCCTGAAAAACCATTTATATTGATGGAAAACACGCCTGAACTGCTTTATATCACTCAGGGAGGTTTACTCAGCAAACAGGCGGCACCGACACATGAAGACATATATACCGTGTCCGAGTATAACTATGCCCTGGAAGAGGGGCAGGACACGCTGCAAGTCTCCCTGGTCTGGACATCAAACGATAATATCAAGGTAAGCAAGACACTGGAGTTCACCCGAGGCAGTTATCTTGTCAAGATTCACTATCTGATAGAGAACGAAAGCGGTGAGGTCTGGCAGGGAAGGTCTTATCATCAAATAAAAAGAAGCGCCCCCGGCAACGGCCGTCGTCTGGTAAATACTTATACAGGCGCCGTTATCTCCAGCCCGGAAGAGCGCTACGAAAAAATTGATTTTGGTGATATGGAGGATCAAAAACTTGATCGACAAATCACCAATGGCTGGTTCGCCATGCTCCAGCATTATTTTGTTGTTGCGCTGCTGCCGGCAGACAAAGAACAGCCCTATATTTATCAAACCACGAAACCGGTAAACGATCGATATATCATCCGTACCATCACACCAGCCCATCTTGTGGAGCCGGGAGCGAAAGGTGAAATAGAAGAACAGATATATCTTGGCCCCAAAATACTTGAAAACCTGGAAAAGATAGCCGACGGCCTGGAATTAACCGAGGATTACGGTGTACTGTGGTTTATCGCAAAACCATTGTTTAAAGTATTGACCTGGTTGCACGACATGACCAATAACTGGGGCTGGTCGATTATTCTGGTCACAATAATCCTGAAACTGATATTTTTTCCACTGTCAGCGGCAGGCTACAAGTCGATGGCGAATATGCGTCGCGTACAACCCCGGATGCTGGCAATTAAGGAAAGGCACAAGGACGACAAGTCAAAGCTTAATCAGGCCATGATGCAAATATACAAGGAAGAGAAAATTAATCCGCTGGGCGGCTGTTTTCCCATTCTTGTACAAATTCCCGTCTTTATCGCACTTTATTGGGTGTTGTTGGGAAGTGTCGAAATGAGGCAGGCCTCTTTCGCACTGTGGCTGCAGGATCTTTCCAGCCCTGATCCTTATTACGTTTTGCCCCTGTTAATGGGTGCCACCATGTTTATTCAGCAAAAACTGAATCCGGCGCCGATGGATCCGGTTCAGGAAAAAGTTATGTCTGTATTGCCCATAGCATTCACGATTTTCTTCGCTTTTTTCCCGTCCGGGCTGGTGCTCTACTGGGTAGTGAACAATATTCTTTCTATAGCACAGCAATGGCATATCACACGCAGTCTTGAACGCGCTGGCATCTCCAGCAAATCTTAAATATCATCGGTCGACGATGATCGACAATAGTGACACTATCGCAGCGATAGCAACACCGCCGGGCCGCGGCGGTATTGGTATCATCAGAATATCCGGGCCTCTCGCCCGGTCTATAGCAAAGTCACTTACCGGTACCTGCCCAATAGCAAGACAAGCGAGATATTGTCATTTCAAAGATCCCCAAGGTGTCGTATTGGATCGGGGCATTGTGCTTTACTTTTCAGCGCCGGCCTCTTATACGGGAGAGGATATCGTTGAACTGCAGGGCCATGGCGGGCAGGCGGTTCTTAACACAGTACTTCAGCATACGCTTAAACTGGGCGCAAGACCGGCCAGACCGGGGGAGTTCACAGAGAGGGCGTTTCTCAACAACAAACTGGACTTGTTACAGGCGGAAGCTGTTGCCGATCTTATAGACAGCGCATCTGAACAAGCGGCCCGCAGCGCCATGCGATCTTTAAATGGCGAGTTTTCTTCCAGTATCGACGTCATATTGGAAAAACTAATCAACTTGAGAATCCTCATTGAAGGGGCCCTGGATTTTCCGGAAGAGGAAATAGATTTTCTCAGTGGCGCAGATCTTAAAGAAAGAATAAATAACAGTTTGCAACAACTGGAGAGTGTATTGATAAAAGCACGCAATGGCCGGGTGTTGAGAGAAGGTGTCAGTATGGCCATTATCGGGTCGCCCAACGTCGGCAAATCCAGTCTGCTTAATGTGTTGTCGCAAACAAACAGGGCTATAGTGACAGACACCCCGGGGACAACGCGGGATGTTATCGAAGAAAAAATCCTGATTGATAACCTGCCGTTGAACATAGTGGACACCGCTGGTATCAGAGACAGCGATGACTGCATAGAAAAGGAAGGTATAAAGAGAGCCTGGCTCACAACAAAGAAGGCCGATCTGGTGCTGCTGGTGAGAGAAGCCCTGCCTGTCCATCAGCAGCAGGAATGCTCAATAATTGGCCGTATTCCTCCGGGAGCAAAGATAATCGTTATACACAATAAGATTGATCTTGTGGGCAGGCCGGCTCATATCAATGACCGGGGTGGTGGCGAACCGGAAGTGTTTTTGTCCGTCAAAACCAAGGCAGGGCTGGATTTATTAACAGGACAAATCAAAAAAATGATGGGCGTGGCGGACGCAAACGAAGATGTGTTGTGCGCCAGGGGCAGACATGTCGAAGCACTGGAACAGACAAGGGTCTTTTTGAAAAAAGCTGCAGAGGAGCTGTATAACAAAAGACCCGCCGCAGAGCTGTTGGCGGAGGAACTGCGGCAGGCGCAGCGCTGTCTGGAGGAGATTACCGGCAAAAGTACTTCCGATGATTTGCTGGGAAAGATATTCTCCAGTTTTTGTATTGGCAAATAGATTCAAGCTTCGAATGTCAGCGGACACAAAACAAATCCTGTTTATCACTTTGAGTTGTGTCGGCGATGCGGTGATGACAACGCCGGTATTGCAGGCCCTGCATCAGGCCTGTCCTGCAGCGACAATAGATATTGTTGCAGACAGTCGCTCAGATATTATTTTCTGGAACTGTCCTTATCGAGGTGAAATATTTTATAAACACAAGGATCGGTTTTTAAGAGGTGCCCCGGCCCTGATACGGCAGTTATGGGGGAAACGATACGACATCATTGTGGATCTGAGAACTGACAGACTGGCTTATTTGCTGAGGGGAAAAAAGCGCTATACAAAAATAAAGTCGCAGACCTATGGTCCACATGCCATTGAATCATTAATGGGTATCATCAAAGCAGTTCATGGCAACCAGCCACTACCTGCCACACGGATCTGGTTGAACGAGGATCACGTGATTTTTGCCAGGGATAAAATGGGAAGCATGTCCGGTAAACATGTGTTGGCGATGGGCCCGGGTTGCGGCGGCAAAAGACAGAGAAAATTCTGGCCGACAAAGCGTTACGCACAATTGGCCAATGTTCTGGCAGATATTTTTGACGGCGTGCTTTTGCTGGGAGGGTCGGGCGATGAAAAGCTTACTCGGGAAATCGTTGAAGATCTGAAACTGCCCAGTGTGGATATGTGTAAGCAAACCAGCCTGCTACAGGCCGCCGCGCTGTTGCAGGAGGCAAAGATGTTGGTCGGCAGCGACTCCGGTCTCGGGCATATTGCCGGGGCCGTGAATACGGCAACATTGACATTTTTCAGTACGGACGCGCCGGAGCGTTGTTTGCCCTGGGGGCCATCGGCAAGTTGGTTGATGGGTGAAGGGGGGGACGCCAGAAATATTTCCGTGGCTGATGCCGAAACAAAAATACGCGAGGCCCTGTCTGCTTAGATGAAAATCACTCAAATCATGTTGGCCAGAGGTTTTGGTGGTGCTGAACGATTGTTTGTGGATATGTGTCTGTCATTTGCGGAGGCCGGCCAGCAGGTTCAGGCTATTTGTCAGACAGACTCAAAGTCTGCAGCGCTGTTGTCCAAACATCCCGAGGTGAAATTACAGACGATTTCGGTTTTAGGGGCATGGGATCCTTTTGCCAAAAGAACAATAAGGCGTTTGCTGGAGCAACACGGAAGCCAGATCGTACAGGCGCATCTGGCTCGCGGGGCATTTCTTGCGGGCCAGGCATGTAAGAAAGCGGGCCTGCCTCTGGTCGTGACAACGCATAATTACATCGACATTAAATATTATAAATATGTCACTGTGCTGGTTCCGCCCACCAGAGATCAATACACCTATTATCTGGGCAAGGGCATAGAAGCCGAACGGATGAAAATCATTAATCATTTTTCTCCGATTGATCCGCTGGAAAAAACAGTAAACAGCAATCCGACAACACTGCACATAGTGACGCTGGGCCGTCTTGTTCGAAAGAAGGGTTATCATGTGTTACTGGAGGCTTTTGCGAGGCTTGGGGCGCTTGTTGACAGGAAGTGTGTCCTGCATATTGGCGGGACCGGTCCGGAACAGCAAAGCTTGCGGGCACAAATAAATGCTTTGGGGCTTGAGGATAAAGTCAACATGGTGGGCTGGGTGGATGATGTCGCCGGTTTTCTTCAGAAAGGCGATCTTTTTGTCATACCGTCTTTGGACGAGCCTTTTGGCATTGTGGTGCTGGAGGCCATGGCCATCGGCTTGCCAATTGTGTCCAGCGACTGCCAGGGCCCCCGGGAGATACTGGATGAAGACATCGCCTGGTTATCAAAAAAAGGTGATGCGGATTCGTTGGCGATGGCCTTGCACAAAGCCTGTGCCGACCATAAGGAACGGGTCAGGAAAAGTGAAAATGCACGACAACGATTTAAACAAATGTACAGTAAACAGGCGGTAATCCCCGAGTTTATTGCTTTATTTGATTCTCTTTCAGCAACAGGGACCAAACCATTTCCGCGCTGATCAGGGCAAGATCGGCAGTATTTGCGTCAGCAAAATCTTCGGCGCGCCACACAGCATTGGATTTATTCAGGCTGATCACTCGCTCCTGCTGGCCTATGGCATGATGCCGTCGCCAGTCTGTCGGGCCGAACAGGGCATACACCGGGAGACCGGCACAGGTCAGCACGTGCATGGGCCCTGAATCATTCGTGATGGCGAATTGTGCGCGTTGACCCAGAGCAATGAGTTCCGCTATGGAAAAGGCGTTGCTGCCGTCTATGCCACAGACTTTGGCCAGCTGCGCGTTGAGAGTGACATCGTCATCGGCACCAAGCCAGACAATGTCATAGCCGGAGGCTGCTATTTTTCGGGCAAGTTCGGAAAAATGTGGCCAACGTTTTCTCGCATGTAAAACACTCGCGCCGGCATGTATCAATACCAGTCGGCTGCTGTCCAGAGAATGCTCTTGCATCCAGAGGTCGATACGCTGATGGGAGAGCTTTGGTACCGGCAACCAGGGCAAGGCTTCAGCCGGCGCTATACCGGCACTGGCCAGCAACTGCTTGTGTCGTTGAAAGATATGGCTTTGGCCCACATAACAATCCCCCGGATGGTGTGTATAAGGGAAATGATTATGGTTGCCCACTTTCTCCTTGATCCCGGATAGTGAGCAAAGAATTCTGCTGCGATCATTGGATTGTAAATCATATACTCTGTTGAAACCCGATGTGCGCAACCACAACGCAGACTTAAAGCTGGCGTAAAACCCCTTTCTCGGAAAACTCTTCACAGTCAAACCCGGCCACGCATCAAATAATGCTGCATACGCAGGACTTGTCAACAGGAACAACTCATCACTTTTATGTTCGGCCACCAGTGACTGGATAATCGGCGTCGACATTATGATGTCACCCAACGCTCCCAATTTGATGATGACGGCTTTCAAGTTTATGCCTGCCGTTACAATCCGCCAGTCGATCTGGCGGAAGTGATATTATTATTTGCAGCGACAAAACACAGCGCGAGCAACAACCAGAAAAAGCTGGCCCAAAAAGAACCGTAAAAAGCCATATGCGTATTTATGGGGAAAATCACTACGAAGACAGCAAGAGACCATGGGAACAAAGGGGGATCGGCGGAAGCTTTTTTTACAAAACGGTAGAAAAGGACAGCAAACAACAATAAGCCCGAAAGACCGATAATACCGGTTTCCGTTACCACCTCAAGAACAAGTTGATGTGGGTGAGTTTGACCGGTTTTTTTCCTGTAGTCATCATCATCGGCATATCTTGAGTATGCATGCCGATAACCGCGAGGGCCCACACCGTTAAACCAGTTGTCTTTTGCCATAACCAGGGATGTGTACCAAAGCGGCAAACGCTCAGCCGTTGCCCTGTTTATTGATTCGTAGTCTGTGCTGATCAAGCCCAGGGTGACCGTCACTCTACGATTTGTCGGTTCGTGCAGGACGACAATAGCACCTAAAGAAACAGTCAAAACCACAGCACCTGAAATCAGGTGTTTGATGGAGTAAGAAGAAAGAATATTGGCCCGCAAAAGATAATAAAGATAACCGGCAACACTAACACCAAGCATGATCCAGGTTGCTCGTCGACCGCTGATTAGAATCACAACGAAAAGGGGAATCAGCAACAACAGAGCTGATTTGTTTTGCTGGTATTTCTGTCTTAACATCTCGAAATATAATGGAGACAAGCCGGCGCAAA
>JAJRTU010000168.1 GCA_024278135.1 Gammaproteobacteria bacterium
AAGCTCTCCCGGGAGCGGAACAAAGAAAGGCAGAACTGGGATTCTAATCTCGGGCTGTCATGTGATGGTCAGACCGCCATCGACCGGCATATTGATTCCATTCACGTACGATGCCTCGTCCGAGAGTAAAAAAACAATGACGTTGGCGATCTCTGCGGGTTCCGCCGCCCGTTTGAGTGCGTGCTTGTTGATGACGCTTTCCACAAACTCGGGCAGGTCCAGCAGATCCGTCGTCATGCCGGTTTTAACGGTGCCGGGCATCACGCCGTTAACGCGTATATTATCTTTGGCGAAATCAATCATTGCAGCACGCGTAAACGATGCACAGCCGCTTTTGGTGGCTGAATAGGCCGCCATGTTGGGGAAATACTGAATACCCGCCGCAGAAACAACGTTGACGATTGCACCACCACCCTGCTTTAACATGGCAGGGTGAACCGCGCGACAGCCAAGGAACACCCCTTTCACATTAACGTCCGCCATTGTTTGCCATTGCTCAAAACTAGTTTCTTCAAGTGGTTTTGCAATAGCCCGGCCGGCATTGTTTACCAGCCCGTCAATGCGTCCAAACGTTGCCAGCGTGCTGTCAATCACTCTGTTCCAGGCAGTCGTTTGGGAAACGTCATGGTCCAGTCTGATTGCTTTCGGGCTGGACTCCAGGCTGTTCAATATGTGGCTTCCCGGAATCCAGTTGATGTCGCTTGCTGCCAGCTTGCCACCAGCTGCGAGTACTTCCAGTGCTGTCGCTGCACCGATACCACTGGCGGCGCCGGTAACTATGATGATTTTATTGTTGAGCTCACTCATTTATATTCCCCTCAGCCTTTGGCCGCAGAAGAGCCGGCGTCAACAACGATATCCGCTCCTGTGACAAAGCTCGCTTCGTCGGATACAAGAAAAAGCACCACGGAAGAAATCTCCTCAGCTTTGGCCACACGACTTAATGGCACCGTATTCACTACCATATCAATGAAGGCGGGATCCTTGAGCGCTGCTTCTGTCATTGGTGTTTCTACAATTCCCGGATGAACCGAGTTGACGCGAATGCCATATCTGGCGTATTCATAGGCCGCAGCCTTGGTCAGCATCAGTACCACGCCCTTGGTTGCAATATAGTGCGAGACTGTCGGAATAGCGTGGTGTGACAAGCTGCTGGCGATGTTGACAATGGCAGCACCTGCTGCTGCTTTTTTCAATAAGGTCACAGCATGTCGGCAACCCAGAAAGGTGCCGTTGGCATTGATGGAAAAAACCCGATCCCACGATTCATCAGAAATAGTTTCCAGGTATTCCCAACTGGCGATACCGGCGTTATTCACCAGGATATCCAGCCGCCCGTGGGCCTCATCTATATGATTGAGTACATTGAGCCATGCTGATTCGTTGCTGACATCGTGGGTCAAAGCGGTGGCCATATCACCGTTATTGCGGATCAGTTCCACGGTCTCCTGTGCACCGGTTTGACTGATATCAGTCACATAAACGTGGGCACCTTCAGAACTGATCAATTTCGCATGTGAGCGGCCCATTCCAGCCCCCGCACCGGTTACCAGTGCAATTTTGTTATTCAGCTTCCCCATTTTTCTTCCCGCATATTCGTCTGTAATACAAGTTGAAATAATTATAAATTCTATAAAATCGGGTAAATTTATTTGCAAACTCATAATGACTATATCATACTTAGGCACCGAAGCGTTAGGTGCCAAAGCAATTGACTGAAAGCGCTTTGACACCTTTCTCGGGGTGGAAATAAATGGGGTGATCACAACAGGGGAGAATGACCCATGATATGTCAGACAAGAGTAGTATCAAAAATACTGGCAGTCTTCGTTTTAATGACAGGGGCAAGTTCCGTACCGGCACAGGCCGGGAGTGCTGGAGATGGAGTCAGATCGGGCCAGGGTGTACTGGAAGAAGTGATAGTGACTGCCCGGAAGCGGCAGGAAAACTTGCAAAAAACTGCGGTGGCTGTGACTGTGATTGACGGCGATAACCTGGTGGCTGCCGGAGTGACAGATATCAGAGCTGCGCAGATGTTGCTCCCCTCGGTGCGTTTCCAGGAGGAGCAGGCATCAACGGAAATTTATATTCGTGGTGTGGGTTCAACACTTGATTTGCCACAGTTTGAGCCGCCGACTGCATTTAATTTCAACGGCGTTTATATTCCCCGCGAGGCGAACAGTGTTCCGCTCTTTGATATAGAGCAACTGGAACTGCTGCCCGGACCACAGGGTACGCTTTATGGGCGCAGCTCAATTGGTGGCACAGTTAATGTGAACTTCAAGCGGCCGACGCGGGACAAGGAGAGCAATTTGCTGTTGGAAGCCGGCAACTATGAAATGGTGCATGTCACTGCCGTTCATAACACCCCCGTGACAGACAAGCTGGCTGTACGGATGGCGATTGATTACACAACTCGTGATGGTTTTATGACCTCAGGGGCCAATTCAAAAGACGATATTGCCGGTCGCGTGTCGTTTCTGTATGAACCCAATGAAGATGTGAGTGCCTATGTGTGGGCGTATGCGGTCAACAAGGACGGGGCCTCTCCCAACCTGGTCAATAAGGGTACTAATCCGACTACATTCGCGTTCGACGAAGATGCGTTTTTACAGGATAACCCCTGGGATGACAGCCGTAATGGTGCGCTTGCTGCCCTGGCCCCCTTTGGTCAGGCCCAGGCTGAGGACCAGGATTACGAAAGTTACATGGTTGGCGCACAAATTGACTGGGAACTGGACGATATGACGCTTACCTACATTCCCTCCTATCTTTATCTGGATTGGGTGTCTGATTACTGGATTGGAGCCTTGCCTGCATATTTGACGGCAAGATATAGTTCCAATTCACATGAATTACGCCTCGCGGGTGACAGCGACCGGTGGAAGTGGCTCGTGGGAGTCAATGGTTATCGGGTTGATAACAGCGGTAATTTCCAAATTCTTGGAGGCTGGATACAGAATGTCTCTGATCAAACCCTGCAGGGTGTTGGTGTATTTGGGCAGGCAACTTACGATGTAACCGATGTCTTGCGGGCAACAGTGGGTGCACGCTACAGTTATGATGATCGTAGTGGTGAGGGTCGGGAAGCTTTGGCAACACCGGTTCTCGGGGGCTTGTATGAGTACAGCAAAGACTTCAGCAGCTTCGACTTTAAACTGGGGGCGGAATATGATGCTTCGGATGATATTATGCTCTATGCCAACATAGAAACCGGTTATCAACCGGGTACTTTTAACGCGTTTCCCAAAACTGCCACCCTGGATAACTCAGTTGATGAAGCCAATCTTATCGCATTTTCAGTTGGCTTTAAATCCCGCTTGCTGAACGACAAGATTCAGATTAACAACGAAACCTTTTACTACGATTATTCGGATCTTTTCGCGCAGGCCTTCAATGCCAGTACTGGTAAAGTGGCGACATTCAATGCTGATAAAATCGAAATTTACGGGAATCAGCTGGATATACTGTTCGTTCCCACCGATTCTGACAGACTCAATCTGTCAGTTGGTTATCTCCACGCCCGTAATAAAAAGTTCGTGACCCCGGGAATAGGGGGGGTTGACCTCAGTGGTTTACAACTCCAATACGCACCGGACTGGACGGTGGTTGCCGGATATCAGCACGACTTCCAACTAGGCAGTGGCTTTCTGCGCATGCGGGCCGATACACGCTATGAAAGTACATTCTGGGGGGATTTTTTCCATACACCGGGAACCATGCAGGATGCCTATTTCAAAACCGACGCTTCACTGACATATTATTCCAGTAACGGCAACTGGAGCCTTGCGCTGTGGGGGAAAAATATCGGGGATGAGGCGGTACTGGCTGCAACTGCTGCAGCTGGAATACCTGGTCCGGCTTCACCGTTTCTTGAATCGCCAAGAACCTTTGGTTTGCGTTTCACATACTCAATGTAAACTCTTACAACCCTTTCAACAAGGTTGTTGAAAGGGTTGTGAACGTGATCCGTCGGGCAGCCTTTGTGCATCGATAAATTCACATCCCGTTAATGATATATCGATGCGTAATTTATTTTCGGAGATGGGGCCGGTACTAGTTTGCTGCGGGGATGGCTTTAGTCAGGTTGGCAATAATTCTTTGTGTCATGGAATGATAAAGTTTGATTTCCGCTTTCGTGAAATTATCGGCACCCAAATCGTTTACTTTTTTTGCCAGTGGCAGGAGTTTTTTTGTAGTTCGCCTGCCCTTTGCGGTCAGGCGCACGGCATATTTTCGTCGATCATCTGTATCGCGAATACGGTTGATAAAACCTGCGCCTTCCATATCCAGGATGACGGCAACCAGCGTTGATTCCTTCACGTTCACACGCTTGCTTAACTCCCGCTGGGTAAGCCCTTCTTCTTCAAACAGGTGGCGTAGACAGAGCCAGTGACTCAATTTAACCTTGTGTTCAGCCAGTTGTGCTTGCAGCGCCTGTTGAAATGAACGGTGAGCGACTTTAATCAAGTGCCCGGTACTGTGCGCAAGATCCAGTGGAACGTCTTTCTTTGAAGTATGAGTGTTACGTTTTTTACTCATTATGTAAATTTCCTAAACTTTAGCTGTTCAGTGTCGCCGTTGCCCACGCCTCTCCGGTATCGGTAAAACAGACAGGCGATGTCAATTTAGACTGTTCAGATTATCCCGGATGACAATGATGGTGAACCCCATTCTTCTTTTAAAACCCGTTTACCCACCCTTGACGATTACACTCAGGACAAAATATACAGGTATCGCCAACAGAAATTGACAAAGTGCGAACCACCGCATCGTAGCAGAAAGCCTGACTGATTTGAAATAAGCCGTGCGTCGGCAGGATGAATTCCTCTTGCTGAATCGCCCGTCAAAGATCAGGCTTTGAATTATCTTTACAATACTTCTGTGCCAAAGTATCATCAAACTCGACCAGTTAATCGATGCCTGTATCGCAATAACGTCATTGTCGGCATTGATTCTCTGTTTGTATGAGATGACTCCGGGATTAATCCAATGAAAGGGCAAGGCCGGTATATACATATTGCAGTCAGAGTATTGATAGCGAGCCTGTTTTTCTGTGCCTTCGCCGGAAAAGTTGCTGCCTATGATCTGATGGTGGCTTTAAGCACCCAAAAGGGAATACCGCTTGCCCCATATCTGATGCCTGTCGTCATGATGCTTGAACTGGGTGGTGGATTATTGCTGTTGTTTAATCGATATGTGTGGCTTGTTGCGATTGCGCTGGCCGGCTATGTACTGGTGGTGACACCGTTTTTCCATTTTGACTGGTCAGAAGCCGCAGGTGGATTTCAGGAGGTTACTGCGGTTTTCGAAAATCTCGCGCTTACAGGCGGACTTCTGGCCCTCTACATGATGGACGATTCCCGTCCTGATTGCCTGAAAAAAATGGGTTTGTGATTTGTTGAACAAGATAAGGGTGACTTGTGATCAGGAACAATGATGCGGTCATACATCAGATAACGGTCTACATGGTTTGAATTAAGAGAAATATAGATGTCTACAGTGAATTATACGCAACAATGGGAAAACGATAGACCCCGGTACGACAAGCCACCATTACTTGAAAAACGTCCACCACGATGTCCTCCTTATTTTGAGATCGATACGGTGGAGCAACTGTTGCCGTATCTGGAGGAGGTAGCCAAGCGGCCTTACAATCACGGTCTTCATGCCTGTTGGGATTTGCAAAAGAATGAAAAGGTGCTTTTGCGTGTCGATAACTGGACTGACCCTCTTGTTGTCGAGGCCTGTAAGAAGATCCTGGAGCAGTTTGGCTGTCAATACGATATTCGAGAAGTTGATAAAGGGCCAATCCCGGAGTGGGTGGGTGCTGACGAGGTGGATTATTATCTTGAACGTACGCAGGAGCTGGCGAGGTGGATGGACGAGTGGGACGAGATGTCCAAGGAAGGTTACTATGACAAGTTATTATGGGGCTATGGCGGTCCCGTGCTCGTTGATGCCCAGGTTAAAATCCAGCGCATGCCTTTTATTACGCCGGAGATCCTGGCGTCGCCCGCACATACAATGCCATTTGAGCTGCTGGATGCCATTGACAAGTGGACCTGGAAACGTGTCAGGCATGCCAGGCGCATGCGTATAGTTGATCCGGAGGGAACCGATATAGAGTTCACGAACCATGCCGGATATTTCGATAAAAATCGTGACTACTATAATGCCGATCTGGTGGCGAAAACCTGGGCAGGTAACGAGAAGTTCGGTCGCACCTACCTGCCCGGCCATATCACGGGGAGGCCCTGGATTTTTCTTCCCGGCAAAGAAGATGGCAATGGAGTGATAGCCGGCACCACCAACCATATTGCCCCGGTGGACTGGACACAACTGGTAGTCGAAAACAGCCGGATTACTGAAATCAGGGAAGGCGGCGAGTTTGGTGAAAAATTACGTAAACTGATGGCCGAGAACGAGCAGGTACAATACCCCGGTTTTCCCGGCAAAGGTCTTATGTACTGGTGGGAAGCGTCGATTGGTACCAACCCCCATATTCACAGGCCACGTAAAGATTTCCCTTCGGGATTTGTTAATTGTCTCTACGAGCGGGTTCGCTCAGGAGTCATTCATATGGGCTTCGGGACGATCGTCTCTTCAATGGATGAGAGGATCGCCGCGCGGGAAGGCAAGACAGTAGGACATTGGCACCTTCACCTTTATTTCCCCACGGTAACGGCGGAAATGGAAGGTGATAACGAAACCATTATTGATGATGGCAGATTGTGTGCACTCGACGACCCGGAAATCAGGAAAATAGCGGCGAAATATCCACATGGGGATCTGTGGTTGCAGGAAAGCTGGATACCTGCCGTACCAGGTATTAATGTCATTGGCGATTACTGGAAACACTATGCCAATGATCCGCTGCATTGGGTAAAGTCCGAACTGAATATTTGTCGGAACTGGCACCACCTTTTCATGCCGATGGTGGGTGGTGATCCGAAGTTTTGTCACGAGCATGCCGATTTCTGGATGCCCGATTCGGACTCAACCTGTGGTTGCGGACATGAATAACGAATAACAGGACAATCTTTGCCGAGCATGAAGATTGCCATGGAAGGTGATCCTTCAATACAACATTTTCCCGCTACCCGCCGTAGCGTCCCGCTTTTGAAAAAAGTAAGGTCCATATATTCATCTCTTTGAAAAATAAGATTTTGTTACGATCGATTTGTGGATTCGTGTGACCAGACCCGCTTGCGGTCGGCTCAGTCAGTTGCATTGTTGCCGGCGGATGTATCGGAAAATATTTACTTTTGTCCCCAAGTAAAATATACTTCGGTCACGAAGTAATAATTATTTACATGAACAAAGAAAAATAGAAACCACATTTCTGTAAGAGGAGAATCTCAAATGCTTAAAGGGCTTGAGGTAGCGGATATCATGGAAGGTGTCCACAATTGTGTTGTGAACTGTGCCGGTGTAACACGAGGCGAGCATGTACTCATTGTCACCGATTCGATGAGCGAAGAACGTATCGTGATCGCCATTGCGGCTATGTGCAGGGCACAGGGCGCGGAGGTGTCAACTTTTGTTATGAAGCCACGAGACTGGCCGATGCAGGAACCCCCTGAAACACTTGCTCATGCGATGCGCTATGCTGATGTTATCTTCAGCCCGGTGTATTACTCGATCAGTCATACACGCGGCTCCACCATTGCCAGGTTGGAGTATGGGACGCGTGTCATCAATCTGCCGACATTGAGCATGGATTCGCTTAAATCCGAAGCGGCGAGGTTTCCAGCGCCGATAATTTCCAAGATATATGAAAAGGTACACGAGATTTGGGGGCGTGCCAGGAAAATTCATATCACGGCTGAAAACGGGACCGATGTATCCGGAAATATCGTATCTAAATTCAACGTCGGTGGTATGCCGCATTTCCCCATGCAGGAAGGTGAGTACCTGGCGTTCGGGGGTGCGATGGGTATTTATGGAATGTGGCCGGGAGGCGATGAGGGCGACGCCAACGGTGTTATGTATTTTGATGCGGCACATATGTTTCTCGGCAAACTGGAAGTTCCTCTGAAATACGTTATCAAACACGGGAAAGTAGTGGAGGTGGACGGTGGGAAAGAAGCGCCGCATTTCCGGAATATTGTCGAGAATGTTCCAAATGGTGACCATCTCGCAGAGTGGATGATCGGAATAAATCCAAAAGCCCGCGTAATTCTGGATGAAGATGTATCGCATATCGAAGCACATCGACATGCCGGTGCGCTGCATACCGCCATCGGCAACAGTAAAACACTGGGCGGCAACGTTTATGCCAATGTCCATCTCGATAATTATATTATCGAGCCCACCATAACATTCGACGGTACTTTGCTGGTTGACAAGGGCAAGTTGCTGGTGCTGGACGATCCTGAGGTTCAGGATATGGCTAAAGAATATGGTGTGTCATGGTAATGATGTTAAAGGAGCGATGTAATGATCAGTAGAAAAAAATCAGACAACAGTATTGAACTGGCCCGGGAAATATTTGAACAGGGACTTGCCGGCGAGCCGGAACACAAGGATTTCATTGCCCGCCATAATCGGGCTATTCAGTTCAATATTGAAGGAGAAGAGCCTTTCATTGTTGATGTACAGGACGGCAAGGTGAATGTTCGCGAGGGCGTGCTGGATGACCCCGACCTGGCCGTGGTCGCGAATACTGATGTGTTTCGGCAGGTTTTCCGCGGTAAATGCTCCCCATGCGAGGCATGGATGGATGACCAGTGGTGGGTTGGAGGTGCTTTCTCCGACTACGTAGGCACCTCGTGGTTAATGCGTTTGATCAGGTTTGGCGTCAGCAGTCGCATGAAACAGGTATGGCAATAGGCCTGCACATGAAGGATACAATATGATTTTGTGTATCCCTTGTCCTGAAGCCGGTGTATCCTCATCGTTGTTATATTATCCTGCTGGAAAGAGTCAGTAGAGCAGTTCGATTCGTCTGCGAATCACTGTGCAGGATCGGGTCGACAACTGTTCTCGCGTATATCTGCGGGAAATAAACAGTGTATTTAACATGACATGATGCAGGATCATTCAGTAAAACTTACACAAGTGGAAGGGCAGACCGCGCTGGAATATGCGCCCATATTCAATGTCGCGGCAGCATTTATTGACCGGCATCTGGAAGAGGGCCGTGCGGACAAGATTGTTATTCGCACCACCCGGGGCGAACAGCTGTCCTATGGTGAACTGGCTGATCGGGTCAATCGTTGCGGGAACCTGTTGCTTGATCTGGATGCCCGGGCCGGTGATCGCGTGTTGATGATCATAAAAGACAGCGCCGAGTTCTTTTATGTTTTCTGGGGTGCCATAAAAGCAGGTCTTATCCCGGTCCCGGTCAATACATTATTGACGGCCCTGGACTATGAATACATCATCAGTGACAGCGCCTGTCGCATACTTTTATATTCACCGGAGTTTAAAGTTGAAGTGGAAACGGCTTTGTCTGCACTGGAATGCAGACCGGCACATTGTATACCCATAGAAGGTCAAGATACCTCGTTTAAAACCTTGCTGGGCGCAGCATCGCCAGAACTTGATCCGGTTCCCAGCAGCAGTACGGATGAGTGTTTCTGGTTGTATTCATCGGGTTCTACCGGCCGACCCAAAGGCGCGGTGCATTTGCATCGGGACATGGTGGTGAGCAGTCAGTATTACGGTGTCGACACGCTGGGTATCCAGGAAGATGATGTCTGTTTTTCCGCAGCCAAGCTGTTTTTTGCCTATGGTCTCGGCAATGCAATGACATTTCCGCTTTGGGTCGGGGCCGCTACCGTCCTCGACGATGCGCCACCCACTCCGGCATCCGCTTTTAAGATTATCCGTGAATACCGGGCGACATTGTTCTTCGGAGTCCCCACGCTGTACGCCGCGCAGCTTCACGAATACAAAACGCTCTCTCCCGATATCACGTCATTACGTTTATGCATATCCGCCGGTGAAGCATTACCGCCGGATATCCTCAGTCGCTGGCACGACATTGTCGGTGTGCCCCTGCTTGACGGCATCGGTTCTACGGAAGCACTGCATATTTTTATTTCCAACCGAAAAGACGATATTAAACCGGCTTGTACCGGCCGTATGGTGCCCGGTTATCTCGGGAAAATCGTTGATGAAAACGGTATTGAAGTAAAATATGGTGAACAGGGTAACTTGATGATCAAGGCTGACTCCACTGCCAAATATTACTGGAATAACCCCGCCAAAACAGCACAGACCATGGTGGATGGCTGGATCAACACGGGAGACACCTATTACCGGGATGATGCAGGATATTTTTATTATTGTGGTCGCAACGATGACATGTTGAAAGTCGGCGGGATATGGTGCTCACCGTTTGAAATCGAATCCGCTCTTTGTTCACATCCAAAAGTGCTGGAGGCGGCTGTGGTGGCGAAGGCTGATGATAATGATCTGATTAAACCGGCGGCCTACGTGGTGTTGAACGATCCTGCCGAAGCGAGCAGTGTTTTAAGCGATGAATTGCTGAAGCATTGCAAAAGTGTATTGGCGCGCTATAAATATCCACGTTGGATTTATTTTGTCGATGCCTTGCCAAAGACCGCAACGGGAAAAATCCAGCGCTTCAAACTGCGCGGGTAAATCTACAGGTGGAAGCACCGGGTGTGTTTTCAGCTTGATGTGCCGGTGCCCGATGCCGTCAGGTTTTGCCCGCCAATCTTACCCTCATTTTTGTGTCTCCCGGGATAAAGACCACCTGGTTCAGCGGATGATTAGTGAGCAGGCAAACAGGCCGGCCCGATGGCATCGAAACGTTTATAGGTAAGAATAAACTCCTGATGGCCCAATGCTTCGGATTTACTTTGACTGCCGGCAGCTGTCGCCTGTACCTGCTGATAGATTTCATCACCTGTCTCATCAAGGCTTGCGGTGCCTTCAATAATACGCCCGGCGTTAACATCCATATCCTCTGACATGTTTTGATAAGTCTCCGGATTGGCACATATTTTGATGACCGGTGAGATGGCCGAACCTGCAACAGAACCGCGACCGGTAGTAAACAGGATGAGATGGCAGCCACTGGCGATAAGTTCAACAATCTCGGCGTTATCAGAAATGTTGGGAAAACCAAAGCGGGGATCACCGTCCGGCACCACATCCATCAGGTAAAGCCCGCCCTGAGGCGGAACATCACCGGGTTTGATCAGACCATGGATGGGTGAAGAGCCTGACTTCGCATAGGCCCCCATGGATTTTTCTTCCTGGGTGCTGAGACCGCCCTCGGCATTGCCGGGAGCAAAGCTGCCATAGCCCATGATCTGATAATAATGTGCAGCCTTCAGCACCGATCTTTCGATTTCTCCGGCCAGGCCCGGTGTAATGGCCCGCTCCATCATCACCTGCTCGCAGCCTATCAGTTCGCCCGTCTCTTCAAATATGCAGGTGGCACCTTCCCGCAGCAGCCGGTCAAAACATTTGCCGACAGCCGGGTTGGCGGAGATGCCGCTGGTGCCGTCGGAACCCCCGCAAATCGTCCCCACCACCAGCTCGTCAATGCGCATTTCAGCCCGTTCAACATGCGCAATCTGTGTTTTCATGGATGCCACTGCGTTCACGCCGGCGTCAATAGTCAGCTTTGTACCTCCGGTCTGCTGGATGATCAGCGTGTCTACAGGCCGACCGCTGTTCCGGACAGTGTTCATAAGGGCTTCACGGTCAAAGCCCTCGCAACCCAATGACAGTAACAGCACCGCACCGACGTTCGGGTGGCTGCCCAATGATTGCATTATCTTCAAAGCATAGTCATTGGGATAGCAGCCTGGAAAGCCAATCAACTGTACCGCCGGATCATGACTGCGAGTGACGATAGCGCGCGCCACATGGTGTGCGCATTCGACCAGATAGGCAACGATGATGACATTGCGAATGCCCTTGCGTCCGTCTTGACGAAGAAAACCCTTCACTGTGTACTCCTATTGATGGTCATTGTTTTCATGCTGATGTTCGCGGGTGTGGGAGGGCATATAATCACTTTTTATATTGTGTATATGAACGTGTTCCCCCGGGTGAATATCCCGTAGAGCCGAGCCGATGGACACGCCATATTTGATAATGTTATCGCCGGCAGATAATAACTGTCGTGCCACTTTGTGTCCCAGGTGGATGTCCTCCAGCAACACCAGCTGTTCACTTCCCATGTTGATAACTTCTCCGGCTTTTGCCTGTCGGCAACAGACCAGGATATTGTCCAGCGGATGTATCAAAATAAATTTCGACTTCATAGCGTTTCCGGTTCTGCTTTAGAACGGAGTAAACGATCCATAGTCCGTTTGATGTCCTGACTGTGAAACCGGGCTTTTTTACGGGTGGGCGGTAGAGCTTCATCATAAAAAAATGAGGGCAACTCATCGTCCATGCTTGAAAAGCCCGCCGCATCATTAAATTCGTGTTCCAGTCTGAGCGTCTCTTCGCCCAAAGCCCGGTAAAAAGACGGCTCCAGCTTCGTGCCATGGGCGTTGTTGATAGCATCGGCGATCAACTGCAGGTTGGTATCGGTGACGAAGCGACCGAACACACATAAACCCAACGAGTCAGCGGCCGCCGTGACCACCTGGGCTTCGTAACTGGCCGCTACCAGTTCGTCCACAGATTTTCCTCTGCAATCCATGTGCGGTACATTCCCCGCCGTATGATCGGCCCCCTGAGGGGTCGACATCATGGTGATACCGGTGACTTCGACAATACGCGGATCATAGGCGCTGATGGCCTGCTGCTTGATCACCGGCACACGTTTCACATCATAGTGAATACCTGTCCTGGCCGTGCCCCGGGCCCAGAGTCGGCCCTGTTCCGTGCCCTTGCCGATCTGTTCCAGCACGTCCACCATAAAACCCAGATCACCAAATTCGGCCACACCGGCCTCCATCAACACGCCGATGGTGGCCCCGGTTTCAATGCTGTCTACTCCCAGGTCGTTGGCGATGGCATTTACGCGAGCCAGGTCATCCGGATCGCTCAAACCACAATTGGTCCCCATCAGGCCAATGGTTTCATATTCGATTGGCGAGACCAGCTCATTGCCATCGGCATCCATATAAACGTTGCTGCACTGGATGACGCAACCCGGCATACAGGCGTGGCTTTGTTGCCCGCCTCGACGAGTGTTCAATGTATTGATGTAGTCACCACCCATTTTCAAAGGCTCAACATCGGTATCGACCAGGTGGCCGACACTGAAATTGCGTACCGGCAGGCCACCGGTATGATTGGTATAGTCCGCCATGGAGGCCGTGCCGATATTTTTAAACGTGGCGATGATGTCATGTGCATTCAACTTGCCCGCGTATTCCCGTACGGCCTGCATGACTTTCTTCCGTTCATGCAGTATGGGCATTTTATCCATATCGACAACGATGGCCTTGACGCGTTTACTGCCCATGACCGCACCCACGCCACCGCGGGCGGCGAGCCTTGACGGTCGCCGTTCAGTATCACTGAAGGAAATACCGGCCAGCAGGCCCTGGTATTCGCCTACCGGTCCACACAGGGCCAGACTGACTTTCCTGCCATATTTTTCGTGCAATAATGCGGCCACTTCAAAATTTCCTTTTCCCAAATACGCATCCGCGCAATCAAAGTGAACGTTTCCATCTTTCGCGATGTGGATCACAGTCCATTCCTCTGCGGCATTATCCAGCGTCAGCCCGGCGATACCCAGATGACCCAATGCCAGGGCAAATGTACCGCCGGCATTGGCCTCCTTGATGCCACCGGTCAGCGGGCTTTTGCAACCGACACTGGTACGGTTGGCGTTGGAGAAGTTGGTGCCGGCAAAGGGACCGGCAGAGAAGATCAGGGGGTTCTCGGCTGCCAGTGGATCAACAGATGCGATGCCGCGTTGAACTAAAGTACTGGCGATAAGGTGGCGACCTGCATTGACAATATCTTCACCGATTATCTCTGTTGCAGCAATCGTTTTACCGGCCAGATCGATGTGTAGATATAGACGCATGGTGCAGGTAGTTATCCGTTAATGAGCAGTCACTTATCTGGCTTCTCTCTCATCTATCCATGATGCATCATCGGCCTTGAATTTATTTCTGCAGCCGGCGTTGGGGCATTCCATTTTGTACTCGGAATGCCGCAATACCCATTCAGCATACCAGCGTGTTTTACATTCAGGACATTCCAGCCAGAATATTCTATTCATCGATCCATTCCTCCAGTTTGATGGCGGACATAGCCTCATCAGGGACTTTGAAACGTTCCGGGAAGGGGTAATCCAGCGGTGCCGTCGCATCAATGACCACTTTCTGATAGCCGGCTGCGGTGTTGAATAATGTCCACGAATTCTTGATCAGATCGACGTCTTTTGAAGGGTCAGTGCAATTCGCTGCCGCCCACAGGACCTTCTCTTCGTTGAACACATCGATATCTTCATCGACAACGACAATGAACTGAAAAAACGAGGATTCCAGCATCGCCGCATGGCCTACCTGTTTGGCGACGCCTTCCCGGCTTTTTCGGATGGAGATATAGCAACCGAGGCGCGAGCACAGCGAGTGGGGCATGTGTACACCGACAATATTACCGAAGCGATTTTGCAGCGTATTGTAAATACTGCCTTCTTTGGGGATGGCACTGAGGTTCCAGTGACCCCTGTGACCGGAAAAAATATCCTGCATGATGGGTTTCTCACGCATAGTAATGGCAGTGACATTAAAGGCATTCCTGATGCACTGGGCCTGATAAAACAGCGTGACCTCACCGAAAGGATCAACGACTTCCATCTCATCGGGTGGTACTTCACCCTCGATAATGATCTCTGCATCGGCAGGCACCATAAACGCATCGCCGAACGTGACCGAGGGTGTCAATCTGAGAGGCTCACCCATGAAACCACCGATGGTGGCGTAGTCATCATTGCCGAACGGCGTGGCTGCCAGCACGCCCAGGTTAAACGCCGGGTGATGGCCGAGGATATTCATCACCGGTGCCGCTTTACCCAGTTCGCGGTATCTATCCAGAATACGCGCCAGGTGTAAGGAATGCAGTGAGGCGCCCATACGTCGGGGGCTGCCTTTGTAAAAAGTTTTTACAAAAGAGAGTTCGTAAAAACCTTCATCCGGGTCTCGTATTGCCGCCACCATGGTCATGACCGGCCCCAGATCTTTTTCGTAGTGTCTGACAATGGGCAACATCCGCACATCAGCCTCTTCTCCCTGAAACACCTGCTGCTGTACGGGAGGCGGATCTGTGCAAATAGCAGCGGGAATGGCTGCATTGTCACAACGGGCCATTTCCAGGCTCAAAGGTAAACGACTTTGATCGACAGGATGACCAATGGCCCGGGCAATGCGTTCACGTGTCGCAAAAACATTGGAGACAAGTTGTATACCGGCAGGCTTGCCAAAGAGGTTTTCCGGCTCTTTAAACAGGACCGTCGAATAATCATCGCGACTGTCCAGGTGTTCAAGTATGGCGGTGACTTCAAATTCCTGAGGTTTGACGGGACGGGAAACGGTAGTTAATTCACCGGGGATGGCAGATATTTCGTTCAGGAAAGCAGAGAGACTGTTCGGCATGACAGAGTTTCCTTTTGCGCATTTCGAATACAGAATGATATTCTTCGTATTGTCCGGAGATACTAAGCGATCCGGTGCCATAAACGGGCGAACCCTGCCTGTTACAGAGATACAAAAATATCATCATAACGTTATTATCATAATATATTCAATTTACAGCATTTTATCCATGTTTGATTCGTTTCAAACAAACAGATCTGTCGTGAGTAAAGGCTGGGTTTCGTTTCGGTGGGCGGTGGCGTCTGATCCCCCTGCTGTTGCACAGGACTGTCTACGCTACATTTTGCAGTATCCGGTGGACCTTGTCTTCCCTTGCGTAAAACCTGTCCAGTAATTCATCCTGCCGGTGTTTCATGGCATGAATGCTCTTTTGTTTCACGTGTCCAAAACCGCGAACCTGTTCCGGCAGTGATGCGATCTCAACTGCTGTGTCATAGTTGTCCTTATTCAAATCAGCCAATACCTTCTGCATCGTGTCTTTGTATGAAACGATTAATCGCCGTTCCGTTTTTCGTTCCTGAGTGTAAGCAAAAGGATCGAAGCGGGTTCCACGTAAAAACTTCAGTTTGGCAAGCAGGGCCAGTACCTTCAAGGTCGATTGCGGGAAAGTACGTTTAAGGGGTTGCCCGGATACCGGATCGCGTCCGGCCAGAAGGGGCGGTGCCAGGTGAAACTGGAGTTTGAATTCACCTTCAAAATGTTGTTTCAGTTTTTCCTGAAACTGACCGTCACTGTACAGTCTGGCCACTTCATATTCATCTTTGTAAGCCATCAGCTTGAACAAATTGCGGGCCACAGCTTTGCTCAGCGCAAGCTTCCGATCACCTGAAGCATCGTGCCGGCGGACAAGCCTGACGAAATCCTGGTATTGTTTTGCGTATTCCCTGTCCTGGTATTGTTCCAGATAGTGGATGCGGTAACTGACAATACTGTCCAGGTCGTCGAGCCGGCTCGTCTGATGGCTGTCAATTTCCGCAAGGGTGAGGACAGCTTCAAGATCATGTGCCGCCCGCCGCCCCCACAGGAAGGCCTGTTGATTAAACGCTACCGCCACATTATTCAAAGTGATGGCCTGTCTGATGGCCTCGGCTGAAACCGGGATAAAGCCTTTCTGGAAAGCGTAGCCCAGAAGAAATAAATTACCGGCGATGGAATCACCCAGCAAGCGTCTGGCGATGTCTGTTGCATTGATAAAGGCCGTTTTCGATTTCCCGGTTTCTTCTTCTATGCTTTGCTTCATATCATGCTGAGGAAACTTGAAATCCGGTTGATGAATGAATTCGGCAGTGGGTGACTGAAAAACATTCACAACAGCATGGGAGCGATCGATATTCAGTTTTGCCAGGGCGTCATAAGAAGCCGCGACCACCAGATCGCAACCGAGCAGGAGATCGGCATCTCCGGCCGCAATGCGTACCGCATGTATGTCTTCCTGTCGGCGGGCGATACGCACATGGCTGACGACCGAACCGAATTTCTGTGCCAGCCCGGTCTGGTTCATCGTGGCACAACCCTTTCCTTCTATGTGGGCGGCCATCGCCAGCAGGGCGCTGACCGTCAATACGCCGGTACCACCAATGCCGGTCACCAGTACATTCCAGGGTTGTTGCAGCTTCGGCATCACGGGATCGGGCAAGGGGGGGAATTCGATATCCGATTCGGCGATCCGGTTTTTTCTGGGTGTGCCGCCGATAACCGAAACGAAACTGGGGCAGAAGCCCTTGATGCAACTGTAGTCTTTGTTACAGGCGTTCTGATCGATTATGCGCTTGCGTCCCAGTTCTGTTTCCAGCGGCAAGATGGAGAGACAGTTGGATTGCACACTGCAATCACCACAGCCTTCACAGACATCTTCGTTGATAAACACCCGCCGTGCCGGCTCATTCAGCAAGCCCTTTTTTCGGCGCCGACGCAACTCGGCAGCACAGGTCTGATCGTAAATGACAATCGTTGTGCCGGGTGTTTCACGCAGCTCCAGTTGAATTTGTTCCAGTTGGTCACGGTGATCGATACTCAGGCCCTCAAACTGCGGGAAATCTGCCGGGTATTTATCCGGTTCATCCGTGACAACGGCAATGCGGTTTATTCCTTCACCTCGCAGCTGGTAAATGATTTGCGGGACAGAGATGCTCCCGTCAATGGCCTGACCGCCGGTCATGGCAACAGCATCGTTGTACAGGATTTTGTAAGTGATATTGACACCGGAGGCGATGGTCGCCCGGATGGCCAGTAAACCGGAGTGAAAATAGGTGCCGTCACCCAGATTCTGGAAAACATGCTTTGTTGTCGTAAAGGGTGCCTGGCCTATCCAGGTCGCGCCTTCACCGCCCATCTGGGTAAACGTGTTGGTGCGGCGATTCATCCAGGTCACCATGTAATGACAGCCGATGCCGGCAAAGGCCATGCTGCCTTCCGGTACTTTGGTGGAGGTGTTGTGAGGGCAGCCGGAACAGTAATGAGGAACACGGTTGATGACACCGCGGGGCTTTGACAAGCGCTTTTCTTTGGCGCTGAGAAAGGCCAGTCGTTTCTCAATGGTGTCGCTGGTGTAAAAGCGGCCAATACGGGCGGCAATGACGCGGGCCACCATGGCCGGTGTCAGTTCGCCAAGATTGGGCAGCAGATCACGACCCTGTTCATCAAACTCGCCAATCACCCGGGGGCGGTCGGCAACGGGCCAGTTGTATAATTGTCCGGTCAACTGATCCTCAATGATGCTGCGTTTTTCCTCCACCACCAGAATCTCTTCCAGGCCCCGGGCAAATTCATGAGTTGCCTTGGGTTCCAGTGGCCAGCTCATGCCGAGTTTGTATACGCGCAGACCAATGCGCATTGCTTCATTTTCATCAATGCCCAGATCATCCAGTGCCTGCCGTACATCCAGATAGGACTTGCCCGTGGTAATGATCCCCAAACGCGCATCGGGGCTGTCTATCACGATGGGATTCAGCTTGTTGACATAGGCGAAATTCCGCGCCGCATAGATCTTGAATTTATTCAGACGGCGTTCCTGTTCCAGCGGACTGTCCGGCCAGCGCGCATGTACACCATCTTCCGGCAGGGCAAAATCATCCGGGATGATAATATTCACCCGATGTGGATCGATGTCGGCAGAGATTGCCGAA
>JAJRTU010000169.1 GCA_024278135.1 Gammaproteobacteria bacterium
ACCACAATCAACCTGAGACTTACCACCTTACACCTTTACCCTGGTTATGGAGCGGGTGATGGGAATCGAACCCACACCATCAGCTTGGAAGGCTGAGGTTCTACCATTGAACTACACCCGCGTGCTTTCCAAACATTCACTATACCGCTATCAGTCGATACTCTCTGGCCTCAATAGCACTAAATACACCGGCTTTTTGCCGCATAATGGCCCGACGACGACACTGAACCACGGCCCGTTTTGCAAATCCTCTGTCAGTCTGTACTGGTGGAGGGGGGAGGATTCGAACCTCCGAAGGTAGAACCAGCAGATTTACAGTCTGCCCCCGTTGGCCGCTTGGGTACCCCTCCTAAATGTTAGCCGGGTATTCTTAATCAAGACCGTTGGAGTGTCAACCTTAACTCATTGTTTTTTGAAGGTCTGCCGTAAATATTTTCTGTTGCTCCTGTCGTTTCATGGGGAAAACTGCAGCCCTGCCCGAAGATAAGCTGTCCGGGTGTCCGCCGGGCCTGAGTCAGTCCTGCCGAAGTTTGGCCCGGCCACTGCCACGAGCGACCCCAAAAACAGCAGCAGGCGATACAGTTTCACCTACTTCAAAACGGTCTTCACTTCACTGTGACGCAATACTTGTCCTGACTCGGCATGTCGTATCTCACTGGGACCCGCCTCCGTCCCCAGTTTACCCGGCAATATATAGTCCAGACTGTTGTGAAAATAATTCCGCACATGCACAGCGCTGCGTGCCGGCGCCGTGCCGGCAAGATTGGCACTGGTCGAAACCAGCGGCCCGCATAAGTCGCACAGTTCACGCAACAAAGGGTGGGCACTGACACGTACGGCAAGACCGGCATGGTCACCGCTCAGCCAGCGTGGCGTATGCCTGTGAACGGGCAGTACCCAGGTCACAGGGCCCGGCCACGTCGCCAATACGGTATCCACACAGGCCAGACCGTCAAAACAGACCAGAGTATGCAATTGACTGACATGGGCCGCGACCACTATCAACCCCTTGTTCTGCGGGCGCCGTTTCAAGCGTAGCAGATGATGCACTGCCTGCTCGTCCCAGGGGCAACAACCCAGACCGTAGACCGCTTCTGTGGGACAGGCAATCACACCGCCGTTTTCCACAGCCAGCGCGGCGCGGCGAATATGCCAGGTATTCAAATTCTTACTTTGCGAGTTGCTCTTGCACCTTTTCGTCCCTGGCGGCGATGGCCAGAGCGTTATCCTTGCGTTCCCCTTTAATTCTCTCGGCAAGAGCAGGATCATTCAGCGCCAGTATCTGGGCCGCCAGGTACGCCGCATTTTTGGCACCGGCCTTGCCTATCGCCATACTGGCGACAGGTATACCGCCTGGCATCTGCACAGTAGAGAGCAGGGCATCCATACCCTGGAGTGGCCCCGCATCCATGGGCACACCAATAACCGGCCTGGTGGTCAATCCGGCGACGGTGCCGGCGAGATGGGCCGCAAGTCCTGCGGCAGCGATAAAAACAGCGGCACCACGTGACTCGGCATCTTTGACATAGGCGTGCGTGGCCGCAGGCGTACGATGCGCGGAAGTGATCTTGACCTCAAAACGAACAGCAAATTTGTCCAGAATCTCCAGGCTGGACTGCATGACGGGCAGGTCGGAGTCGGACCCCATTAACACCGCCACAAACACTTTTGAATCACTCATAATTTTTCTCGACGTTAAGTACAGGAAGTAAGCTATGCGCAGACTACACTTTCTGTTTTGGGCTTTCCAGTTTCGCTTGACAGCCGATCCCGAGTAAAAACCGTCCTGAATCGTCAGACACAAACCCTGTCAACGAGGCAGGGGCTGGAGAGCGGGTTCCGGGACTGAAATAATTGTACGAATAACGCCAGGGCTGGCTCGTCAAAAGGGCATGAAACAGGCCAGACCGGCTCGCTGATCGCAGTTTCCGCCAGATTGCTGCATTTTCCCTGAAAACCGGATCTCGAATATCGCTTAGCCTGCTTTACTGACCTTTTTCGCTTTGCTTTTCTTCTTTGTTTTACCCCGGGCGGTTCCGGTCTTTTTTGTTGTGCCGACCTTCTTTGAGGTCTTCGTCGCCTTTGTGGTTTTACCGGTCTTTTTGCCGGTCTTTTTGCCACGGCGTGAAGCCGGGGCTTCGGCAATCAGCTTCTGGCAATCTGCCAGTGTCAGCGACAACGGATCCGTCTCTTTCGGGATACGGGCATTTTTCGACCCGTCGGTAACATAGGGTCCGTAACGACCATTTAATATGGAAATTCCCTCTTCCTTGAATATCTTTATCTCTTTCTCGGCATCCGCTTTTTTCTTTTCCGCAATGACCACCAGTGCCCGCTCCAGACTGACCGTATGTGGATCGTCTTCTTTCAGCGATACAAATTTTTTGCCATAGCGTATATAGGGGCCAAAACGACCGATACTCGCGGCGACTTCCTCACCGTCTTCAGTCTCACCCAGCAGTCGCGGCAGTTTGAACAATTCCATTGCTTCCTCGAACGTAATCGAATCCAGTTTTTGCCCCGCACGCAAACCGGCAAATTTCGGTTTTTCCTCATCGTCCCGGCTGCCTATCTGGGCGAAAGGCCCATAACGTCCCATGCGCACGGAGACGGGCAGACCTGATTTGGGATCAGTACCCAGTATCCTCTCCTGGATAGCTTCATTACGACTGACGCTCTCCTCTTTCTCCTTCAGCTGTTTGTCAAACGGCTTCCAGAATTCATTCAGCAGGGGCACCCACTCCTTCTCCCCACGGGAGACCGCATCCAGTTCATCTTCGAGTCTGGCGGTAAAGTCGTAGTCAACATAGTTGGTGAAATGTTCAGTCAGAAATTTATTCACGACTTTCCCCACTTCCGAAGGAATAAAACGCTTACTGTCCATTTCCACGTATTCCCTTTGTCTCAACGTGGAAATAATACTGGCATAGGTGGAGGGGCGACCAATGCCATACTCTTCCAGAGTCTTTACCAGACTGGCTTCGGTAAAACGAGGTGGTGGTTCAGTAAAATGTTGTTCGGGACGGATCAAGCTCAAGGGTACCCTGTCACCTTCCTCCATCGGCGGCAGTATACGTTCATCGGCTTCGGGTTTAACGTCATCTTTGCCTTCCTGATACACAGTCATGAAACCTTTTATCCGCACAGTCGAGCCGGTTGCCCGAAAGATATTGCCAATACCGGCGCTGAGATCAACCGCCACAGTATCCAGCGTCGCATGTATCATCTGACAGGCTATTGCGCGTTTCCATATAAGCTCATAGAGCTTGAACTGTTCACCGCTGAGATAGGCCTTCATTTCCGTTGGTGTTCTGAAAGCAGACGTCGGACGCACTGCCTCATGCGCCTCCTGAGCGTTTTTGGACTTGGTTTTGTACTGCTTGGCCTGTGGCGGCAGATTCTCCTTGCCATAGGATTCCGCGATGTACTGGCGGATCTCATCCAATGCCTCTTTCGCCAGGGTCACCGAATCAGTACGCATGTAGGTGATCAAACCCACCGACCCTTCGCCGATATCGATACCTTCATAAAGTTGCTGGGCTGTACGCATGGTACGCTGCGCGGTAAAACCCAGTTTTCTGATCGCCTCCTGCTGCAAGGTGGAAGTAATAAAGGGCGCAGAGGGCTGCCGTTTGCGCTGTTTCTTTTCGATTTTGCTGACCTGCAACTGACCATTCGCCGCCGCATTCAGCTTTTTAAAAATATCATCCGCCTGGGCCTGATTGTTAATACTGAACTGTTTGAGCTTTTCCCCGTTGTAATAGGTGAGTTTAGCGACAAAACCCTGCTTTTGATGAGAGAGATCGGCCTCGACAGTCCAGTACTCCTGCGACTCAAATTTCTCAATCTCCATTTCGCGCTCAACAATCATTCTCAACGCCGGACTTTGCACCCTGCCTGCAGACAGACCGCGGCGGATTTTTTTCCACAGCAAGGGCGATAAATTAAAGCCCACCAGATAATCCAGTGCCCGACGGGCCTGCTGGGCGTTAATCAGGTCCACTGATAACTCACGCGGATTGGCGATGGCATCCTGCACCGCTGATTTTGTCACTTCATGGAAGACAACTCGTTTTACTTCCTTACCCTCAAGGACCCCCCGTTCTTTCAGTATTTCATACAGATGCCAGGAGATTGCTTCACCTTCACGATCCGGATCCGTCGCCAGATACACTGTATCAACCTTTTTTACGGCCCTGGCGATGGAATCAACCTGTTTGGCGTTACGCTCAATGATCTGGTACTGCATTTTGAAATCCTGTTCTGTATCCACAGCGCCGGTTTTCGGCAGTAAATCACGAACATGACCATTGGACGCGAGAATCTGATAATCCTTACCAAGGTAACGAAGTAAAGTTTTTGATTTTGCCGGTGATTCAACAATGACTAGCGACTTGCTCATTTTTATTATTTTTCACGTATGATCGAATATTCTGTTTTGTACAAAGCGTACTAATGCAGACCGCTTTGTGTATCATCCATAACAATGTCTTCCATCCAGGTAAAGGCCGCTTCCTTGCCTGGCTGATTCAGTAACACCATCAGCACCACCCATTTCAACTGTTGCAAATCAATCTCTTCCGCTTCCAGCGCCATGGCACGATCGATAACGACCTCCCGGTCATAAGCGTCAAGCACACTACTTTGTTCCAGAAACAATATAAAACCACGGCACTGCACATCCAGCTTTTCCATTTCCCGCCCGCTGTATAATCTTAAGGTGTTCTTTCCGGTTAGATTATCCAGTTGAATGAGGTCTTTCTGCAGGGCCAGACCTTCCAGCCAGTCGAAGGCCTTGCTGACCTGATTATCACCAAACCCTGCCTGTACCAGCTCATATTTCAGTGACTCCTGATCCGAATTAATCTCATAGTCTTCTTCAAAATAGTTATCAAACAAATACATCAACACATCAAAAACCGTTTCTTTCATGGCAAATACTCATTATGACTTACGTATACAGCTTCCCCCGGGCAATGACTCAATTAGCCCGTCCAATTACAAATCAAGCAATGTTCTGGATATGACATTCACCGACAAACCCGATACATCTACCAGGTAATCCACGCTGACGGGTTGATAGCCTATACTATCAAGCAGGAGTTTGGCGTCTGCGTCAAGTCTCTTTGTGAATTGTTGTGCCTGTGTAGACTGATCGTCGCTTACACAAACCGCAGCAGCCATCGGACCAAACTCTTCGGTAATATCCCGAATTTGTTCCACCAGCTTTGCCCCTTCCCGTATCAACGAATGACAACCCCGTGCCAGCGGATTATGAATTGACCCTGGAATGGCAAAGACATCACGACCTTGCTCCATGGCACAACGTGCCGTGATCAGGGAACCACTTTTCACTGCGGCCTCCACCACCAGTACGGCAGTGCTCATACCACTGATAATGCGGTTTCGTCTTGGAAAATTCGCCGGGAGTGGACGATAATCGAGTGGCAGCTCAGATACAAGTGCCCCACGTTCAAGTACAGATTCGGCCAGCGTCCTGTTACTGGCGGGATAAACCGTATTCAGGCCATTACCCAATACGGCTATCGTCTGACCACCCGCATCAAGTGCCCCCCGGTGACTGTCACTGTCTATTCCCAATGCCAGGCCACTGGTGATGGTCAAACCAGCCATCGCCAGTCGTCTGGAAAAATCCCGGGCCAGTCGGCGACCGTCCGGTGTCGGATTACGGCTGCCGACAATACCCAGTTGAATCGAACCCAGTACTTCAGGATGTCCACGTACATAAAGAGCTGCAGGCGGATCGTGAATTTGTTGCAACAGCTTCGGGTAAAATCGACTGGACAGAGGCACCAGGTGATGCTCCTCTTGCTCCAACCAGCGTAAATCGCGCTGAACAGCGGGCCAGAGAGGATTCTGAATATATTCGACAGTGCGGGGGTTGAGGCCAAACTCTCTCAGATCCCCTGCAGACAACTCAAATATCAACGCGGGTGACGCCACCATTTCCAGCATCCTGCTCAACGTTCCCGGGCCTAACAGCGGTGCCCTTAACAGGGCCAACCAGTAAGGTAAGTGCTCTTCCTTGATCATATTTCACAACGTCCATGAATATAGATTCAAGCATAGCATGCCAGGCCGTCGATGTGCAGACCCGAGGAATGAGAAAAGGAAGGTGTAAAAATAACCATCATGAATGATGGAAGTGTCAGGAACAAATTTCGAGCTGTACGCGACCTCCACGGATGAAGGAAATGCACCGGACTGTCTGGAACAACCCCGGCCCTGTAACTGCCGTTCCTGCGCAGCCGCTAAGGGCTCTCTGGCTCTCGCTTCCTCGGCAACGGCTCCTGCATTGCCCTGTCACATCTCGTACATGTGACTATGCTTTGCGCCACCTCCTGCATCCAGGCACCCGCAACGCCCGGGCTGCTACAGATTACGTACCATGTCGTTCAAATGAATTGGCGCCGAGGCTTCCATGACCAGACCATAACTCACCTTGCCGAAGGTCCTGAATACCATAATCACAGCAGAATATTCCTCAGGCAGTTCAATCTCTTCGCCGGCGGATTTCTTTCTACCCAGATAATCCATAAACGCCTCGGCATCGAATGCACCTTTGCTACGATCCCTGACCTTCCAGGCATTTTCAGCATTGACTCTGTCAGTAATGACCTCTCCACTTTGGAAAACACCGACAACATTGCCTATTTCGATGCCGTCCGCCTTGCCCAGATCCAGCACGACTACCTGGTATTGACCTATCTGCGAAACACCATCAATGACAGAAATGACATTGCCATTGACAGAACTTGAAGGCGGACGCGGAATGAAATCAGTGTTGATATCCGTCGCCGACAAGGCGACCAGCCTGTCACCCACCAATACTTCCCGACTCGATTCAACAATAACAGCCGTGGCCGGATCACCGCTCCTTTCGATCACGGCATCGGCCACATGCAAGGCTTCATAACCCAGTGTAGTTTGATTCTTACCAGTGCCGCTTTTATAAGCGGGACCTTTTCTATACACCGAAAAACGCTGTGACTGGGTGCCGGCAGGCAAACCTCGAACATAGACCCGACTACCCTTACCTGACACCAGATGCTGATCATAGCTGGATACGATACAGGGCCAATCGTCCATCTCTTTGTCTGTTACCACGAGCGGCCGCACAAGAAACTGTTCTATCACATCAATGGGAATAGAAGGAATAGACTGGACATGAGCGCTGGAACGTACCTCAGGTGATAATTTAACCGTGCGACCGGAACGTCTGCTCTTCTGTGGTAGCGTATTTCCATCTCGATCCACGCTTAACACAGGCTCACCATCGACATAGCGTAAACTGATAACATCACCCGGATAAATCAGATGGGGATCGGCAATCTGCGGATTCACTTTCCAGATTTCGGGCCAACGCCAGGGTTCCTGCAGGAACTTCGAAGAGATATCCCACAGGGTATCGCCCTTCTCAACGACATAGGAACCCGGCTGGTCGGGATTAAGCTTGATTTCATCAGCCCTCAAAGGGCTGAGCATCAGTATGAAAAATGCCGCTGCAAAGATGATTTTATTTAGCATCACTGGTACCTTACGAGAATTCCTTAATGTAGATTAGCAAAAAGTCTAGCAAAAAGTTAGTCCTATCACCATCTTCCAATATACGGGCAGGCTAAGTAAATATTTTCCTGTATACTATCAGTGGCTTAGATGACTCTCGGGAGGATGACATTGACGGCAAAATTCGAGGTATTGCATTTCCCTGACCCAAGATTGCGGAAAAAAGCTGTTCCAGTCGAAACGATAGACGCCCATATCAAGGCCATTGCCGATGATATGATGGAAACAATGTACGATGAAGGTGGTATCGGACTGGCTGCAACGCAGGTCAATATTCAGCAACGTATCGTGGTCATTGATGTCTCGGAAGACAGGGACAGACCCATGATACTGATTAATCCGGAAATCATTGCCAGTGAAGGCATTGAACAAATGCAGGAAGGCTGTTTATCCGTACCGGGATATTATGATGACGTGGAACGGGCGGAAAATATCAGATATTCGTATCTGACGCCTGATGGGGAGAAAATTGAGCAGGATGCGAGCGGCCTCCTGTCCGTATGCGTCCAACATGAGATCGATCATCTGGACGGCAAACTTTTTATCGATTATTTGTCTCCGCTGAAACGACAACGCTTATTGAAAAAAATTGAAAAACAGGACAAATTACAGGCACAGGTTCTGTGAGATCTCCCCCATTACTTTATTTCCGGTGCCTGGACCTCAACTGAATAAATACTGATAATACGAAACCGCAAGAGTGCAGTGCAAGCTGGCGGCCCTTCAACGAATAACGAACTATGCCCAGGCAATTAAAACTGGCTTTCGCCGGCACACCGGAGTTGGCCGCCACTATTTTACGAAAGTTGATCGCAGCTGACGCTTTTACCATCAGCTGTGTATATACACAGCCCGACAGACCCGCCGGACGCGGGCCTAAATTACACAAAAGTATGCTGACGGAAGTTGCCGAGTCTACTCATCCGCTAATCCACCAGCCTCTCTGTTCTAAAGAGATGGATATCGATAATACACTGTCGCAGGTCGATGTGCTGATTGTGGCCGCC
>JAJRTU010000170.1 GCA_024278135.1 Gammaproteobacteria bacterium
CCTGGTGTGCAAAGACCCACAGCCGGCCCGGGCACAGGTGGCGCTGATAGACGAAGATCTGTGTATCGGTTGTATGCTTTGCATCAAGGCCTGCCCGGTTGACGCCATCATCGGCGCCGCAAAGCAGATGCATACAGTGGTGGAAAAGTCATGTACCGCCTGCGAGTTGTGCCTTCCCCCCTGCCCGGTGGACTGTATCAGTATGCAGGCGGTGCATGTGAAGATTAAAAAATGGGTCTGGACAAAACCCCGCATGCACATTGAGTCTGGCACGTGAGTCGACAATTACACGCCTTTCCCGGTGGTTTACAGATACCCACCTGCAAGGAAATATCGGGCAAAGATATATCCATTCTGCATCCGCTGCCGGAACGTCTCATCATGCCACTGCAGCAACATATCGGCATCCCCTCACTGCCTGTTGTCGCCGTTGGCGAGAAGGTGTTGAAGGGGCAGGTTATCGCCCGCGCCAGTGGCTATGTCAGCGTGCCCATGCATGCCAGCACTTCCGGTCGCATCATCGATATTGGCGACTACCCGGTGCCTCATCCCTCCGAACTGAAGGCACCCTGTATCGTGATTGAATCTGATGGCGAAGACAAACTGTTCGATATCAGGCCCACTCGCGAATATGCTTCAGTTGACCCGAAAAAATTACAGGCCGTCATTCGGGAATGCGGCATCATTGGCCTGGGTGGTGCGGGCTTTCCTGCCCATGTGAAACTCAATGAGGGCGTGGAAAATGCAGTCGATACACTGATCATCAATGGGGTCGAATGTGAGCCCTATATTACCTGCGATGATCGACTAATACAGGAAAAAGCCGACTACGTAGTCGCCGGTACACGTATGATCCGCCACGCCGTCCAGGCAAAACATTGTGTTATCGCCGTGGAAGACGACATGCCGGCAGCCTTTGCCGCGCTGGAAAAACGCATTGATGATGACATCGAACTGATCCAGGTCCCTACCCGTTATCCTGCCGGAGGTGAAAAACAATTAATACAGGTGCTGACCGGCAGGGAAGTTCCCAGTGGCGGGCTGCCCATAGAGATTGGTATCGTCATGCACAACGTCGCCACGGCGGCGGCTGTTTATCGGGCTGTCACCCGCGGAGAGCCGGTGATCTCGCGTTATGTCACCGTCACCGGCATGGTGGAAAAGCCCCGTAATCTGCAGGTTCTGCTGGGCACAACAGTCAAGGATTGCATTAGCGCCTGCCACATTGAAACGGATGAAAATTACCGGGTAATCCTGGGAGGCCCGATGATGGGCATGCATGTCACCAATCCCGATGTGCCGGTCATCAAAACGACCAATTGCATTCTCGTCCAGAAAAACAAGGCACCGACACCGGAGATGCCCTGCATCCGCTGCGCTAAATGTGTTGATGCCTGTCCGGTGAATTTGTTGCCCCAGCAACTTTACTGGTATGCAAAAGCGGATGATATGGAAGCGACACAGAGCCACCACATATTTGATTGCATTGAATGCGGCTGTTGTTCTTATGTTTGTCCCAGCAACATCCCCCTGGTGCAATATTATCGCTATGCCAAATCACAAATCGCGGCGGCGGAGCGACGAAGGAATGGCGCTGACCATGCAAAGGCGCGTTTCCTGGCCCGTAATCAACGACTGGACAGGGAAGAGCGGAAAAAACAACAGGACAAGGAAAAGCAGGTAAGCAAAAAAGAAAGCCTGGACAAACAAGCCTATATTGCCGCCGCTGTTGAACGGACCCGGGCCAGACGCTCAAAGCAAAAAAACCGGTCTGTTCCGGGTATGGACGATAAAGATGCCTGATCGCTTCATCAGTTCACCGCATGAACATGACAGCTCTTCGGTGTCGGGCATGATGTGGCGTGTTTGTCTGGCACTGCTGCCCGGCCTGTCAGTTTATCTCTGGTTTTTCGGCGGCGGTATTATCATCCAGTGTCTGCTTGCCGTCAGCTTCGCACTTGTCCTTGAATATCTCATGCTCAAACTGCGTCACCAACCGCTTGCGCTGTTTTTGAAAGACGGCAGTGCCATCGTCACCGGCCTGCTGTTCGCCTTCACCATCTCACCGTTGACACCCTGGTGGATCACTCTCAGTGGTATCGCTTTTGCCATTATTATCGCCAAACACATCTATGGCGGACTGGGATACAACCCTTTTAACCCGGCCATGGCAGGCTATGTCTTTATATTGTTATGCTTCCCGGCACAAATGAACATCTGGCCCGCCACGGCCGGCATGGTGGAAAACACGGCGAGCCTGAGCGACTATCTGGGCGCGATATTCCGCCTCGGACAAATCGATACGGACGCCGTCAGCGGCGCAACGGCATTGAATCAGATGAAATCGCAACTGGGCTTGATGAACATGGTCTCTGAGATTCAACATGGCCCCATTTACGGTCATTTTGCCGGTGTCGGCCGGGAATGGATCAGTGTCGGATTTATGCTGGGTGGACTGGCGCTGCTGGTAATGGGCGTGATCAAATGGCAGATCCCCGCTGCCATGCTGGGGACAATGTTTTTTATCAGCATGATTTTTAATGTATATGATGGCGACATTTACGCCTCCCCTCTGTTCCATTTACTCGGTGGCGGCACGATACTATGCGCATTTTTCATTGCCACCGATCCAGTCACCGCTTCCACCACACCGGCAGGACGCCTGATTTATGCTTGCCTTATCGGTATTCTGGCCTACGGCATTCGTGTCTGGGGCGCCTATGCTGACGGTATCGCCTTCGCCGTCCTGATCGCCAACGCCTGTGTACCGCTGATCGATTATTACACCCGCCCCGGCGTGATTGGCGAGACAGGCCCATGAACCATGAGAACCGGCAAGCACTGTACGCTTTATTATTGCCCGTTTTCATTATTGCATTAATTTGCAGTCTGCTTATTTTTGTTGCGGAAAGATTCACGAGGGAACGAATAGCGCTTAACAAACAACAATCCATTATCCACATGATGGAAGCCCTTATGCCGCTGGCACACGATAATGAACTCTACGAAGATAAACTGGCGATCCCCGATCTATCGACGACAGCTTATCGTGCGCGTCAGGGAGAACAGCCCGTCGGACTGGTGCTTATGCCGATTTTCGCGAACGGTTACAATGGTGAAATTGAACTGGCGATGGGCGTCTCCTACGACGGCGTACTCAGTGGTGTCAGGATCATCAAACACCGGGAAACGGAAGGACTGGGTGGCAATATTGACCAGAACAAAACAGACTGGGTTCTCAATTTCAACCATCGCTCACTGGCCAACACGGCAAGCAGGGCCTGGGCAGTGGCAAACGATGGCGGCGACTTTGACCAGCTTAGCGGTGCAACGATCACTCCACGGGCCGTTATTAATGCGGTAAAAGACGCGCTGACATTTTATGAAATAAAGCGCGATGATCTTTACAAATAAACGGATAAATCAATAACATGATGAATAAACAACAGCTTAAGATGCTTCGTTCAAAAGCACATGACTGCAAACCCGTCATCTGGGTCGGTCAACAGGGCTTGACGGAAAATGTGACGAACGAGATCAATACGGCACTTGATCACCATGAGTTGATCAAAATCAGGCTGCGTGTCGGCGACCGTGAGAAACGCGAACAGGCCTGCAATGATATTTGCGCAAAAACCAGGGCCGAACTGATCCGGAAAATAGGTAACACGCTGACCATATATCGCCGTAACAACGAGGCACCGGTAATCGTTTTCAAAAACACCTGATATCCCGCTTCCCCGAGACAACAAATAATTTAGGGTTGACGACCTAATATAGTCTCACCCATAATCCTCTCTGAATTCTCGGGGGAGAAAAGTATGAAAGCATCAATTCCGGATATTGTTAGATCCTTGCAGTTAATGGGTTTGCTGGCAGTGTTGTTGTCTGCGGGCTTCCTGACAGGGACGTTTGTTATAGAAAGTGACATTTATCGTGCTTTTTGCCTGGGTGCTTTTTTCACCGGCATCATCGGCATTATTATGCTGTTTGGCTTTTCCAAGATTATTGTTCTGCTGGGTGAAATCAGAGATCAGGCAGAGGAGTCCTGATGCTCGTTTAAGCCGTTTAAACGTTCTCGCCATTCCGGCACTGTCTGATCTGTCTTGTCAGAGGGCTTTGCCGGCCGGCCAAATATTATTGTGACATCGTTTACTGTGGACGCAGTTTCTTCATACATCCTTCCCGTAAATCATCGGCAATCAGGTAAAAACACGGCAGCGTTATCAGGATAAGCGTTGTCGCAAACACCAGTCCAAAACCCAGGCTCACTGCCATGGGAGCAAGGAATTTCGTCTGTCCTGTCGCAAAAAATATGAGCGGTGACACGCCCAGAAATGTCGTAATCGTCGTCAATACTATCGGGCGTGCCCGAGCATTACCGGCCTGTAAAATCGCCTCTATTCGTTCCACACCCTCCCGACGCAATCGCTTGATGACGTCCACCAGAATCAACGAATCATTAACGATAATACCGGACAGCGCCAGCATGCCGACAACTGACAGGAACTGTAGATTGTAGGCAAAAAGGGCATGGCCTATGACCACGCCGATAAATCCGAAAGGAATGGTTATCATGACCACACAGGGATCAAGCAACGATTTGAATAATGCGGTCAACATGAAGAATATAATCACCAACGAAATCAACATGGCCTTGAACATCCCGGCAAATGCTTCTTCTGCATCTCTTTTTTCACCCAGAAAAAGTAATTCATAACCTGCCTCACCGACTTTGGGAGTGAATTCTTTTTTTATCTGTGCCGTGGCGACAAGTGGCGTAATAATACTGGAATCCACTTCAGCCGTTATCGTTGCCATACGTTGTGCATCACGACGACGGATCTTGTTCAAGCCGCGAGATACCGAGATGTCAGCAACATCCCCCATATACACAGTCCTGCCGTCAGCCTGCACCACCGGTAATTCCGCAAGACTGGCCGAGTGCCTGCGAACGGTTTCCGGATAAATAAGACGCACCGGAATGCGTTTGGCCTTCCAGTTCACATGCACAACTTCCACGCCCAGATAACCGCTGCGAACAGCATCGGCGAGTTGCGACTGCGTAATACCGAGCTGGCGACCACGGTCATTCAGTTCATAACGAAATTCAAGCTTTCCCGCTTCCTGATCATGTTGCACATCATGCACGCCGGGCATGCGGCGAAGATAATTTCTGATTTCATCGGCCTTCAACTGAAGCAGCTCTGTATCGTCACTGACGATGCCCACTTCAATATCGTTCCCGGCCGGGCCTGCCTGTGGTCTGAGCACACTCAGACGTTTGACCGCACTGTACTTCTGAAACTCCAGTCGAATAATGTCGATTAGCTCATCAGTTGATCGTGTACGCGTACCGGAATGAGAGAAGTCCAGACTGACAACGGGCGATATCCATTTTTCAATAAGGCCTTCGGCGACGGGTTTCTTCAGATCGACAATAAACTGAATCAAATTACTCCCCGACTTTGATCGCTGGAAATCAATAATCGAATAGCCCACATTCACCAGCAAGCTTTGCAGTTCATTTTCCTTTACTTTATCAAGAATCACCTCTTCCAGTTGTTCGGTCAACTGCAGGCTGTCTTCAAGACTGTAGGTATTGGGTGCTTCTATGTTTAAAAAAAACTGACCGATCTCCACATCACCGAATTGTTGATAGGGTATGCGCGTATACGCATAAGCGAGCGATATTGTCAGCATGCCGATGCTGGCTACAGCAATGCTGTAGCGATTGTGCAAGGCCCAGTGCAGGAAACGAGCGTATTTTCCCAACCACCGTGGCCAGTCAACAAACTGTTTCTTTCGGGTACTGTTTATTCGTAGAAAATGTGCAGCGTGGGATGGCAGGACGACGAATGCTTCGAGTAGCGATCCTGCCAGGGCACAGGTCACTACCAGCGGAATCACTTTGATGAACTCACCCAGAATTCCGCCGATGGAATACATCGGTATGAAGGCCGCAATGGTGGTCAGGGTCGAGACCACCACCGGCCAGAATACTTCCCGCGATCCGGCTATGGCGGCGTCGCGATTGCCCGCCCCTCTTTCCATATGACTGTAAACGTTCTCGGTAACAATAATGGCATCGTCAACAATCATGCCCAGTACAATGAGGAAAGCAAACAGGGACACCATGTTGATGGTATAGCCGAAATAGTGCATCAACATCACTGCCACCAGAAACGATACCGGTATGCCGAATGCCGTGATCAGGGCAACGCGAAAATTCAACAATAAATAAAGCGAAATTAACAGGAGCAGCAATCCCAGCAGGCCCGATGACTTCACCACACTGAGTCGATTCTTGACATAGACGGAGACATCCGTATGCAATCCCACCTGCACGCTGTCCGGCAGGCTTCGCCTGATGTCTTTCTCCAGTTCCCTGATCAGCCTCGCAACTTCAATCGTTGAGGCCTGTGCTGTTTTGGTGACGATGAGATTGACCGAGGGCTGTCCGTTAAAACGCGCATAGGTCTGGGCTGCCTCAAAGCGCCGTTCTATTTTGGCGACATCACCAAGACGCAGTTGTCCACCGTATTGATTACGTCGCAATACGATATCCGCCATCTGTTCCGGATCAGGCGCAATACCCTTGCCCCGCAGGCGAATATCACCCTCGCTGGATTTTATCGTGCCGCCGGGCTGATCACGCATATTGTCCTTCAGGGCCAGAATTATCTGGTTTAAGGGGACACGCAGTGCCGCCAGCTCATGGGGATCAACAATGACCCAAATCTCCCATTCCCGATCACCGGCAAGACCAACACTCGCGACACCGTCCACCTGTATCATCTGACGTCGCGCCCGTTCCGCAATGGCATATAATTCGGCATCGGCCAGTTCACCATACAAGGTCAGAGTAATAACCGGAAAGCGGGTACGAATCCGATGCAGTTCCGGCTCTTCGGCCAGGTCAGGCAAATTATCGACACGATCCAGAATGGTGCGGGCATCACGCATGAAGTTGTCTACATCAGAACCCGATTTAAGCCTGATGACAATGATGGAATAACCTTCGTTGCTGCTGGAAGAGATATAGTCGATATCCTGGCTGTCCTCAAACTCTTCTTCCAGCGGCAGGGTGATTTGCTGCTCCACTTCTTCGGGAGAGGCACCTTCAAAATCTGTTCGGACAGTGACAATATCCAGTTCGATCAAGGGAAAGATTTCCTGGGGCATGGAATACCACGCAGAAATACCCATGATCAACACCAGGATCAGTGTCAGGTTGACAATGAGCGGGTTATCTATGGAAAAGCGAATAAACGGCATCGGTGACCTCAGCTCACTGCCTGGCGACAGCGACCTCTTGCCCATCGGTAAGGGCGGCAACATCCCGCGTAATTATCGGCGTTCCCGGCGCAATACCGCCTACCACCTGCAGGTCCTGCAGGCGGGGCCCCGTCTCCACCGGTATTTTAGATAATATATTACGCTCGATGGCAAAGACAAAACTCGCGCCATCATCCCGTAATATGGCTGTCACCGGCACAACGGCGACCTGTGGCAGAAATTCTCCCGGCAGCGCCACCTGCATGAGCTGACCGGGATAGTGTCCACCACCGTTAATACGAATGCGCACGGCATGGGTATGGGTATCGGGATCGGGATCTGCCGTCAGGGCAACAATTTCACCCCACTGTTCATCTTCTTTCATACGCACCTTGACCTGTTGCCCCAATGCCAGTGAAGTAATATGCCGAGTGCTGACCTGCAGATAAATATCCAGCTCATCAAGCCGGATCAGTTCAACGGCGGCCTGTCCGGCCGTGACATAATCGCCCACTTCCACGCTCACCCTGTTCACCGTCGCCGCAAAAGGGGCTGTCAGAAGAGTACGACTGAAATTGCGATCTGCCCTGTTCTGCGCCGCACGTCGGGATTTGAGCCTGGATGTTGCAGCTTCAACATGGTGGCGCAGGCGGATCTCCTCTTTCATTTGTCGAAACAAGGCCTGATTGGCTTCATCAAAACGTGACTTTGACGCGAGCGATTCCAGCCCCAGCTGCTTTACGCGGTCCAGTTCACGTTGTTTCAGTGCCGTCTCCCTGATGGCCAGCGTCAGCAGGTTTTGATCACGCTCAATGGCTGTTTTTTCCTGCTCCAGCAAAGCCCTGCTGTCTTCCACGGCATCGGCGAAATCGCCATTGTCGATCTCCAGCAGCACCTCCCCTTCTTCCACCTGCCGGCCCGGCTCAACACGTCGCGAAATCACCCGCCCCGCCACCTCGAAGTGCAAATGCGAGATACGCGAGGGCTGTAACCTGCCGGTGAGCACAGTTGAAACCTGCACATCCATCTGTTCCACCGTCCCCACATGGACGAAGGGCGGTGGCAGACTGTCCAGTTCGGACTGTCGATCCGGTCGGCTTAGCCACAGCATGGATACGAGTGCCACCACGGTAATAATGATGGAAATTATTCTCATTGGATTAAATTCATACAAAGTCCTTGATACAATGTAAAATATCCGGCGGCACCGACATTATAAGACAATAAGCACATTTATAGATGGTGGATGAAGCTGTTCAAAGTCTCGAAAGGGTGATGCCTGGAATCGGCTGCACACGAACCCGACCAAACTTTGAAAAATTCCAGCACAGACGTAGTGAACTATAACAACAAGAATCTGTATATTTTCAATTATATGCTGCGCAAACCGGTCAACAATTCAGTTTTGTTCCTTGCAATGCTGCTTTCAGCCAATGCCTGGGCGCAGGAAACCAGTTTTCTCAGTATTCCTCTGGATCCGGCTTTATGCCCCGCCGGACTGGGGATTCCGCCACGCCCGATAGTAGATGACAAACTGGAACCCGGAGATATCCATATTACCGCCGACACCGTGGATCTGATTGAACAAGGCAAGTCCCATCTGGAAGGCAATGTCGAGATGACCCGGGACAAGCAGCAGGCCAGGGCGGATATCGTTGACTACTATCAGCCGCAGGAAAACGTTGATCTCGAGGGCAACGTGAATTACTGGGATGAGTCTCTTTACCTGAAGGCCCCCACCGCACATCTGGATCTTGACAACGGCACAGGTAATTTCAAAAACGCGAACTACAAATTAATCAGCAACTGGGCCAGAGGCTATGCCGATGAACTGTTTCTGGATGTGGGCACGCTGACACAGGGAACCAATATAGACTTTTCAACCTGTGAGCCGCAAAAAAGTGCCTGGGATCTGTCCACCAATATCTGGAAGATCAGTGCCAAATCTTTAACATTGAACCACGAGACGGCACGGGGTACCGCCAGACATGCCGTGCTGAAGATAAAGGATATTCCGGTTTTTTATACGCCCTACATGTCCTTCCCGCTGGATACGCAAAGAAAGAGCGGGTTTTTAACCCCCAGTTACGGCAGCTCATCCCGTAATGGCCTCGAATTTCGGGCTCCATACTACTGGAATATCGCCCCCAACATGGATGCCACCATTACGCCCAGGTATTTGTCAGATAGCGGTGGCATGCTGGTCGGCGAATACCGCTACTTGATGAAATCAGGCAGCGGCTCACTAAATGTCGAATACCTGCCCGGTGACGATCAGTTTCAAAATAAAGACAGAAGTTATATATATTTTAAACACAAACAGTCCCTGTTTGGACGCGGCAAGCTGGATTTACTTTACAACCGCGTCTCGGACACCCGCTATTTTGAGGACTTCGGCAGCAATTTAAAAACGACCAGCGCCCAGTTTATCCAGCGTTATGCCAATTTTTCCTATAAGGGCAGCGACAACGGTTTCAACTGGAATTTATATACCAATGTCCAGGATTTCCAGATCGTCAATGAAAATCTGGCCATTACATCCCGGCCATACAAACGATTGCCCCGGTTTCGTTTCAATATCAATTCCATCGCAAAAAACAATACCATCAACTATCACCTGAAAAGTGAAGCCGTTTATTTCCAGCGTGGTAACGACCCCCTGCTTAATAATGTTGAAGGTTTTCGCCTGGATCTATTTCCTTCGATCACCTATCCCGTGCGATCAACGTACGGCTATCTCAAACCGAAACTGGGTTTGCGTTATACGCAATACGAGCTGAATAAAAACCTGAGATTCAAGAAATCGCCAAGCAGGCTGCTGCCAATCTTCAGTCTGGACAGTGGCCTGTACTTTGACAAGAAAGGCAAGGCTTTCAAACATAACTACACTCAGACCCTGGAACCGAGACTCTTTTACCTTTACATTCCCAAAGAGGATCAAAGTGATCTGCCGGTGTTTGATACCGGGCTTTACGACCTGTCATCTTCGTATGCCACACTATTCTACCAGGATCGCTTCAGCGGCCCTGATCGTATGGGCGACGCAAATCAGATCACGCTGTCGCTTACATCGAGATTCAATATCCTCGGTAGCTATGCCAGGGGAACATTTACTCTGGGTCAGGCTTTTTTTCTGGAGAACAGAGAAGTCGTCCTCCCGGGTCGAACCATACAGCAGGATGCCTACTCACCGATTATTGTTGATTACAACATCACCCCGTTCAGGAATGCGCTTATATGGGGTAACTACCAATGGGATTATGAAAATAGAATTACACGTAAATTTACACTGAGCGGCCAATATCGACCTTCCCCGAACAAGGTGATTAATCTGCGCTACCGGGTGGTCAGGATACCCACCGGTACTATTGGGCGCGCCAATACCAGCATCGAACAGACAGATGTGTCATTCAGCTGGCCTGTCGCTAAAGATTGGAATGCCATCGGCCGATGGAACTATGACTTACCGCGGAACAAGTCGATTGAAATGTTTGCCGGCGTGGAATACAACAGCTGTTGCTGGGCGTTTCGAGCGGTAGGTCGACGATTTTTAACCAATATCAATGGTGACTTTCAGACCGGATTTTTTCTGCAATTTGAGCTAAAAGGACTAGCCGGAGTGGGCCAGATGACGGTAGACTTTCTTTCTCAGCAAATACCGGGATATAAACGTGGATTTTAAGCCTATGCATAAATGCTTTATTCAGTCATTAGCGACATTTGTCGGGTGTTTTTGTCTGCTACAAAGTAGCCAGGCTGCCGTGGAACTGGATCGTATCGTTGCCGTGATTAATGACGACGTTGTCATGAAAAGTGAACTGGACGAAAAGGTGAGAACGGTAAAAAATCAATTAAAAGAACAAGGTACGACACTTCCCCCGTCAAGCATACTGGAAAAACAGGTGCTCGACAGGCTGATATTGACCAAACTTCAGATCCAGATGGCACAAAAAACCGGGATTCGGGTCGATGACGAATCCCTGAATCGTACCATCAGCAATATTGCCGCTGAAAACAAATTGAGCCTGGCCCAGTTCAGGGAGATCCTTGAAAGTGATGGATACAGTTATGAAAAATTCAGAGAAGATATTCGTAACGAAATACTCACCTCGCGCCTGCGCCAACGTCAGGTGGACAATCGTATCACCGTAACAGAACGCGAAATCCGTAACTTTCTGGGGAATCAGGAGCATCAGGGGGAAGTGGAGACGGAGTACAAACTGGCCCATATTCTTATCGCCACACCCGATGGTATGTCTGCCTCTGAACGGGAAGAGGCCAGGAAAATTGCTGAGAAAATAGTGAAAGATCTGAAAAATGGCGGTGATTTTGCACAGTTGGCAGCGACCTATTCCGACAGCCAGACCGCCCTTGATGGCGGGAAACTGGGTTGGCGCAAGGCCGGGCAGGTACCGACTCTGTTTGCCGAGTTTGTGGCCGATATGGAGAAAGGGGATACCAGTAATATAATTAGAAGCTCCAGCGGTTACCATATCATTAAATTACTTGACGTTCGCAGTACCGAACAACATGTGGTGACACAAACGAAAGCCCGCCATATCCTGATCCGACCGGATGAACTGGTCAGTGACAAGGATGCCAAAAGGCGTTTGCAACAGTTATTAATGCGCATCAAGGGTGGCGATGATTTTGCAGATCTGGCCAGAGGACATTCAAATGATGCCGTTAGTGCAGCTGATGGCGGGAGTTTAGGTTGGGTCAGCCCCGGAGATCTGGTGCCTGAATTTGAAAATGCCATGAACTCACTGGCCCCCGGAGAAGTCAGCCCGGTCTTTAAAACGCAATTCGGTTACCACATTGTGCAGGTTCTTGAGCGTCGTGAACACGACAGCACAGAAGATGTGAAACGGGCCAGGGCGAGAGAAGCCATTCGCCAGAGAAAACTCGAAGAAGCCCGTCAAAACTGGTTGCGTGAAATGCGCGACGATGCCTATGTCGAATACAGGCTAAATTGATCTGCTGTTACCTCGCATTGCCTTAACAACAGGTGAGCCGGCAGGCATAGGCCCTGATCTGGTCCTGCAGATAGCGCAGGAGGCCTTCGAAGCGGAAATTATCGTTCTCTGTGATCCTGAAGTATTGACAGCGCGGGCAAAAAGCCTGGGGCTCGATATCGCACTGCGGACATATCATGCCGCCCCTTCCCCGCTGATACACCAGCCGAACAGCCTGAACATTCAAGCCCTGCAGGTCTCCGCAACAGTCGTGGCCGGTCAGACGGATGTACTTAATGTGGATTACGTGCTGAACAGCATCAGGACAGCGGCCCGGGCCTGCCTCTCCGGACAATTCGACGCCATGGTCACCGGCCCGGTCAACAAGGCCATCATTAATCAGGCAGGCCATGTATTCAGTGGCCATACCGAATATATCGCGGGGCTTTGTAACAATGCCTTCCCGGTGATGTTGCTGACCAATAAAATATTTCGTCTGGCGCTGCTGACAACCCATCTGCCGCTGGCAAAAGTAAGTGAACACATTACCACCGACAGACTGGAAAAAGTCATCACTATCACTGCCCGTGAACTGACCCGACGTTTCGGCATCGCTGATCCCCAATTGCTGGTTTGCGGACTGAATCCCCATGCCGGCGAGCTCGGGTATCTGGGTGATGAGGAAATAAGCATTATCATCCCGACCTTGAATCGATTACGTGATGCCGGTCTGAGGATCACAGGTCCAGTACCCGCCGATACCGCCTTTACACCGGAATCCCTGAAGGGGATTGATCTTGTCGTCAGCATGTACCACGACCAGGGGCTGCCGGTATTAAAATCTCACGGGTTTGGCGATACCGTTAATATCACGCTGGGCCTGCCCATCATCCGCACCTCTGTGGATCACGGCACCGCCCTGGATCTGGCCGGTAGCGGCAAGGCCAGCTCCAGCAGTCTTTCAAATGCGATTCGCCAGGCTATCACAATGGCGAGAAACGAGATGGCGACAAGAGGCGAATCCACGCACGGAGATATCCCGTCCTGATGTCCAATGATACAGGGCATAGACCGAGAAGACGTTTTGGTCAGAATTTCCTGCATGATAAACAGGTGATTGATCAAATAATTGATGCTTTCGCACCCGAACCGAATCTTGCCATTGTTGAAATTGGTCCGGGCAAAGGCGCCTTGACCCTGCCCTTGCTGCAGAAGACAGGGCGTGTGAATGTAATAGAAATCGACAGTGATCTTGCACAAATACTCATCGATAAAAGCAGGGGTATCGGCGATCTACAACTGTTTATCAATGATGCTCTGAAGTTCGACTTTTCACAGATAAAACCTGCCCCTCTGCAAATCATCGGTAATCTGCCCTATAACATCTCCACACCGCTGATGTTCCATCTGCTGAAGAATATTTCCATCATTAAATCCATGGTCTTGATGTTGCAAAAAGAAGTCGCTGATCGCATATGTGCCCGCCACAACGAGGCCGACTATGGTCGCCTGTCGGTAATGATCCAGTCGCAATGTCAGGCGGAAAAACTGTTCACTGTTCCAGCCAGTGCATTTACCCCGTCCCCGAAAGTCACCTCGGCCGTCCTGAAGCTGCTGCCACTGACAACACCGGCACCCTCCATTGACGACCCCTTGCTGTTCGAACGGATCGTCAGACAGGCATTTAGTCAACGCCGTAAAACCATACGCAATGCCTGGAAGGGCATCGTCGATCCCGGCTGTCTCGAAGCACTGTCAATAGCACCCTCTTTCCGTGCCGGGAATCTCAGCGTGGATGACTACATTAATGTGGCAAACAGCCTGTATCACCAGCAAAATCAAGGTATTACAACTGTGGATAACAATGGGGATTGTTGAGTATCTGCTTCATCGTATCAGGGAGACGCCAAAAACCGATATTGTTGAAGAATATTACAGATAAAATATTTTTGTCTTTTTAAATCAAATACTTACAATGTGACGCCCTGCCGTCAGTCGTACTCCGGTTTCCTGTCACTGTCTGTTTTAAAGCGGTCAGCCATCAGTGTGTATAAGATTGTATATCTACACGTTTATATATCAAATCATGTTAAGCAATTTCTCTAAGTTTTTGTTGTTATAGAGATTATTTCCTGCACCTCGTCTGAGGCAAATGAACAGTTTATACTGCCGCGTCGATTTAATTTCTTAACATAAAAACAATCTTGAACAATAAAATGACGAAATTATCGCAGCGGATCAACATCTGCAGTGAGTGGAGTGGTAAATTTGTTTCCTGGCTGGTGCTGGTGCTGGTACTGCTGGTCAGCTACGACGTCAGCATGCGATATTTATTCAGCAGTGGCTCCATTGCCCTGCAGGAAATGGAATGGCATATCTTCGCTGTCATATTCCTGATGGGTGCCGCCTATACATTCAAGCACGATGATCATGTACGCCTGGATCTGCTTTACCAAAGCCGTTTTATGAATGATTACCGCCGCGCCTGGATCAACCTGATTGGCGGTATTTTTATGCTCCTTCCCTTTTGTGTGCTGATTATTTATTGCGCCTGGCCATTCGTTTCCCTGTCGTTCACTTCCATGGAGGGTTCACCCGATCCCGGCGGCCTGCCTTATCGCTGGTTATTGAAAGCCGTCATCCCTGCCGGATTCGTGTTGCTGGCTCTGCAAGGGCTGGGCGACATATTGAAAAACCTGGGCCACATTCTGGGGGATAAAGCATGACCCTCTGGATAGGACTCATGTTTCTGACCTTAATGCTGATGCTGTTACTGGGCTATCCGGTTGCGTTCACTCTGGGCGCGGTAGCGTTACTGTTTGGCAGTATTTTCCTGGGTGTTGATTTTTTTAATCTGTTGCCGCTGCAAATCTGGGGTGTCATGACCAACTTTACCCTGCTGGCCGTGCCCCTGTTCATATTGATGGGCATCATCCTCGATAAATCCGGTCTGGCTGAAGACCTGCTGGAAACCATGGGACAATTATTCGGCAAGATTCGCGGTGGCCTGGCCATCTCGGTGGTGCTGGTCGGTGCCCTGCTGGCAGCCACTACCGGTGTCGTTGGGGCCACCGTTGTGACGATGGGGGTCATCGCCCTGCCCACGATGTTGAAACGCGCCTACTCACCGCAATTGGCCACCGGCACCATTGCCGCCGCCGGCACGCTGGGACAGATCATTCCGCCCAGCATTATTTTAATTCTACTCGGTGATGTTATTGGCGTGCCCGTGGGCCGTCTGTTTATTGGTGCCGTCATACCGGGACTGATACTGGTCACCTTATTTCTCATCTATATTTCTGTTTTTGCCTGGCTGAAACCGGAGGTCGGACCTGCACTGCCCATTGATAAAGACGACAGCAATTTATTTAATAAAGTTATTTTCACCCTGTTCCCGCCGCTGTTACTCGTCCTCGGTGTGCTGGGATCCATATTCTTCGGCATCGCCTCACCCACGGAGTCAGCGGCCATTGGCGCCATTGGTTCCATGTTGCTGGCCGCAGCGCACAAACGTCTGAACCTGAAAAACCTGCAGGAAGCGATGCAACAAACTACACGCCTGACCAGCATGGTGTTTCTTATTCTTATCGGCGCAACGGCGTTCGGCCTGGTATTTCGTGGTATGGGCGGGGCCACACTGGTAGCAGATATTATGCTCAACCTGCCTGGCGGCAGCTGGGGTTTCATGGCGGTCAGCATGGCGCTGATCTTTGCCCTGGGTTTCTTTCTCGATTTCCTGCAAATATGCTTCATCGTTGTCCCGATACTGCAACCCATCGCCCTGACACTGGGGATCGACCTGTTATGGCTGGCGGTATTGATCGGCATTAACCTGCAGACCTCTTTCCTGACCCCGCCTTTCGGCTTTTCCCTGTTCTATCTGAAGGCCGTCGCCCCACCGGAAATCAGTATTAAACACATTTATAAAGGCATCCTGCCGTTTGTGATATTACAAATTATCGTCATTATGCTGTTACTGGCATTTCCGCAGACCGTCCTGTGGCTACCCAACCTGATGGATAACTGGCAAGGCCTGTAAAGTGAGTACGAAGCTTCAGCGCCTGTTTCTGAGCGCTTCGATAACGGCCAGTGGGTCGGGTCGCACCCCCCGCCAGAGATAAAAGGATTCGGCCGCCTGCTGTACCAGCATACCCAGGCCATCCATCGCTTTCATCGCGCCATTTTCTTTCGCCCATGCGACGAATACCGTGTCGGTATCAGCATAAACCATGTCGTAGCAGTAAGAACCCGCCACCAGCCCCGGGGGGAGTGGGGGTAGTTTCCGCTGCAAGCTGGCAGAGGTGCCATTAATAACAAGGTCAACAGGTTTTGCCTGCAGAGCAGCGTAATCACAGACCTGAACAGGGCCGTCGCTGGAAAAGCGTGCCGCCAGATCCTGCGCCCGCGACAATGTACGATTGACCAGCTTGATACTGTTGACCCCCTGTTCCAGCAGCGCCCCCAATACACCCCTGACCGCCCCGCCCGCACCCAGCACAATAACGGTTTTTCCCCGCAATTGAATACCGTTCATCAATAAATCGGTCACCAGACCGCTACCATCGGTAGTATCGCCGTGACTCTCGCCAGACTCATCGAACCAGATGGTATTGACCGCGCCGGCCTTTTCCGCCCGCTCGCTACGATGACGCACCTGTTCCCAGGCCTCGCCTTTAAGTGGCAGCGTTATATTCAGACCCTTTCCACCTTGCCGTTGAAACGCCGCCAACGCTTCAGCAAAACAGCCTGGCTCGACCGGCACAGCCTGATAATGCAGGCGCTGGGCGCATTGCCTGGCAAAAGCCTGGTGAATTTGAGGGGATTTACTGTGGGCGACGGGCCTGCCCATGACACAGTAATTATCGACGTCTGCAAGCAGAGTGAAGCCTGGGCCGGATGACACTATGATGGGCCCTGTAATGTGATCGGTATGACTCCCGGCGCTTATTCGCCCCTGCCCTGTAAACCACCTTGCAAACAACTGGTCTGCAGACCACGTTCGCTCAGCAGAAAGGCGCCGGCGGAGCTGCGTCTGCCGGTATCGCAATAAAGAATATAATGCTTGTCGGCATCCAGCGAGTCGGCCTTCATCCGCAACATAAAAAGCGGAATGTTGATACTGCCCGGAATGCCATTGTTCTTGAATTCGCTGTCGAGACGCACGTCTATCCAGACGGCCCCGGCACCGACCAATTCATCCGCCTCTTCGTTTGTCACCCAACTCAACATCGGCTCTTTCAGCAGTTCATTGAAATCTTCTTTGGACAGGCGCATCAGCGTCCCGTCAGTAGTCATGATGATATTGGCATTGCGTTTGGCCTCTGACAGCAAGGCCTCCTCGCCAAAGGCATCTCCATCGCAAAGATTGGCCAGCACCAGTTCGGCGCCGGTCTTGGAAGGACGGGTCACCTTGCATTTACCGGTCTTGATGATGTAGTAAAAATCGCCATCATCACCCTGCTTGATAATCGTTTCATTTGCACTGACAGGGACTTCCTGAATGCGCATAAACATCGCCTGAATATTGGCCGGTGGTACCTGCAAAAAGGCTTTAGACTGAAGTATCCGTGTCATCCAGTCGCCACCATCCTCCTCGCCATCTTCGTCCTCTGAGACGGTAATTTCATCTACTTCGATGCCGGACAATTGATCCCATGTCAGCAGAATATCCAGCAAATCACTGTCGATACGGGTAATCCTGGATGGCACTTTGGCCACGGCCTGATGCTTGCGCGGTTGCTGGTTGGCGATGGGGTGTTTGGACAGATCACTGCCGGATTTAAGAACAGTCTTATCACCGCTTCCTGCCGTCAGTTCCACTTCACCCTCGATCAGATAGATGGTCTTGCGGTCCGTATCTCCAGGTTTAAAAATGACCTTGCCTGCTGACAACTCCTCTACTACAGCTTTACCCGCCAGTTCCTGAAAATTTTCCGCGTTCAAGGCGCTGGGGGGAACAAATGACTTTAATACGCCCTTATCTACCAGATTGTCTGACATTCTCTTCCTCAATACCCGCTCAGGGTATACTTATATTATTTTTGAATCTTATACGTGGATTTTAAGCTGAGTTGCTATCGAATCAAACACATATTTTAGCCTCGGGGATGAGCATTACCGCCAGCAAACATGTTACACAGGTTTTCAAGCACTTATGTCTTGTCAGTATGTTGCACGTGCAGTGCAGAACACACCAATGCCATGGAATACAGGGATGCATGTGAACAACCATGCGTCTGCGACATACAACACATCCTTGCATATAAAAACGGGCGCCCCGGCGCCCGTTTTTATGCTGAAACAGGGGCTTTAATCGTCAGAGATTATACCCACGCTCGTCGTGGAGCACCAGATCCAGTCCTTCCGTCTCTTCCTCGGCGCTCACGCGCAGACCAATCGTCATATCCAGCGCTTTCAACAACACATAACTGATGACGCCACACCAGACAACCGTGGCCAGTATACCGACAGACTGGACTGACAGTTGAGCACCAATGGATCTGTCCAGGCCCAGGCCGCCGAAAGCTTCTGCCGCGAACAGCCCGGTCAGGAAAGTACCGAGAATCCCCCCCACACCATGAACAGGAAAAACATCCAGTGAGTCATCGATTTTCAGACCCCGTTTGATGTATTGCGTGGCGAAATAACACACGACGCCGGCAGTCAGTCCTATCAGCAGTGCTCCCATGGGGCCGACGTAACCGGAAGCGGGTGTAATCGTGCCGAGCCCGGCCACCATCCCGGTAACAATACCCAGCACGCTGGGTTTGCCATGCTTGATCCACTCACATGCCATCCAGGCCAGAGAACCCGCTGCTGCAGAAATATGCGTCGCCAACATCGCCATACCGGCGTTACCGTCCGCCGTCAGCGCACTGCCGGCATTGAACCCGAACCAGCCGACCCAAAGCATGGACGCGCCGGTGACGGTGATGGTCATATTATGCGGCGGCATCATCGTCTGCGGAAAGCCTTTGCGATTGCCCAGCACCACCGCCCCGACAAGGGCGGCCACGCCGGCGTTGATGTGCACCACGGCACCACCGGCGAAATCCATAAAACCCATATCACTGAGCCAGCCACCACCCCATACCCAGTGACATACAGGTGCATAGACCAGTACCAGCCACAGGGCTGAGAACCACAATACCGCTGAAAACTTCATTCGTTCCGCATAGGCACCGATAATCAGTGCCGGTGTGATGATGGCGAAAGTCATCTGAAACATAAAAAATACCGTTTCCGGAATGTCACCACTTAAACTGTCTGTGCCCATACCGGTAATGAAATACTTGCCCATGCCGACAATTTTATTCAAACCGCCACCATCACCAAAGGCAAGACCATAAACAAATACCATCCACAGGATGGAGACCATGCAGGCGATGGCGAAACACTGCATCAACACAGAGAGGACGTTCTTGCTGCGTACCAGCCCGGCATAAAACAGCCCCAGACCGGGCAGCGTCATAAACAACACCAGCACGGTAGACGTCAGTATCCAGGCGGTGTTGGCAGCATTCAGCTCATCGGCGAACACTGTTGGCGAAAAGAGCAGACTCGCGATTACCATTAACAAGGAAATAAGCCGTAATTCAATCCGATTCATCGATAAATTCCTCAATTAAAATTAAAAACTACAGGGCGTCCACACCCGTTTCTCCGGTGCGTATACGAACCACTTGCTCCAGGCTGGTCACAAAAATTTTGCCATCACCAATCTTGCCGGTGTTGGTGGCCTTGCAAATCGCTTCGATGGCGGCTTCCATAATATCGTCGTCCAAAGCCACTTCAATCTTCACCTTCGGCAAAAAATCGACAACGTACTCAGCCCCACGATAGAGCTCGGTATGGCCTTTTTGCCTGCCGAAGCCTCTTACCTCGGTCACAGTCAGTCCCTGTATGCCGATTTCCGCGAGCGCATCGCGCACATCATCAAGCTTGAATGGCTTAATTACTGCACTTATGAATTTCAAAATATTTCCCCCTAAGAATATAAGAACTCAGGTGTCCGACACATACCTGGCCGACACTGTACGAGATCCTTGATCAGCGTGGCTCGAGCAGGTTGTATGCCAATCAATCAATAAGCAATTGATTCAATGGCTTAAGGAAAAATCACATTGACAGCAGGGAATAGAAAAGAGACGGATTGCACAAAAATAGCGCAACACAATTCAGACGAGCACCAAAATGGTGCGAAACAACGATATTTTATTAATCTCTATGCGCAGATGGGAAGTTGATCAGGCTTACAATGCCTCGGTGCCGATTTCGCCGGTGCGGATTCGCACCACCTGCTCCAGATTGGTGACAAAGATTTTACCGTCACCAATTTTACCGGTATTGGTGACCTTGCAAATGGCCTCTATAGCCGCATCGACAATGGCCTCATCCAGTGCCACCTCAACCTTTATTTTAGGCAGGAAGTCCACAACGTATTCGGCACCACGATAGAGTTCGGTATGGCCTTTTTGCCGTCCAAAACCCTTCACTTCGCTCACTGTTAAACCCTTGATACCGATTTCAGACAAGGCGTCCCGCACATCATCCAGTTTAAACGGCTTGATTATCGCTGTCAGATACTTCATGTAATATCCCTCATCATATTAATTCAATGGATTAAATGTAGAATCCTCCGGGCGCGATTCACGCGCCACTACCGGATTATACCAAACAATTATTGCCAATTATCTTCTGAACCGACCGGATTGCAGATTAATACACCGGCACAGGCCCCAGACCGGTCGGCTAGGCCGATGGATTGACAAATTCCGGATAAGCCTCCATACCACACTCGGACAAATCAACGCCCTCATACTCTTCCTCGGCATCCACACGTATTCCCATCACAGCCTTGATTATTGACCAGACCACAAAACTGGCGGCACTTACCCAGATAAAGATGGTCAAGGCACCGACAATCTGTCCCATAAAAGAGGTGTCCGCATTGGTCAGGGGAACGGCCAGCAGGCCCCACAGACCCACCACGCCGTGCACCGATATGGCACCTACCGGATCATCAATTTTTAATTTATCCAGCATGACGATGGAAAACACCACCAATATACCACCGGCAGCGCCGATCAGCGTGGCGGCCAGCGCCGATGGTGTAGAGGGTTCAGCCGTGATCGCCACCAGTCCAGCGAGTGCACCATTTAAGGCCATGGTCAAATCCGCCTTGCCAAACTTGATACGCGATACCAGAAGAGCGGCCACCAGTCCACCAGCGGCAGCGGTATTGGTGTTCAGAAAAACCATGGCAACGGCATTGGCGTTGGTGATATCGCCAAGCTTCAATACCGAACCGCCGTTAAATCCAAACCAGCCCATCCAGAGTATGAATGTCCCCAGCGTGGCCATCGGTAAATTGGCACCGGGAATGGCCTTGGTACTGCCATCGGCAGCATATTTGCCTTTGCGTGGTCCCAGCAGCAACACGCCCACCAGCGCGGCGCTGGCACCGGCCATATGGACAATCCCGGAACCGGCAAAATCAGAAAAACCAAAGTCATCCCCCAGACTGTACAGACCAAAGACTGCTTTGCTTCCCCAGGTCCAACTGCCCTCCAGCGGATAGATCACGCCGGTCATGAATACCGCGAAAATCAAAAATGCCCATAATTTCATCCTTTCCGCAACGGCACCCGAAACGATGGACATGGCCGTCGCCACAAACACCACCTGGAAGAAAAAGTCCGATGCCTTTGAGTAGACGGCATCACCGCCAAATCCGTTTTCAACTGAGGCGGCCAGCGCGTCTGTTACCAGCGACTCACCTCCCTGGATACCGGCAAGAAAATAACCGCCGCCATACATCAAAGCATAGCCACAAATCATATACATAATGCAGGAGACGGCATACAAGGCCACATTCTTGGTCAGGATCTCCACGGTATTTTTCGACCGAACCAGACCGGCTTCCAGCATGGAAAAGCCGGCGGCCATCCACATCACCAGCGCACCACAGACAAGAAAATAAAAGGTGTCCACCGCATACTGTAATTCGAAAATTTGATTTTCCACAAACAGCCTCCTCTAACGTTTAGGCTTAAAATAAAAGCGACTATCCCTGTCCACGAAAGACAGGGCGACTATAAAAAAACTTCGGCGATGACACCTACCGGGATTACAGCGCATCAGTACCCGTTTCTCCGGTCCTGATCCGAACCGTATTTTCAATATTCAGAACAAAAATCTTGCCGTCACCAATCTTGCCGGTCTCGGCGGCCTGACAAATGGTGCTGATCACCCGCTCCACCTGCTCATCATCGACAGCCACTTCCAGTTTTAATTTGGGCAAAAAATCGACCACGTATTCGGCACCTCTGTAAAGCTCGGTATGGCCCTTTTGCCGACCAAATCCTCGGGTCTCCGTTACAGTCAATCCCTGAACCCCGGCAGCCGCCAGCGCTTCGCGCACATCATCGAGCTTGAAGGGTTTGATGATCGCTATTACCAATTTCATGACTATCTCCTCTACGAATACAGGGCTGGTCGGGAAAAATACCTAGAAACTGCTGCCCACACTAAACACCACGGCCCGGCACAGTTCATTGGTACCGCCGTCACACTCGTTACTGGCATCATTCCATGAAACGCCTAAATCAACCGGACCAAAACTGCGGCTGACACCAATACTGTAATGTACATAGTCATATCCGGCGGGGCCGCTTAACTTGTCACCCTCAACATTCTGATGACCGACATAGAATGACAAAGCAAATTCCTGGGGCAGACTTAAATCCAGGCTGCCGTAGACATAGACGCCGTCCCCATCTTCACCGAAAAAATCCGGCGACCAGGCCACACCTGTGCCGAAACTCGGTTCCAGCGGTATGTCGCCAAAGGTATATCCCAGATTGGCATAGGCCTCGAAAAAATTTTCTTCCGGCTCAGCATTCGAACCCGGGTACATGTAATACAGGCCGCCGACGTCCCAACTGATACCGTTGCTCAGTTCGCCCCCGATACCACCGTAGATATCAATCTCCAGACTTTCCGCAAAATCGATATTGGAAGCCCAGGTACCCACATACAGGCCCGTTGGGGTATTGACATAGTCAAACCCACCCTGCACAGCAAAGTTTTCATTGGTCTGCGATATACCTCGATACAGATAATCGGAGAGCATGGAAATATTCGCGCTGAATTCATGCGGGCTGTCTTCTGCATTAACAGGGGGAATGCCAAAAGCAGACAGGGCGATAATCAGACTACTAATATACTTCTTCATTTTTCTCTCCAAATAAGTCACAGCGGCATGTTGTCATTGATAAATTCACAGTCCTTATCAGCATCTATCGTGCCACAGGCTTATTAATGTTTTATAAACAATGAGTTATTGAATAAGATGACTTGTTTATCTGAACAGGACAAACGCGCTGAAGACGGGGTTTCGCACACTATCTGTGCGTCAATTTACTGCAATGCACCTATTTAGTGCCTGAAACCTGCGGGTGTCGGAGCCACCCGACTCACCCCCCGCAACAGCAGACCGGGCCCGGCAAAGCGCTAAAAAATTTACTTTAGGTGGCAGTTCGCTGCATACTGTCGCCCTCACTTTTTTAAAGAACCGGTATGCATAGACAAAACAGGACAGGCGATTTTGTTCAGGACATCTTCAAGTTACTCCCGGAAGATCTGCGCAAACACAAAGACGGCCTGAAAAAAAATATCCAGGCGGCAGTCAATGCCAGTCTGGTAAAAATGGAACTGGTCACCAGGGAAGAATTTGATATCCAGGCGGAGCTGTTGAGTAAAACACGTGCGCTGCTTGATAAGCTGGAAAAGAAGGTCACTCAACTGGAATCGCAACTCGCTGATGATGACAGGTAAAAGGCTGCCCTGTTCACCCAAATTTTGACGTATAAGATAAAAGGAATGTGCAAATGGATGTTGCAATCGTATTCAGCCGTGCGCTGACGGGAATAAGTGCCCCTCAGGTGACTGTAGAAGTACACCTGAGTCGCGGCTTGCCCAGTTTGTCCATCGTCGGCCTGCCGGAGACTGCCGTCAAGGAAAGCAAGGATCGTGTTCGCAGTGCGATACTGAATAATCATTTCGAGTTTCCGCTCAACCGCATTATTATCAATCTGGCGCCGGCCGATCTTCCCAAAGAAGGCGGGCGTTTTGATCTCGCTATCGCCATTGGCATCCTCGCCGCCTCCAGGCAGATTCCGGGTAAAGAATTATGTGACTATGAGTTTGTCGGCGAGCTTGCCCTGACCGGTGAGTTGCGTCCGGTCAGGGGGATTTTACCCGTCGCCAATGCCGTCAAGCGATCGGAGCGTAGACTCATCCTGCCACTGGCGAATGCCGATGAAGCGACCTTGATCGATACACTGGAGGTCCTCCCGGCCCGGCATTTAATGGATGTCTGCGCACACCTCAGTAACTCAGATAAACTTTCCATTCATATACAACAGAAGAAAGCGGTCAATACCTCAGTCCCTGGTCCGGATCTCAATGAGATTAAAGGCCAACACCTGGCCAGGCGCGCCCTTGAAATCGCTGCCGCCGGCTCACACAATCTGCTGATGATAGGTCCGCCCGGCACCGGTAAAACCATGCTGGCGGAAAGACTGCCCGGCATATTGCCGCCTATGACTGAAGAACAGGCACTGGAAACCGCCGCCATCGCCTCCATCAGCCGACAGGGTTTTGTTACCGCGTCATGGCGACAACGACCGATGCGCTCACCGCACCATACCGCCTCTGCTGTGGCACTGGTGGGGGGTGGAAACCAGCCGCGACCGGGAGAAATTTCACTGGCCCATAACGGTGTGCTGTTTCTCGATGAGTTGCCGGAATATGACCGGCGGGTACTCGAAGTCTTGCGCGAACCCCTGGAATCAGGGCATATTGCCATTTCACGCGCGGCCTACCAGGCTGATCTCCCAGCTGATTTTCAACTGATTGCCGCCATGAACCCATGCCCATGTGGCTATCTCGGCGATAGCAGTGGCCGATGCCACTGCAATGCCGAGGTGATACGCCGCTACCGCGCCAGGATCTCCGGGCCTCTGCTGGATCGAATCGATATGCATATCGAGGTGCCCAATATTCCCAGAGAGATACTACGCAATAACAACGCGAGAACCTCAGAATCAAGCCAGACCGTGAGGCAAAGGGTAAAAAAGGCTTATCGACAACAACTCAAGCGGGCTGACAAAGCCAATAGCAAACTCAGTGGCAAGGAACTGGATCACTTCTGTCGACTCGAGAAAACACATGTCGATTTGTTGGAGCAGGCCATCGACAAACTCGGTCTGTCTGCACGGGCCATGCATCGAATATTGCGTGTTACGCGCACCATTGCCGATCTCGCTGACAGTGAGCGCATTGCCACAGAACACCTGACGGAAGCCATTACTTATCGCCGTCTGGATCGCTCGGAAACGACGATGTATTCGTGAGTTCTTTCCAGGATCTGTTGCGAGGACGGTAAGCCCCCCTCTGCAGGATCTGACAGGCTTCGTTTATTGATCGGCGCCTACTTGCTTCCATCAGTGCAATATTGTCAAATAGGCCATGGATAAATCAGAATACGCTGTTGAGGTGGTGGTGAAAACCGATTACATTCAGGAACAATCCATTCCGGAAAAAAATCGTTATGTCTTCGCCTACACCATTACCATTACCAACACAGGATCAATACCGGCAAAATTATTACGTCGCCACTGGGTGATCACCGATGCCAATAACAAGGTACAGGAAGTACATGGTGATGGCGTCATTGGCGAACAACCCCATTTACAACCGGGACAGTCATTTCAATACACCAGCGGCACCATGCTGGAAACCCCGGTGGGCTGCATGGAAGGCACTTACGATATGATCGCTGACGATGAAATTGAATTTGACGCCACCATACCGGTTTTCAGTCTGGCCACTCCGCACACTCTTCATTAAAGAATGTAGATCCTTCTGAATGTCACATGTCTACCTATGCCATCGGTGATGTCCAGGGCTGTCATCAGGAATTATTGTCACTCCTTGACAGAATAAATTTCGACGAAAATACGGACAGACTCTGGTTTACAGGTGATCTGGTCAACCGCGGGCCAAAATCGCTGGAGACATTAAGATTCGTCCGGCAACTGGACGATAAGGCCGTCACCGTACTTGGCAACCATGACCTGCACCTGCTCGCCATTGCCAATGGTCAGGCGCAATATATGCACAAGGGCGATACGCTGGAAGCCATATTGGCGGCGGAAGACAAAGATGAACTTTTGAACTGGTTACGTCATCTGCCCTTGCTGCATCGGGACAAGCAACTGGGCTTTGTCCTGATTCACGCCGGTCTGCCACCCCAATGGACGGTAGAACAGGCATCTACCCATGCTCTGGAAGTTGAAACAGTAATGGCAGGCGATCTCTACATGGAATTCTTCGCCAACATGTATGGCAACACACCAGATAGCTGGTCAGAAGCACTATGCGGCTGGGACAGGCTGCGCGTGATCACCAACTACTTCACCCGCCTGCGCTATTGCGACGCCGACGGTAAAATGGAATTTAAGGAAAAAAGTGTCCCCGGCACGCAAGCCCTTCCCTATCAGCCCTGGTTCGAAATCGAGAATCGCGTCAATAAAGATCAAAAAATTCTGTTCGGCCACTGGGCAGCATTAAGAGATTACAAAGTGAATTACAAACACCTCGGAGTATATCCACTGGATACAGGATGCCTGTGGGGCGGGTGCCTGACAGCACTCCGTCTGGAAGACGAAAAGTGGTTTAGCGTCCCATCAAAACAGGCAAATTACGCCAACGGGGTCGGAGACAAAAGCGAATGATTGATATTCGCTTTTGTCTCCGACCCCTTTAGTTTTGTGTTTTCTCACGCACCACAAAACTATAATCAAACTCGTTCTTCCCGTCAGCACTGAAATCCTGTCGTTCTTTTTCTTCCCATTGCCGGCGATCAAAGTCCGGGAAATAAGTGTCGCCTTCTACTTCTGTGTGTACCTCGGTGACATACATTTTCCTCGCGAATGGTAATGTCTCGGCGTAGAGCTGTGAGCCGCCAATGATCATAATTTCGTCGAACTCAGAATATCTCTTATGAATATCATTCAGCTCATTCAATACCGTGCAACCTTCCGCTCGGTAGTGTCTGTCACGGGTAAGAATGATATTCTCTCTGCCGGGCAAGGGTCTGCCAATCGACTCGTGGGTGATTCTGCCCATGACGATGGGTTTACCCATAGTGAGGGATTTGAAGTGTTTGAGATCAGCAGACAGGCGCCAGGGGAGATCGCCATTTCTGCCAATCACAGCATTCTTCGACATGGCAACGACAATGGAAAATGTCATGGCTAAACGGCTATCGGCGCTTTAATGGTCGGCTGTGCTTCGTAGTCAATCAATTCAAAATCATCATAAGTAAATGAAAAGATATCCCTGATATCAGGATTTATTTTCATTTTCGGCAGCGTCGCGGGTTGTCGCGATAACTGTTCTTCAACCTGAACGAGATGATTCAGGTATAAATGCGCATCACCAAAAGTATGCACGAAATCACCCGCTTCCAGATCGCACACCTGTGCAACCATCATTAATAGCAGAGCATAGGAGGCGATATTGAATGGCACACCCAGAAAAATATCCGCACTGCGTTGATACAATTGACAGGATAACAAACCGTCGTTCACATAGAACTGGAAAAATGTATGACAGGGCATCAGCGCCATTTTATCCAGTTCCCCTACATTCCAGGCGCTCACAATCAGGCGACGGGAATCAGGATTGTTTTTAATCTGTTCAATGACATTTTTGATTTGATCAATAGTTCGGCCATCCGCCGTGGGCCAGCTGCGCCATTGTGCGCCATATACCGGTCCAAGATCGCCATTGGCATCCGCCCATTCATCCCAGATGCTCACGCCCCTGTCCCGTAAATACTGGATATTGGTGTCGCCGCTGAGAAACCAGAGCAATTCATGAATGATGGATTTGAAATGCAGTTTTTTCGTCGTCAGTGCAGGAAATCCCTGGGCCAGGTCAAAACGCATTTGATAACCAAACACGCTCCGGGTACCTGTGCCCGTACGATCCGATTTCTCCGCACCGTGATCCCTGACGTGGCGCACAAGTTCGAGGTATTGTCTCATAAAATATCAAAAACCCAGTTATTCCGCCTTCTTTTTGCTGTTATAACCGGCAAGAGAAAGCAATATCAGGCCGATTACAATCATGGGCAGGGACAGCACCTGCCCCATTGTCAGCCAGTCACCCAGTAAATATCCTATGTTGGCATCCGGCTCCCTGACAAACTCGACGCCGCATCGAAACACACCGTAACCGAGCAGGAAAAGCCCGGACACCGCCATTTTAGGCCGTGGCTTGCTTGAGTAAACCCATAAAATAACAAACAGAACGAGCCCTTCCAGCAAGGCTTCGTACAATTGCGAGGGATGTCTGGGTATCCCCCCGCTGTGAACACCGGGAAAAACCACGCCCCAGGGCAACGTCGTTGGCGCCCCCCAAAGCTCGGCATTGATAAAATTGGCAATACGACCGAAAAACAGACCCACAGGCACGACCGGTACAAGAAAATCAGTGGTGACGAACAGGTTTCGCTTGATCTTGTGACTGTAATACCACAAGGCCACGAATACACCAATCAGGCCACCATGAAAAGACATACCACCCTGCCAGACCTTCAGTATATCCAGCGGATTGTCGAGATAATAAGGCAGATTGTAAAATACGACGGAGCCCAGGCGCCCGCCAATAATGACGCCCAGCGTGCCGTAATAAATCAGATCGCTGACCTGCATGGCGGTCCAGCCCAGTGCAGGCTTGCTCAAGGCCCGATGTCTCAACAGCCACCATGCGAGTAAAATACCGCAGATATAGCTGATACCGTACCAGCGAATTTGCAGGACACCCAGGTCAATGGCAACCGGGTCGATTTCAGGATAGGTCAACATTGAGGTAAATTCGCCAGGACGCTGTTGTCATGCGGGTTTGCTGTACTGTTGGCCGGATATTGGACATGAGAAATCTGAATCATAAGCATTCTCTGACCTTATCAATTTATGGGTTAAAGAGAAACCTTCCTCTGTCGATAACCTAGGTGATGAAGATACCCATAAGAAGGGGAGATATGTGTCTACCGTACTGACAGCAACCAGTATCAGACTGGAAATCCAGAAAATAAAGGAACTTCCGCCGCTACCGGTCATCGCCAAGAAACTGTTGGCCGCCATCAATGACGATGATACCAGTATCGATGATATCGCAAAAATAATTCAGAGTGACCCGATTCTGACCTCGCGTATTCTGGGCCTGGCCAACTCCGCCTTTTTTGGCTTTAACCGCAAGCTTTACAATCTCAGCGAGGCGATTGTGAATGTTCTCGGCCTGGATCTGGTTCGGGCCATGGCCCTGACCATGGTGATGGGGGGCGTATTTGACGCCGGCAAATGCAGGCATTTCGATTTAGTACGTCACTGGAGCCATGCCTTCATGACAGCAGAGCTGGTGATGCGGCTGCTGCCTGTGGTGAAAACCGATGAGGAGTTGCACGGGAACCAGTTGTTCCTGTATGGCCTGTTACATAACTTCGGTATTTTGATCCTGGTAGACAAATTCCCGAAACTGATGACCGATATTTTCGAAATAGCGAGAAAACACCCCGAAAGACGCCTGATCTATACAGAACAGGCCCTGCTTGATATGGACCATCATCAGGCCGGCTCCTGGCTGGCACAAAAATGGCAATTACCCTCTGATGTCAGCACAGTTATCGAACATCACCATTACCCGAACTACCGGGAAGCATACTGGCAGGAGTCCATGCTGGTCGGTTTCAGCTCCCGCACGGCACGTAACTGGATTCTCGGTGTCGACATTCTGCTCTCCGATGAACCCGCTGTAATAGAGACCTTAAAAATGGATCAGCAGAAACTGGAAATCATTGCGGAAAAATGCCGGGATAAACTGGAAGACATCAATTGTATCGCCAGGGAAATGAGTACCTAGGCCAGACCTTCAATTAAAACAACAATAAAAAGATCACATGTTTACAGAAGACAAAATGACTGAAGCCGCCGAAACCATTAGTCAGCGATTTCTGATGCTGGTGCAGGCATTGTCCGCCATTAGAGGCCTTACTTCCATTACCATCAACAGTCTCGAAGAAAGGGAACTGTTTGACAAGGCACTGGATGTACTGAACCAGAACCTCGATCTTGAGCGTTGCTCCATATTTCTGTTAAACAACAATGACGAACTGTATTGTGTCGCCGGCAAAGCCTGGGAAGACGAGAAAAATACCGGCAAAGACGTAAAACACACTCACACGTTCAAGATTGGCCAGGGTATCATCGGACAGGCTGCAAAAAAGCAACAACTGTATCATTGTAAGAATTGCAAGCAGGACAAAAATTATCTCCCCATTATCCCTGCCCAGGGCGATCAAAATGCCGGCTCCTTAATC
>JAJRTU010000171.1 GCA_024278135.1 Gammaproteobacteria bacterium
AAGCGAAGAAGGCGAAGCATTACTTAAACAGATGTTCAGGGAATCACGTCTGTTTCGACTGATTATGGATGAAGCAGAAAAATCCCTGGCCTTTGTCGATCTGGAAGTCGCCCGCAGCTATGCAGAGCAGGTGGATAATCTCGAAACCCGGAACAGGGTATTCAATATGATAGAAAAGGAATACCAGTTGTCCTTAGCCATGGTATTGAAAATATCCGGTAACGAAGACCTCACAGAACGCTTTCCGAAATTTGCCCGTAAGCTGGAACGCCGAGGTAAAATACTGAATCAGGTCGGCAAGGAGCAGGTGGAGCTGGTGCAACGCTTCAGGAAGAGCAAAAACCAGGGGGACTTGATCCCTTTATTGCTTTCCATCAACTGCGTTTCTGCCGGTCTTGGCTGGACGGGTTGACTTTCACTCACAAGAATCCATATCTCAGTTGTCAGAGTCGTTCCAGGCAGCAAGCAAAGTTTATATCCCGATAAACAGTCGTCCTTTTTCAAGCCAAAAAAAAGCCCCGCCATTAGCGAGGCTTTTATGCCAGTCTAAAAAACTGTCTGGTTAGGGCTATTGTGCAACTACGTTGAGCGCACTGGGGCCTTTGGGACCCTGTTCGGTTTCGAAGGTCACACTCGCGCCTTCAGCCAGAGATTTGAATCCCTCGGCATTGATGGAGCTGTGATGAACAAAGACATCAGGGCTGCCGTCAGTCGGCGTAATAAATCCAAAACCCTTGCTGTCGTTAAACCACTTTACTGTACCTGTAGCCATTTCGTTTACCTCATTAAATTATTAAAAGAACAATGTATTAGCATATTGTTTAGGAAGAATCACTGGAAGGTCTGCTGTTATACACTGCGAGGAACTACCGAGGACTACTACGAAAACCACTAATGCTCGCACCTTATAACATTTTACAGCAGAAAACTATCTTTATATTCGGATTATATGGTATTAGACAACATTTAGCGTGCAATCAAAACTATTGGGCGAACTCTTGATTCCTGCAGATCCGATTATCAGGTCGGATCATTTATTCATTGTTTTTTTCTTCCGGCTCATCATCGTCAGTGACCACATCAACGACAGCAGCGCCTACCTTAAAAGGTATTTTGGCGACGGCCACAGCCGCATCGGTCGCAGTTTCTATGATGGTCCCTGCACAGCCGGGCATCACAATGAGAGAAAACCACAAGAGCAGCAGGGCTGGTATTCGTATGTTGAGTTTCATAGGAAGGATTCCATAATAATATTCAGTGACAAGACAATGTTTTTTCTCAATAAAGTAAAATAGACCTGAAGATCCTCATTTAAAATTTCATTCCGGTGGCATCCTGAATCCATTGGTAGAACTTCACCTTTGGCATGGGTGAGTCCATCCAGGACTGGTCGGGTTCGGGGTCCCGAATAACTTCTTCGACTGTTTTGAGACGTGGCATGGGCTTCGAACCGGTCTTGCCTCTGGCTGTCAGCCATTGAACCTTTCCGGTCTTCTGGATGGCGAGAATAATGAGATTGGTCATCTGGCAATCACCGAGACAGTAGTCCATTACTTTCTGATAATTCCCGGCATGCCATTCTTTTGGTGCGTCCGCGCCGCCCATGAGTTTTTCCTGTGGGATACCCATGGATTGCGCTACCCTGGCAAGAGCAACGGGGAAGCCGGATTGATTGAAAAACTGGAACATAGGATCGTAACTTTTCAGCGCAATTCGGGCTGCAAGGGCCATATCATCGGCCTGATGTCCAATCCATTTCAGGTCAAAGCCCAGACCGTTCCACGCACAGACCATGATTTCCTTTTGCTGCATGCCGTCGAGATACTCCAGCAGCTCATGCGCCCGTTGCGGTGTCAGGTTCAGAGCCGGACGGCCTCCCTCATCTTCGGAATACCACAACCGTTCCTCACCGTCATAAACAGCTGTTGCCGCTACCGAAATATGAAACGGTGCATATTTTTCGATATCCTCATGTCCGCCCAGTTCAAAGATATCCGATAGCTCTATGTCAAAGCTCAGCAAACCCATAATACATTAACCCCTGCCGCAAAAGCGAATAGCAATCATTATTATCTGCCTCCAGCCCCTTTAGTTTGTTACTCTGCGTCCATAGTACAACTGTCCAATTTCAATACCATCATAATCTGCTACACGTGGCATGCGGCCCCAGAGTTCGAAACCGAATTTCTTTAACTGTGCAATGCTGGCGGTATTGTTTTCCATCAGAATCGCAAACAGGGTCTTTATCTGAAGTGATGGGCATCGATCAATGGCCTGTTGCAGAAGGCGTGATGCCACTCCCTGCCGGTGAAAGTCAAAATGCACGAAATAGCTCACTTCGGCAGTATGGCGCAGGGCGGTGCGACCGGGGCGATATGCGCTTATGCTCAAATAGCCGATAACCCTGCCGGCATTCTCCTCAACCAGGATGGGATGCCTGTCAGGGCAGTGTTCTGCAAACCACTGCAGTCGACCATCGAGCGTAACTGCCTGAGTGTCGCCGGTTCGCTGTCCGGCGGCTATGGCCTGGTTGTAAATGTCCACCATCATGAGCAAGTCTTCAGGCTTCGCAATTCGAATAGTCATTTTCAGGTCGGGTTCAATGGTTATGTCATCATACTGTTAACGTTTATGCGACAATTACAGATTAATGAATATATGTTTCCGCTGCTTTGACATTAAAAAGCAAAAACAGGAAGATCGATACTGTGTGGCGCATGGTCGCTCGTTTGGTTTAATTTATTTGTTTATCAACGGTTCATAGCGTATCAGAGTTCGATTCTGTCGATAAGACATCAAGGGTGTTCCCAGGCGAGTTCCCTGAAAGAAACGCTGCAGCTCTTCGAGCATGAATTCGGTGACATCCAGCATCGGTAATTTGGCCGGTTTGTCTATTGTAACCCACCTCAGATCCAGTAATTCACCGCGGTCTATCAGGGAGCCGCAGAAATATTCAAGCGATGCAACGAAAAATCGCGCATGGAAGCGGGTGGGTGATGTCGCTGGTGTAATGGCACGCCCGAGATAGCGGAGATGATGTGGTGTGGGCACCATTCCCAGGCGACGGCATTTCTCCCATGTTGGGTGATTTGCTTCGCTCAGCAGTCCCTTTTGTCCAAGCAGCAGACCTGTCTCCTCCCAGGTCTCGCGTATTGCTGCATGGGCAAGCCCATGGATTTTCAGATTTGCTCCGTATGCCAGCCCATCGGTTCCAAAGGGTATGGCCGGGCACTGGCTGTTGTCCGCCGGTTCCAACGTGCCACCTGGAAAAACATAGACACCTGGAGCGAATCTTGCACGCTTGTGGCGTAGCCCCATTAACACCGCAACAGCATCAGGCCGTTCGCGATAGATAATTAAACTTGCTGCATCTTTTGGCCTTGCCACAGTCATTAATATTCAAATAGATATTTGCAAACATATTCTGATTGGCACGCATCTGCCCGGGTGTTGGAGTCAATACAAACCTGCTGTCCTGCTGCTCCGGGTCAGATAACACTTTCCCATTCTCTGCGGTATTATTGCATTTGTTGAGTACCGCTTAAACCGGGAGTTTGTCGCACGGATTGATTGTTATGTCGGATTCTGTAAATACAACATTGCCTGAAAAAACGGATGTATTGATTATCGGGGCCGGGGCGGCTGGTTTAATGTGTGCCATTACCGCAGGACAGCGCGGTCGCTCTGTGCTGGTTATCGATCACGCCAACAAAGCAGGCAGGAAAATTCTCATGTCCGGTGGTGGACGTTGCAATTTCACCAATAGATATGCCGGACCAGACAATTTTCTTTCGCAGAACCCCCATTTTTGTAAATCAGCGCTTTCCCGTTATACACCGGAGGATTTTATCGAGCGCGTTAAACAACATAATATTGCCTTTCACGAGAAAAAGCCGGGGCAGATGTTTTGTGACAACAAGGCAAAAGATATTCTGGACATGCTATTGACGGATTGTCAGCGGGTCGGCGCGACAATCCGTACCCGCTGTTCTGTTAAAAAAGTACAATCGCTGCCCGGTGGCTTCGCTGTTGTCAGCAGCCTCGGCACGATTCAGTGCCAGTCCCTGGTTGTGGCGACGGGGGGACTGTCCATCCCGAAGCTGGGCGCAAGCGCTTTTGGCTATGAAGTGGCAAAACAGTTTGGTCTGGATATTGTGCCACCGCGCGCCGCGCTGGTGCCTTTTATGCTGGATGACCTTATGCTCGGCAGCCTGTCTCAGCTCAGCGGCAGTGCACTGGAGGTGCTTGTGACATGCCAGCATATGTGTTTCAGAGAAAACATGCTGTTCACTCATCGTGGCCTGAGCGGCCCGGCCATGCTGCAAATATCGTCCTACTGGCAGCCTGGCGATACGCTGTCAATTAATTTACTCCCCCATATCGACTTCTATAAAGTATTGCAGCAGCGACAGCAATCGCGTCCCGGAGCGGCACTAAAAACCATATTGAGTGAGTACATGAGCAAAAAAATGGCTCTGGTTCTCAGCGAGTTGTGGTTTGGGGACATGAGTTACACTCGTAAACCCGTGAACCGCTTCACTCACCAGCAGATGCAGGGCATTGCGCAACAGTTCCATTGCTGGAAGCTGAAGCCACCCGCCACGGAAGGATATCGTAGTGCAGAAGTGACCCTGGGCGGGGTGAATACTCAGGCGCTTTCTTCCAAAACCATGGAAGCAAAAAAGCGCAAAGGTTTGTTTTTCATTGGTGAAGTAATCGATGTGACGGGTCATCTCGGGGGGTTTAATTTTCAGTGGGCCTGGGCTTCTGCTGTGGCCGCAGGGGCGTGTGTGTAGGCCTTCATCCGGCTGCTAAAACACAGATTATTTTGCCCCGGATTAGATGAACATGAGTCGACAATGTCCCCCCAGACCGTATTTGGTGGCAGCAGAGCATCCCTGCGATACCCGGAGCAGTGGTTGCTGAACGGCCGTTCCTCATTAATGTGCACAGGAACCGGCCGCTGCCGGTCATGAGTTGAGTAACTCCGTTATTAAATTGATGATAATTATCAAATAGTTACTATTTTTCTATTAAATAGTAATGCTGTACATTATCGACTTGGCTCAAACGGTGGTATTTTCCGCCAAGTTCACGTGACATATTTCTCCAAACTCGTTTATAATCGCGCCTTTTTTGGCGGTGCCGTATGTCCGGGTCTGTTGGCGACATGCGCCCGTAATATCCCGCCAATGTCGCAACCCATCACTATAACCTTTTAAAGTAGCAGGAAAATGACTGATTTAGCCAAGTACAGGAATATAGGTATTTTTGCCCACGTGGATGCGGGTAAAACCACTACGACCGAGCGCATCCTGAAACTGACCGGGAAAATCCATAAGACCGGTGAAGTACATGACGGTGAAGCCACCACCGATTTCATGGAGCAGGAACAGGAACGTGGCATTACCATACAATCCGCGGCAACCAGTTGTGAATGGGATGGGCATCGGCTCAATATCATTGATACACCAGGGCATGTGGATTTTACCATTGAAGTGTATCGTTCCCTGAAAGTGCTCGATGGGGGTGTGGGTGTGTTTTGTGGTTCAGGTGGTGTTGAACCACAGTCGGAGACCAACTGGCGTTATGCCAATGAATCCGAAGTGGCACGCATTATTTTTGTGAACAAGATGGATCGTGTGGGTGCTGATTTTTATCGTGTAGTGGAACAGATCGAAGATGTGCTCGCTGCAAAGCCATTGGTGCTGGTCCTGCCCATTGGTATCGAAGACCATTTCACAGGTTGTGTTGATCTACTCACGCGCAAAGCCTGGGTCTGGGATGACGACATGGATGCGACCTCGTTTACAATCCAGGATGCTCCGGAGGATATGGCGGACGCCATCGAACAATGGCGTGAAAAGCTGGTTGAAACCGCCGTTGAACAGGATGACGAGGTCATGGAGCAGTATCTGGATGGCAACGAACCTTCCATTGAGGATCTTAAGCGCTGCATACGGAAGGGCACCATTGGCATCGATTTTTTTCCGACTTTGTGCGGTTCCGCCTTTAAAAACAAAGGTGTGCAGATGGTGCTGAATGCCGTAGTGGATTATTTGCCGGACCCTACCGAAGTCAAACCCCAACCTGAAGTGGATCTGGAAGGTCATGAAACCGGTGAATTTGCCATTGTTGATCCTGAGCGACCCTTGCGTGCCCTGGCTTTCAAGATTATGGATGACCGTTACGGGGCGCTGACCTTTGTCCGCATCTATTCCGGAAAGATGGGTAAGGGGACCAATGTATTGAATACATTCACGGGCAAAACCGAACGTATCGGGCGGCTGGTGGAGATGCACGCGGATTCGCGTGAGGAACTGAGTAGTGCCCAGGCCGGTGATATCATTGCGGTTATCGGCATGAAGAATATACAAACGGGTCATACACTTTGTGATCCAAATCATCCGGCGACATTGGAGCCGATGGTTTTCCCGGATCCAGTGATATCGATAGCTGTCTCACCTGCCGACAAGGCCGCCTCGGAAAAACTGGGCATTGCCATCGGCAAGATGGTGAGAGAAGACCCTTCCTTCCGTGTTGAAACCGATGAAGACAGTGGTGAGACGATCCTGAAAGGTATGGGCGAACTGCATCTGGATATTAAGGTTGATATCCTCAAGCGTACCCACGGTATTGAAGTGGAAGTGGGCAAGCCCCAGGTGGCCTACCGTGAAACCATTACCCGTCGGGTCGAAGACAGCTATACGCACAAGAAGCAAACCGGCGGTTCCGGTCAGTTCGGCAAGATTGATTATATCCTTGAACCCGGTGAATCAGGCAGTGGTTTTGAATTTGAGTCCAAGGTGACGGGGGGCAATGTACCGCGCGAATTCTGGCCTGCGGTTGAAAAAGGTTTCAGGAAGAGTCTGGAAAAAGGCGTGCTTGCGGGATATCCCTGTCTGGATTTCAAGGTGACCTTGTTTGACGGTGCCTATCATGCAGTTGACTCTTCCGCTGTGGCCTTTGAACTGGCCGCTGCCGCTGCCTATCGGCAGAGCATGCCAAAAGCCGGCCCCCAGTTGATGGAACCGATTATGAAGGTGGATGTATTTACACCGGACAATCACGTTGGCGACGTGATCGGCGATCTGAATCGCCGCCGGGCCATTATCAAGGCCCAGGAAGCCGGCGTCACGGGTTCCCGTATCAAGGCGGAATGTCCTCTGAGCGAGATGTTCGGCTATATCGGTTCGCTGCGCACCATCACTTCCGGCCGCGGACAGTTCTCCATGGAATTTTTACACTACATGCCCTGCCCGAAAAACGTTGCCGAAGAGGTGATCAAGGAAACGCTGGCGCGCGAGGGGAAAAGTGAGTCGAAATAGCTGAGGCGGTTTACCTCATTATTCAAAAGGATAATAATAGGGCAGTACAGTAAATATTCAGGATCAAATGAGAGTGTCGAATTAGCGAAACAGTCTCCTTTATCGCATTTACGGCTGCGACTTTATGAGCAAAACCCTGATTGTTTTAATCGTTATTGGCCTGGTTCTTACCTGGAAGTTTGTCCTGTTTCCGGAAAAGCTGGATTTCACAGACAAAATGAAAGTGCTGCAGGGTTTGACCCTGGCAAAAAGTTACAAGACGGCCATCTCAAACTACTGGCGGGAGAACGACGTATTTCCTGACAGAGAGCAATGGATGAGCGAAGTACCGAAGATCGAGTTCGATCCGGGCAAGTCCATCGTCAGCGATATCAAAGTCGCTGAAAAAGCACCTGGCAGCATCACTGTCTACTACAGTAATGTACGGGATCCCTATCTGGCCCCGGAAATCTCGGGGAAGTCACTTTCTTTAACGCCCTATATAGATAACGGTGTTCTTCAGTGGTCATGCAAGGGCGACGTGCCACTTGAGTTTCTGCCCGCTGCCTGCCGTTAGCGGTTTTTCATTACCACTTGTTTCTCAATTCCCGTAAAGCCACAAAAATCTCTCTCTCGTCGGGATGAGCTGACAGATCAGACCTGGCCTCTCTTAATTTTTCGATAATTTCCGGGTTGTTCAGACGGAAAAAGGTATTGATCTCTTTTTCCAGAGCGATGGACGTTACCAGAGGATCGTTGGGATCCTGCTGCCCAATCTCCTGTAACAGATCTGCGGCCTGTGCGTTGTTCGGCTCCCTGTCCAGCGTGAATTCCAGATTATTAACAATATAATCATGGCCGGGGTAAATCAGCGTATCGTCCGGCAGTCCGGCCAGTTGACTGGCGAAGGTCATATAGAGCTCATTGGGATGACCACCGCCATGACAATTCCCGGCACCGGCATTGAACAGCGTGTCCCCGCAAAACAGCGCTGGCGTATCGCTTCTGGACAACAGGCAAATATGGCTCATGGTATGGCCCGGGGTGTCCAGCGCTTCCAGTTCAAGCGCAGGGCCGACCTTGATGACATCGCCGGCTTTCAGGGCCACATCAATACCGTCAATCTTGTCCACGGCATTTTCATGGGCGAGCAGCCTGGCGCCGGTTGCGGCGATAACGGCCTGATTGCCGCCAATATGGTCGCCATGCTCGTGGGTGTTCAGGACCTGGGTGATGTCCCAACCGCGTTGCTTTGCCAGTCCCAGACACTTCTCATGATCCAGAGGATCGATGGCCAATGCCTCACCGCTGTCGGGGCAGGCAATTAAATAGTTGAAATTACGCCAGTCGTTGCCGGTCCATATTTGTTCAATAATCATTGTTCAGCACCTAAAGTAAAGTCACACAGGCAAGTGTACTACGCCAGGGGAGAATTAAAATACACTGACGATATTAATTTATTCCGGAGTCGATTCCTCGCGCCTGGTGGCGTTGATGCCGGTTTATAATATTTTGCTATCATCACAATGCTGTCCTGGCGTATATTTCGCGATGTATATGAATAAAGGGTGTCATTATGACAGTTGATTTTTCCCGTCGCAGTTTTCTGACTTTGCTAAGCGCAGCCGCGATACTGCCGTCTCCCGCCAGACTCAGCGCCGCACCGGTCCACCATTTTCGAATTCGTACGATTACTGCCGGGGCGAAACTCGCCAATGCAGGTGATATGAATACTTTGCACAAGGCAGCGGATTTTTTGCAGCAGAGTCGCCTTCAATTTGAAGCGATGGAATACGAAGTACAGACACTGCGTATTGCAACACAAGCACTCGCGGCTTATTTACCTGACTGGCAACGGTCAGCTTCGCTGGACGCACTGAAAGAACTGGATGCTTTTGCAGAGCAGCACAATGTGATGTTTAACATAGGTCCCGTTAACAATGAAGGACAGAACAGTGATGAGTTTGTCAGTTGGTTGACGCAACTTCTTGCTGATACCGGGCGCCTGAGTTGTTCGCTTGTTGTAGCCTCAGCCGGGACGGGTATTGACCATCAATCCATTGCGCTTGCCGCTGAGATAATGGCGGCGATATCGACATCGAGCACGGGTGGTGAAGGCAACTTTCGTTTTGCGGCCACTGCTTATTGTCCACCGGCGACGCCGTTCTTTCCCGCTGCCTATTTTAATGATGATGCTTTCAGCATTGGTCTGGAATCTGCCGATCTGCTGCAACAGACTTTTGCCGGTGCAGATAACATGAGTGACGCTGTCGGGCAGCTGAAAATCAATATGGAAGCCGCACTTGAACCCATCGAGAGGCAGGCGGAGAAGATCGCAATTACTGCAGCACGGGCCTATTCGGGTATTGATACTTCCCCGGCACCGAACCTGGATGTCAGTATCGCTCGCGCTATAGAGACTTTATCCGGCGTTCCTTTCGGCAGTATGTCGACACTGGCTGCCTGCGCTGCCATTACCAATGTGTTGAAATCTCTGCAGATTAAATCCTGTGGATATTCGGGGTTGATGCTGCCGGTACTGGAGGATACGGTTCTGGCGGAACGGGCCCGGGAAGGCCGATACGGCGTTGCGGATTTACTCCTTTTTTCCAGCGTTTGCGGCACCGGGCTGGATGTCGTGCCGCTGCCCGGTGATATTTCCGTCAGGCAATTGTCAGCCCTTGTGGGTGATGTCGCCGCATTATCGAACAAGTACCATAAACCCCTGTCGGCGAGATTATTTCCCGTGCCGGGTAAAAAGGCAGGCGAGCTTGTAAAGTTTGACAACCCCTATCTCACCGACGCTGTGGTGATGGGTATCGACTGAACAGACGTCCCGAATTCCCGTACAGTGGCATGAACAGAACGCGGACACGCTGTGAACACGCCCCTGTAAGCTCGGCATGCGGCCCGTTTACCGGTTCATGCCGATATACCGGCCTGTGTACGCACTTTGAAAATATTTATTTGGCACGATGGAGTGGTTGAAGGAAGGAATGAATTACCTGGCACACCTGAGATTGTCCCGGCCCGATGCCGAGTCCATGCTTGGTAACATGATGGGCGACTTCAGGAAGCATATTGGCGAGGACAAGTTGCCGGAGAAGGTACGACTGGGGATCAATAATCACCTCAGGGTGGACAGATTTACCGATACAAATTGCTTGATTCTGGACTTGAAAGGTCTGTTCAGTCCTGAACGGAGACGTTTTGCCGGTATTATTATAGATGTTGCTTTTGATTATTTCCTCACCCGCCACTGGCAGAAATTCAGTGATGATGAGCTGGATGATTTTATCAATAATACTTACGACAATATTTCCTCTCTGTGGTATATCATGCCCGAGCCCATGCAACATGTGATGAAGTACATGATCAGGGAGAACTGGTTGCAGTCCTATTCCACGCTGGATGGCATTGATAATGTGCTGAACCGACTGTCTTCACGCATACGTTTTGAAAACAAACTGGTCGGCGCTGTCGAGGAAGTGGAATATAATCATCAGAAACTGGAGGAGGGCTTTCTGGCCTTTTTTCCGACGCTGAAAGAATATGTGGAAACCCATGATCATCTTAATTAAATGACAAAGTTAAGCGTCAATTTAAACAAGATTGCCCTGCTGAGGAATTCCAGGGACAGTAATTATCCCAGCCTGCTGGATTTTGCCGGCTTATGTGTCCGTGCCGGTGCTGATGGTCTGACCCTCCATCCACGTCCTGATCAACGGCATGCGAAATATGTCGATGTCCATGATCTGGCGGTGCTGGTGGCAGGGCATGCAGGTGTTGAATTAAATATAGAAGGCAACCCGAGCGAAAAGTTTTTGCAGGTCGTCCTGGAGAACCTGCCCACGCAATGTACACTGGTGCCGGATGATCCGGAGCAATTGACTTCTGATCATGGTTGGGATGTGGTACAGCACGGGGACAGGCTCAGGGAAATTATCGGGCAATTACAGAGAGCCGGTATCCGCACCAGCCTTTTTCTTGACCCCGATCCGGAGCAGATAAGACGGGCCCGGGAAACGGGAACAGATCGTATCGAGCTGTACACTGCATCTTATGCGCACAGTTATGGTCATGATGATGGCGAAACCGTATTTGAACAGTTTCGTGAGGCCGCGCTGTTGGCACAGGAGCTCGGCATGGGTGTGAATGCCGGTCATGATTTGAATCAGGATAATCTGGGCAGGTTTTTAACGATTCCGGGCATACTTGAAGTTTCTATTGGCCATGCATTGACCGTTGAATCGTTGCTGTCCGGTTTTGAAAAGACTGTCAAAAATTATCTGGCCATCATCCAGGCTACAATTCAACCTGTTCAGCAAACTTCATGATGGCGCGTTGCAGGGGTTTGTGTTGCGCTGCCAGCCGGATATAGTCGGACTCGCGTCGGCCGGCCTTGGCCTTGACAATTTTCAGCAGTTTGTGACGATTTTGCCTGCTCCAGTTTTCGATTCCGGTCAGGTTGAGGATCAGCGGTGCCCAGGCATCCCAGGCGCGTCGTTCATCCGGAGATAATACCGGTGGTTTTTTCAGTCCCAGCTTTGTTGCTGCCTCGCGGGCGCAACGTCGCAGGCCTTTCTCCCGATCAGCGCCAAAGCGTTGAGCCAGATAGGCGGAAATGGCGGGGGCGATATTCCACGATGGCGGAAACAGATTGTCATTTTTTTGTTTCGGGTCAAGCTCGAAGTACATATAGTCCTCTGCCAGTCGATTCAGTGTTTCCAGAGTGCTGCGATGTCCCGGCTGGCGTTTCATCATGCCCAGTTGTTCACGCACAAGCTGCTGTATTGCTCTGTTTCGTGGTCGAAAGCCCAGTTTGTAATAGAACCACCAGACACCGGAAAGCAAACCCTCCTTGTTACCATAGCCCAGTTGATAGCTGTCCAGTACAAAGGTTCTGACGCCAAATATCCGGTGTGTCATGGCCAGTGCCCTGGCATAAATCAACGCCGCATCGGAACCACGAAAGCTGGAAAAGGTATTAAAGGATATTTCCGCCATTTCGAACAGCACGCTGATCTGAAAATAACCGATGGGCACCCCGTTTTTCAGATTAAGAAAACCGTACAGTCCCGGCAGTGAATATCGGCGCTCCGGCAAGGTGCCGATACAAATAAACTGCAGGCCATCCCCACAGTCGACCATACGCACATCTCTGCTGTCACCCTGTGAGAATGCATCTATATCGCGCTCATGGGTCACCATGGCGGTACGCGCCAGATCGATTAATTTTTCTCCTTCCGACTCGCCCGTCTTGCGAATCTGAATATCAAGCTGTTTGATAACCCGTCGGAGATTGGGGCGTTTGGCTCTTTTCGTGTTCTTTACAAATGACACCGCTTGTCCCAATACTCTGGCGTGTGTCATTGAGGGAGTGTCCGGCCCCGGCATCAGTCTGAATGCCAGATTCAAATTATCGTGCAGGGCTTCCCGTTCGAACGCGTTTCGGTATAGCGTATTGATGCGCTTTATCAGAAAACCGGCATCGGTTTCGTCTTGACCCTTTAAACGCTGCAACCATTCTCTGGCGCTGAATTCGAAATCATCAAACTGGGCGCTTTCGCCATAGCTTGTCAGCAGCGGAATGATCGCCATTAATTTTTCCGGATCATCAATCTCCGGCCAGTCTATATGAAGATACTCCCCCCAGTGCTTTGTCAGCCAGACCGCCATCGGGTAAAAAAAACGATAATCAATGGGTGTCCCTGCGATACCTGAACTGGCCAGTTCATTCCGGTATCGATGTAAATCGCTCCGCGAAGAAAATGTGTCCAGGCATTGATCAACCCGACTTAAGATCTCGGCGTTGTCCGGATAGGCCCTGAAAAAGCAGAGCAGATCATGAAAACGTTCAATCTGTTCCGCCCCTGTAAAGCGTCTGTTTTGTAACGATGTCAGCAGTAACAGTTTTTCATTCTTACTCTGTTCGTCGTGCCGGTTCCGGAGTTTCTCCAGTTGAGCAAGTTGTTTTTCAGCGGTCATGGCAGGTTCTCATGGCGTAGTGACAGATGACTTTACTATCCGGTTTTGCTGAGAATACCATGTTCAATGTCAATGCATCACCAAATTTGGTCCAATCGACTTGTCAGCTGGTGACGGGTAAAATATGCAGGGACAATCAGGCAGGACTACTCGACAGGTGACTGAAAATGATAATGAAAAAAATATATAAGCTGATCTTTCTCGCGACAACACTGTTTTGCATCGCCGGTATCAGCAATCTTCAAGCTGTGGATGGTGACAAATACAAGGATGTCGAAATCAGGACGATTAAAGTCTGCGATGGCATTTATATGTTGATGGGGAAGGGAGGGAATATCGGCGTGTCAGCAGGGGAAGATGGCGTGTTCCTGGTTGATGATCAGTTCGCACCCTTAACAGAGAAAATCAAAACGGCTATTGCAGGTATATCTGACCAACCTGTCAGATTCCTGCTCAACACACACTGGCATTATGATCACACCGGGGGCAATGAGAACCTGGGCAAGGATGGCGTGTTGATAGTCGCCCATGACAATGTGTACAAGCGTATGAGCAAGGACAGCTTTATCAAGGCCTTTAATACGACTATACCGGCATCCCCAAAGGCGGCCTTGCCGGTGATTACCTTTAACGATACTGTCACGTTCAGGCTGAATGGTGAAGAGATACAGGTCATCTACCAGCATAACGCACACACGGATGGTGACAGTATTGTTTATTTCAAAGAGGCCAACGTTATGCACACCGGTGATATCTGGTTTAACGGCTGGTACCCCTTTATTGACACTTCCAGCGAAGGCTCCCTTGATGGTGTCATTCGAACGGTTAAACACATCCTGACCCTGGTGGACGGGCAGACCAAAATCATACCCGGGCATGGTGAATTAGGTGACAAAAAGGCCTTGCAGGGCTATCTTGAGATGTTGACTACGGTCAGGTCACGTATGCTGAAACTTATTGACGAAGGCAAAACGCTGGAAGAAATTGTCGCCCTCAAACCCAATGCCGACTATGACAGTACCTGGGGCCTTGCTTTTCTGAAGCCGGAACAGTTTATACGTATTCTCCATGACACCTTGACACGCTGATTTTCATCTGCACAGCAATGATCGGGTGGCGCGCATGGCAATGTCTGTTTAAGCTGCGACTGAACTCCAGAACAGGCGGCTCACATGGTTTCAGATTATGATCGCATTGCATGCGCCATTCGCTACATACAGGAAAATGTCGACAAACAGCCCGATTTAAAAGAAGTGGCGGCACATCTTGAGCTGAGTCCCTGGCATTTTCAGCGCCTGTTTCAACGCTGGGCGGGAGTGACACCCAAGCGTTTTCTCGAGCACCTTACGGTGGAGAAGGCGAAGAAATTGTTGCGGGAGTCAAGGAGCATACTGGACACCAGTCTGCAAAGCGGTTTGCCCGGCCCGGGCAGACTGCATGATCACTTTGTTTCCATTGAAGCGGTGAGTCCCGGTGAATACAGGCATCATGGCAAGGGCCTGGAAATCAGCTATGCCTGTCATGACAGTCCTTTTGGAACGGTAATGTTGGCCCGGACAGCAAGAGGTATCCTGGCCTTGTCTTTTGTTGATGATGCCGGTAAAGATGTTGAACTGGACAGCCTGAAGAGGCAGTGGTGCAACGCACGCTTTATTGAGGAGAGGAAGGACAGTGCGTGCCTGATCAGACGTCTGTTTTATGGCAGCAGTTCAGAGCCGGACAAATTATTACTCTCTATTCGTGGTACCAATTTTCAGGTCAGGGTGTGGAATGCCCTGTTAAGTATTCCAGCAGGTTCGGTAGTCTCTTATCAAATGATTGCCGATTACCTGACGCGGCCCCGAGCCGTACGCGCGGTTGCCAATGCAGTTGCCGCCAATCCCGTGGCCTATCTGATTCCCTGCCATCGCGTACTCAGAAGTAACGGTGAACTCAGCGGTTATCGATGGGGGAGAGAACGAAAACAACTTATGCTGGGTCGGGAGTGGCTTGGTCCTGCCGGGGAATCTCCAGCAGTATAAAGCGGTATGACTTGTACTGCGCGAAGGTCTTGCTGTTTCTGTCGCTGTTATCCAGATAGCGGGTTTTTAATTTGTTTAATTTTTTCCTGTACAGGAACAGCCCCAATTTCACAAAAACAGAGTTTCTTATCGTCATGATGCGTTTAAACACGGATATAAGCGGTGTAACAAAGTGATTGATCGCATCTGCTTCCAGATCGAACCCCGGTGCGACGAACTCGGTAATGTCAATGTTGCTGATTTCTCTGAAGCCAAAATTATTTTTTTCCTGCAGGAAATCCTGATAGGGCTTGCCTCCGCCAATAGGCCCTTTTTCCGGCATATCGTTCTTGAATAAATCTGCAATCAGGATATATTTTTTCCCGTAGCGTCGGCACTGCTCAAAGGCATCTTTTATCTGGATGAATTGAAAGCTCTCGCTGAATACAATCAGATCATATTTTTTCTCCAGTTCCAGATCTTCGAACTTACATTCATACAAAGTGGAATCGCCACTGAGTTTTTTTGCGGCGTTCTCACTCATAATACTGGGAGGACAAACGGCATCCACTTGGTAGTTACGCTTCAATAACTGTAAGGCCATTTCACCGGAGCCACAACCGACATCAAGAATACTCTGCGCATCGGAGGGGATCAGTTTGAACAGCTCATCGATGTAATCATATTGAGCCTGTTTTAAATTGGCGAATTTCAGTTCAAGGCCCGGCCGCCAATACCCGAAATGCAGGTACTCGGTATCAAAAAAGTAGCGCAGAAAAACAAAGAGCAGATCCAGTGAGCGTCCTCGTGTATAGGGCTTATTTTTATTTTTCAAGGAAAAATATTCTCATAGGTGGCGATATCAGACAAATTTCACAAAGGAGGCGAACATTACATTATTTGCAATATGAAGCCAACGCTGGATTTGGCAGCTGTGTTAAAAGCCAATTATTCCGGTTTGAGTTCTGCATATTTGTTATTATCGTCTGCAAATTCCCAATCAATTTAGAAACATGACCATGTCTGCTACAAGTGGCAATACGCCTGCGTCCGGCGCTGCTGAAGTCAATGAACAGGACTTACGCAAGACGGGGGCACACCCTGATTACTGGTATCCTCTGCTTGGTTCACGTAAAGTCAAGGCCGGCAAGGCTGTCGGTGTCACCTTTGCCGGAGAGCCCATTGTCATTGTCCGGACCGAGACCGGCAGGGTCTATGCTCTGGAAGATCGCTGTGCCCACCGGCAGGTGCCTTTACATCAGGGCGTAGTCAGTGGTGACGAAATTCAATGTTGTTACCATGGCTGGGTTTATGATGACAGCGGGAAATGCGTCAATATCCCCTATGTGGGTAAGAGTGAGCGTATTCCACGGGGTGTGCGTGCCTATCCCTGTCGTGAAGATTATGGTTTTATATTCGTTTTTCCCGGAGATCCGGACAAGGCGGATTCCGTCCCTTTTCCTGAAATACCAACCTGGCGTGATGCGAAGTACAAAACCCGTGTGCTTGATGATGAGGTGGCCTGCCATTACTCTTTTCTGCAGGAAAACCTGATGGATATGAACCATCAGTTTTTGCACCGTCGCATCATGTCGAAAATAAGTACCACCTTTTTGGGTCTGAGAGAAGGCGATGACTGGGTGGAAGTGGATTACACATTTTCCCGTACAGGTAAACAACCGATGGGAGAGAAGGTCATCATAGGCTTGCGCGGCGCGCCCACCGAGGACAAGCCCAAAGACCTGATGACCGTACGTACGCAGTATCCTTATCAGATTCTGAAGTTCTGGACAGCAGGCTCCGAGCACCCGGCTCTGGATCTCTGGATTACCTATGTGCCGGTAGATAAGGCACAGGGGATTAACCATACTTTCGGTTTAATCAATATTCGCAAACCCGGTATACCCGGGTTGCTGGATTTGGCCTGGCCTTTCGTCATCTGGTTTACCAACGGTATCTTTGCCGAAGACCGGTGGGTGGTGGAAATGGAACAGCAAGCCTTTGATGCACAGGGCGAAGACTGGAACCAGGAAATATTTCCTGTGGTGCAATCGGTCAGGGAAATGTTAATTCGTAACGGTATCCCCATTGCCTCACAGTGAAATGGCGTTTATCCCGCCTGTGTTTCAGCCGTTCGCATGGTGACAAACTCTTCCGCCGTGGTAGGGTGAATGCCGATGGTGGTGTCGAACTGCGTTTTGGTGGCGCCGGCCTTGATAGCGATTCCAATACCCTGAATAATTTCTCCGGCATCGGGGCCGAGCATGTGTACACCGATCACCTTGTCTGTTGATTTATCAACAATTAATTTCATGAAGGTCTTTTCATCGTGGTTGGTCAGTGTCAACTTCATTGGGGTGAACGTCGACTTGTAGATGTCTACGTGCTGATATTTCTCTCTGGACTGCTCTTCGCTCAGACCGACGGTGCCGAGGTTGGGCTGGCTGAATACACAGGTCGGTATATTTGTATAATCCACTCGGGCTGTTTCCCCGTTGTAGAGTGCCTTTGCCAGAGCCGTACCTTCAGCGGTGGCGACAGGCGTCAGGTTGACACGATTGGTGACATCACCGATGGCATAGATGGAAGACACGGATGACTGGTAATCGTTGTTGACGATTATTGCACCCTCCTCATCCAGTGTTACTCCCGCTTCTTCCAGACCGATACCGGCTGTGTTTGGGTGTCTGCCGGTGGCATACATAATCAGGTCTGTTGAGAGTGTCCGCCCGTCTGTCAGCGCTGCCTGTAACTTTTGCCCGGATTTTTCGATGCAGACGATGTTCGTATCAAATGCCAGTTTGATGCCCTTTTTGCGCATCTCCTGTGCCAGATGTTTGCGGATCTCGCCATCAAAGCCACGCAGGAAAAGCGGACCACGATAGAGCAGCGTGGTTTCGACACCGAAACCATGAAAGATACCTGCAAATTCTACAGCGATATAGCCGCCGCCCACCACGGTCACCTTCTCCGGCAGTTTTTCCAGGAAAAATGCTTCGTTAGACGTAATGATATGTTCTTTACCCGGAATATCCGGCACGCTGGGCCAACTGCCGGTAGCCACCAGTATCCTTTCAGCACTGAAGCTTTTATTTGCAATGGACACGGTATGTGAATCAATGAGGCTTGCGCGACCGTCAAGCAGGGTGACACCGGCATCGGCCAGCAAGGTTTCATAAATACCGTTTAAGCGACTTATTTCCGCGTTCTTGTTGTTGAGCAGGGTTTGCCAGTCAAAAGTGGATTTGCCCATCTGCCAGCCGAAACTGCGGGCATGAGTGAATTCCTCCGCAAAGTGGGAGGCATAGACAAACAGCTTCTTCGGAACGCAGCCGACATTGACACAGGTACCACCCAGATAGCGATCTTCTGCGACAGCCACTTTGGCACCGAATCCGGCCGACATACGGGCAGCACGAACTCCGCCGGAACCCGCGCCAATGACGAACAAATCATAATCGAATGTACTCATATAAAAATTATTCCGGAAGCCCGGTTCAGTTTTAAATATAATGTGGCCCTATTCTACTGGGAAGCTCAACAATGATCGAATTATACACGGCCGTCTCATTACCAGCAGGTAGACTATGACAAAGGACAAAAACGCAGTACTGATGCGTCGGGCAACCTATGCCTCCGTTACCGTGGCGTTCGCATTAATATCCATCAAATTTTTCGCCTATGTCATGACCGGTTCAGTTGCCCTGCTCTCCAGTCTTATTGACTCAGTGCTGGATTCACTGGCCTCGATCCTCAACTTTATTGCCGTACGTCATGCCCTTTCTCCGGCAGATGAAGAGCATCGATTCGGTCATGGCAAGGCGGAACCGCTGGCGGGTCTGGGCCAGGCGACATTCATCATGGGTTCGTCACTTTTTTTGATATTCGAAGCTATCAATCGCTTCGTCAATCCTCGTCAAATAGAGCATAGCAATGTGGGCATCATGGTGATGCTGATATCACTGCTGGCCACGGTTCTACTGGTTCTGTATCAACGTCATGTCGTCAAGCAAACCGGTTCCATCGCTATTAAAGCGGATTCAATACATTATTTCAGCGATATTGCACTGAATATAGGTGTCATCCTCGCGTTATTGATGAGTTCTTATGCGGGCTGGACGATGGCCGATCCTGTCGTTGCCCTGCTGATCGCTTTCTATATTATTTATTCCGCCTGGCAAATCGTGAAGCAATCACTGGATCAGTTGATGGATCGTGAGCTGTCGGAGCAGGACCGGGAAAAGATAGAGAAGATCATTCTTGAGCACGAGGGTGTCGTCAGCCAGCACGAGTTACGCACGCGGGCATCGGGCATGGATATTTTCATCCAGACACATCTGGAGATGGAAGGAGAGATCAGCCTGAATGATGCTCACCGTATTGCTGACGATGTGGAAAAGAAACTACAGACGGCCTTTCCCAATGCTGACATCATTATCCACCAGGACCCGGTGGGCCTGGAGTGACAAGGGGGAAAATGTTCACCTTCTTTGAAACTGGTGGAACCACTCCAGCATTCTGAGTAATTTTTCCGGGGCATGTGCCTTTTTCCAGACGCCGGCGGTGAATTTGTTGGCTTCGGAAAGGGTGGGATAGATGTGAATCGTTCCCAGTATCTTGTTCATACCGAGACCGTGACGCATGGCGCTGATGTACTCGGTGATAAGTTCCCCGGCATGATCACCGACAATAGTCGCACCGAGTACTCTATCCTTGCCCGGCACAGTGAGCACTTTGACGAAACCCTCCGCCTCTTCGTCTGCGATAGCCCGATCAAGATCATCAATGCCGTAGTGACTCACTTCATATGCTATACCCTTTTCTGTGGCTTCGGTTTCATTCAGTCCGACTCGCGCCACCTCAGGCTCGGTAAACGTGGCCCAGGGAATAACGGAATAATCCACCCTGAATTTCTTGAAGTTGCCGAACAGGGCATTGACAGCGGCGTACCAGGCCTGGTGAGCAGCAGTGTGGGTAAACTGATAGGGCCCGGCAACGTCTCCGCAGGCCAATATATTGGGGTAAATAGTCTGTAAGTAGTCATTGGTTCGGATCGTACCTGACTTAAGGGTTGCAATGCCGAGATCTTCCAGACCAAAGCCTTCGGTATTGGGTTTGCGTCCAACAGCGACCAATAAGGCATCGAATTCAATTTCAACTTCCTCGCCGTCATGCTCACAAACAACAATTTTTTGCCCGCCCCGTTTTTGAAAGGAAAGTGCCCGGTGTGCAGTCAACACAGTCACACCATCCTTTTGAAATTGATTTTCAAGTCTCTCTGACACGTCAGGGTCTTCGCGTATGAGAATTCGCGGCAACATTTCAATCTGGCTTACTGTACTGCCGAAACGGGCGAAACATTGCGCCAGCTCCGAGCCGATGGGGCCGCCACCGAGTACCACCAGGCGTCGGGGCAGTTCAGTCAGTTGCCAGAGGTTATCGGAGGTCAGATATTCCATTTCCTCAATGCCGGGGATGGGCGGGATGAAGGGCCGGGCGCCGGTGGCGATAATGATGCTGCGTGTGCTCAAGGTCTGACCATTGACCTCAACGGTATAAGGCGAGGTGATCCGTGCTTCGCCTTGAATACATTCAACTCCCAGATCAGTGTATCGTTCAATGGAGTCATGAGGTTCGATGGTTTCTATGACTCGATGAACGCGTCGCATGACATCAGCGAAATCAAAATCGACAGTGATGCTTTTAAATCCAAATTCGCCTGCTCGTTTTGACTGGGCGAGGATCTTTGCTGAACGGATCAATGCTTTTGACGGGACACAACCGGTGTTGAGGCAGTCGCCTCCCATCCTGTGTTTTTCAATCAATGTCACCCTGGCCTTTACCGCTGCCGCGATATAGGCGGAAACCAGACCGGCAGAGCCCGCGCCGATAACTGTCAGATTACGATCAAATGACTTTGGTTTTTTATAGTTATCTTTCATCACCTGAATATTTGTCAGACCGGGCCCCGCGTAAACGAAACAGCTCGACGGATTTTTTTGCAAGCAAGGGGAAGATACCAAGCAGGATAAAGGAAGCAATTAATTGTGGAGATAAAATATCACCCGCTTGTTCGATTTTAGCCAGTTGTGTGCCGGCATTGACGAAGACCACTGTGGCTGCCAGCATGCCAAGCTGGCTCACGAGCGCAAAGGTCAAGGTGCGGATCGGAGTGAGCCCCATGACCAGATTGATAATAAAAAATGGAAATACAGGTACCAGTCGCAGGCTGAACAGATAGAAGGCACCATCTTTTTCTATGCCCCGGTTGATCACGCTCAAATTGTCGGCAAAACGGTGCTGAATAAACTCCCGAAACAGGAAGCGGGAAGCGAGGAAGGCCAGTGTGGCACCGATCGTGGAAGCAAAAGAAACCAGTATGCTGCCGAACAATACACCAAAAATGGCACCACCGGCCAGGGTTAAGATACTGGCTGCCGGTAACGACAGTCCGGTAACAAGTACATAGATAAAAAAGAACAGCAGCGATGTTTTGGCCGGGTGGTTGTCGTAATAGCTTTCGATGTTGCTTTGCTGCGCTTTTAAAAATGCCAGATTAAGATACTGGCCGAGATCAAAAATAAAAAAACAGGCGATCAGTCCAAGAATGGTAAGGACCAGGACAATTTTGCCCGGTTTCATCAACTGTGGTGCTCGCCGCCGGACGCAATCAGATCACGCAGGTTTGTTGTGACGGACAGTTGGGCCAGCTCTGTATAGCCGCCAATGGCTTCATCCTGAATAAAAATTTGCGGGACGGTTCGCCTGCCGGAGCGATTGATCATCTCCGCTTCCTTTTCCCTGTCGAAGGTGACATCAATTTCCTCGAAGACAATTCCTTGTTTGTCCAACAGGCTCCTGGCCATACGACAATAGCCGCACCACCATCTGGTGTAGATTTCAACAGTTTTCATTTCGCATATGACTATATTTGACAGGGAGTTTAGCAGAATCGGGCACAAGGCTTTGACAGTCATCTGTGACTGACGTTCAGCAAGGTGTCAAGAAATAAACCAAAGACAGCCGCATTGCGAAGGTGACAGGTATTTTACGGAGCGGCAGACGGCGGCAGTGGGGTCTCAATCAGGGTTTTCACATATTTTATTGTTGAGCGCTCCCTCCGGTGGGCCGGGAAGCTGCAGCCAAAATTACCCTGATACCGGCAGTGACAGACTTTCATGTTCACTCATCTTGTTTCAAACAGAATGCCGAAGCTGCCATAAAGCACATATCCCTGTCTTTTGTAAATAGCTGTGAATCGGGATGTTTGTATTCTGTCTCGCTTAAAGAAGTTTAAAATCAACAAGTTATGCTGAACTCTCTGTGAGTATCCTTAACGTGGCTGCAAGGCGTTTCCCGCTAAGCAAAAATAATTGCCGACCCTGTCATTGGAAGCAGACAAAAAGCTTTCGCATCATCAAGGCTGGCGTTAATATGTCAGTTGGTTAAAACATCTACGAATATAGAAAAATATGAGGAATGACATGATAGTCCGCCCACTAATTTTCATCATGGTTTTAATGACATCCAGTAGTCTCCTGGCAGCAGCAGATTTCTCCACGCCGATGGGGCGAGTGAAGGACTCGGTTGGCAAGGTGATCAGTATTCTGAAGGAAAAATCATATGACCGTGAGACGAGTTGGCATAAAATCGCAGCCGTTATTGATGATGGTTTTGATTTTCGCAGTATGTCGCAAAGTGTACTGGCGACACACTGGAAAAAGGCCAGCCCGGAAGAACGTGACCGTTTTACGGAGTTTTTTTCCCAATATATCGAAGAAACCTATCGTTCCCGTATTGAGGCTTACACCAATGAGGAGATCATTTACAAAGATGAGGTGATACGAGGCAAACGGGCCGTGGTGGAAACCATTATCAAAACAGATACCGTGGAAATCCCCATCAATTACAAACTCAAGAACAACGATGGTGAATGGTATGCCTATGACGTCATCGTTGAGGGCGTCAGCCTGGTGAACAACTATCGTAATACCTTTGCCGTTATCGTCAAGAATGAGGGTATGGATGGTCTGTTGTCGGATATTCAACGCAGAATAGACAGGTATAAGGCGGCCCAACAGGAAGAAGAGGCGGAAGCGGGTGCTGAAGAAGTGATGACCGATGGCTGAAATTATGCCGTCGTGGATGCTGGATAAAGCCAGCTCGAATCCCTGGTCAAGTTCAGGCTAAAGCTCTACGGGGCCCCCGCCCTGGCACGTGTTATGCCCCGTCTGTTCTGTCGGGGCTTGTTGCGGGACGGTACAGAATCCTTTGCGTCGCCCGCCGCTGTTATTTCTCCGTTTCAAAAATATACTTGCTGATCAGCTCTTCCAGATTAATCGAAGGTTCGGTTTCATAAATCTCATCTCCTGCTTGCAGGTACTCACCGCCACCGGGGGTTATTTTGATAAATTTATCACCGATAATGCCGGCTGTGCGTATTGACGCAACGGCGTCTTCATGTACAGGCACGTCTTTGCGTATGGCTAAATTGACGATTGCAAGATAATCCTCGGCATCAAACTTGATGGATTCGACAGTGCCAATCCTGACACCGGCGGCTTCGATATAAGCGCCTGTTCTCAGGCCGGAGGCAGAGGTAAACCTGGCCTGAATGATGTAGTTTTTCTGTCCCAGTACCTGCAGGTCGCCAAGCTGAATGGCAATATAGGATATACAGCCAAGGCCTATCAGCATGAAAAGACCGACGATGATCTCAATTTTAGTTTGTTTGTCCGCCATGGCATTAATCTCACAATATAATGGAGCTGATAATGTAATCAGCAAAAAGTACAGCAATGGAGGCCACAACAACAGCCTGTGTCGTGACTTTACTGACGCCTTCTGAACCGTAGGCGCCGGCTTCATCAAGGTGGAGGTAAAAACCTTTCGAGGTCGCCACCCAAATGGTAATCAGGGCGAAGGCAAAGCCCTTGATAACGCTCATCAGTATGTCACGCCAGAGTACGTTGTCATACATACCGCCGAAATAGGAGCCGGGGCTGACGCCGAACAATATTCCGCCGACGAAATAGCCGCCGAAGATTCCCACCGTGATAAACACGCACGATAGAATGGGAATGCAGATAAGCGCGGCGACGAATCGAGGTACGATCAAATAGCGATAGGGATCAATGGCCATACAATCCAGTGCGTCAATCTGGTTTTCGTTGCGCATAATGGCAATTTCGGCACATATTGAGGAGCCGGCACGGCCGATAATGACCAGCGCAGTCAGCAGTGGCCCCAGTTCACGCACCAGTACCAGACCGACTGCCGCGCCGAGCATGGCCACCGAACCCAGGCGCACCAGAGCGGCATAGAACTGCAGTGCCACAATCATACCGATAAAGGTGCCGGAAATGGTGATAAGCAGCAGTGAACGGGCACCAATAAAATGCATTTGCTTGATGATGGGACTGATTTTGTAAGGCGGCGTCATTATGCGCAGGAAAGTGATACACAGAAAGATACCGCTGCGGCCCAGTCGTTCCATCAGATTCAGAAAATATATGCCGCTGTCGGTTAGAGGCGTACAGGTCATTTTTTCACTCGTGTGGTGTCAGTGAGGCGCTGGAGGTAGGCATCACCATCGATTTCCTCATCTCTGGCTTTTCGCGCCAGCATATTCACGATGCGTGTGTCCGTGCTGGCTTTCACTTCTTCCCGGGTGCCGGTCATAATCTGTTTACCCTTGTCCAGTACCGTGAGCCTGTCAGCAACGTCAAATGCACTTTCCAGCTCATGGGTGACAATGATAATGGTCATATTGAGCGCGTCTCTGAGTTGCAGAATTAATTGATCCAGCTCAGCAGAGGTAACCGGATCCAGTCCTGCAGAGGGCTCATCAAAAAATAACAGTTTCGGGTCCATGACGACGGCCCGCGCCAGGCCGGCCCGTTTCAACATGCCGCCGGACAACTCGGATGGCATCAGATCTTCATATTCAGCCAGGTTCATTTGCTCTAGTTTCATGCGCGTCATGATACGGATGGTGTTGTCATCCAGTGCCGTGTGTTCGCGCAGAGGTAACTCAACATTTTCACGTACGCTGAGTGAACTGAACAGGGCACCATTCTGGAAGGCCACACCGATATTCTTTCTCAGTGCATACAACTCTTTTTTGTTCAATGTCGTGAGTTCTTTATTCAATACCTCAATGGTTCCTGAGGTGGGCTGCTTCAGACCGAGGATGTGACGGAAAAGGGTACTTTTACCGGAGCCGCTGTGACCCATGACCACCATGATCTCACGTTGGGCAATCGTCAGGTTAATGTCATCCAGCACCTTGATCTGGCCGTAATGACTGGTCATATTTTTAATATTGATGACGGGTGGTGCTTCAGCAGAGGTGACCATGGACTAGAGTATAAAGTGGAAAGCCTGAAGCACAAATAAATTAACGGCTGCTCGACTGTTGATATTCCCGGGCAATAAGACGACCGTTTGAGGGCAATACAGCGACAGTTTGAGGCAAATAATCATTCCCTGACTAAATCCGGCGTGAAATCACTGCAAAAAGAGGCAAGGTATGAAGGTTTTGCCCCATTGAAATCGGCAATTAATGCTTCAGGGTGCCCTTGATTGCCCTGGCCTGTTCAAGTTCGGCCTGGCTCAATTGTTGCTGCAGGGTATCGCGGCGGTGCACATCCATGACATTGCCGGCCTCAGCGAGGATGCTGTACCAGGCAAAGGCCAGAGGCTTGTTTTGTTCAATGCCATCACCATTCATGTACATAACACCGAGATTGCGCTGGGCCAGCGCATAGCCTTTTTCGGCCGCCTTCCGGTACCAGTACACCGCTTGTTGTGGATCTTTATCGACACCTTCACCGTAGGCGTAAGCAACCCCGGTCTTATATTGGGCCGGTGTGTGTCCTAATTCCGCTGCCCGTAAAAAGGCGTCGAAGGCCGCCTTGTTATCCTGGGGCACACCGTCACCGAAAGAATAGGCCAGGCCTTTTTCATATTCATCTACGGCAGCCAGAGCCTCTTCAATGGATTGTTCCGGCTCGTTCACAGCGTCGAATGTTGTTGTGCTTTGCATCTGTTCCGATGATGAAGCAGCCAGGTCTTCGTTCTCCATTTCTTCTGAATCTTCATCTTCTTTTTTACCAAACAGCCGACCGAAAAAGCCTTTCTTTTTCTCCTTGACCTCTGCTGTTTCGTTTTCCTCCGTGTCAGGCAGCAATTCCGGCAGGGGACCCTGCACGACAGCTACAGTGTTTTCATCTTCAACAGTCTCTTCAGTCCGGTCCTTTTTACCGAACAGGCGTTTGAAAAAGCCTTTTTCAGGTTTATCTTCGCTTGCGACTTCAGTTTCAGCCGCCGCACCTTCCAATTGCTCGTGTTCAAGGGCTTTTTCTATTTCATCTGCTGATGCTGATTTGGCCGATGTGACGCGTTTCAGATTGTTAACATTATGCATCGCCGCATCGTGCCCCTGCGCTGCGGCTTTTTCGTACCAGGCAATGGCCCGGGCATCATCCTGGCTGACACCTTCTCCCATCAGGTACATATTGCCCAGGCTGTATTGGGCGTGGGCATTGCCCTGTTCTCCGGCGCTGCGGTACCAGTGTGCCGCTTCGTCATAATTTTGTTCCACGCCCAGCCCCTGGTAATAAAGCAGCCCGAGTTGATACTGTGCCGTGGCATCCCCATCCACAGCCAGGCTGTAAAAACTGTCGAAGGCTGATTCATAATCACGGTTATCCAGAGCTTGCCGGGCGATCCTCAGTTCATCTGCGTCGGCAACGAAGGCAGGTTCAGAGGGAAGATCCGCTGCCGGGGCAGCATCACTTTCTGACATATGTCCGTCGCTACTGTCGACTGCCGCAGGCTCATCATCGGATTTGCCGAACAGTCGTTTGAAGAATCCTTTCTTTTTCGGTTTCACATCAGTTTCGAGCGCCTCCGCAGCGTCTTCTTCGGCAGAGGTATCGATGGAAATTTCTTCTTCCTGGATGGAGACAAGGTCAGTGCTGTCGTCCACGATGGCGACGGTGTCTGTTGCCAGGGTTTCCGATTCTTCGCCCTCAACCTCGGCGATATCATCGCTGCTGTCTTTTTTACTGCCGAACAGTCGTTTGAAGAATCCTTTCTTTTTCGGTTTCGCCTCCGTCTCTGGCACTTCCATGACATCTTCTTCCTGCACAGGGACAGCGTCAGCGCTATCATCCATGATGGCAACGGTATCTGTTGCCAGGGTTTCCGATTCTTCGGCCTCGACTTCGGCGACGTCGTCAATCTTTTCTTTGCGGCTGCCGAACAGGCGTTTGAAGAAACCTTTCTTTTTCGGTTTTGCTTCAGTTTCAGCTGTGTCCATGTCAGTTGACGAACCGTTCTCCCCGTCGGCGACTTCCTCCTGCAGGGCCTCGTCGTGCCCGCTTTCACTGATGGCCGTCATCTCATCGTCAGGCCTGTTTGTTTCACTGCCATAGGCCACCACAGTGTCCGATGTCTCTGCCATACGACTTTCAGCTTCCATTTCATCTACAGAGTGATCTTCAACCTTCACCTCATCTGTAGATTTCTTCTTGCCAAACAGTTTTTTGAAGAATCCGAACCTGGGTTTTTTTTCGCCGGGTTCGTTGTAGATGACTTCGTGTTCAACTGTCATTTCATCCTTTGCGTCAGACAGGGGCACTGACCGATCTTCTACGGGCACAGGTTCTTCAGATGCACTCGCAGGGACAGCATCATTGCTTTCCATTGCCATTTGCTCGTCATTTTCCACGACATCAGTATCAGTTGCCATGGTGTCCCGGCTGTTTTCTGTCTCTGTCGCCATGGCTGTTTCAGCCTGCGTTTCCTTTTTCTTGAAGAATTTTTTGAAAAAGCCGGAGATGCGACCGGGTTTCTTCGCCTCAGGCTCTGTCGGTTCCGTTATTCCCGCTTCCGGCTTCGTATCGGCGACGGCCGGCGACGGTTCCACTTCTGTCGTTACGGCATCTTCGAGCTGTTCTTCTTCATCGTCGAGAGTCAGCAATTCGGATTTTTCCACAGTCAGCAGAGGTTCTTCGGCGGGTGCTTCCTGCTTTGCCTCAAGCACTTTTTTTGCCGGTGCGGGTTGCAGATTCGGTTTGGTTCTGCTGCGAGTGGCGCCGGCGATGGCCCGTTCAAGACTGGCCAGTTCATTGGTGGCGGCAGAATAACCCTGATCAGCGGCCATGCGATACCAACGTACTGCCTGATTGTAGTCCTGTTTGACGCCTTTGCCGGAGCGATACATGGAGCCGAGATTGTACTGGGCGGCAGCGTTGCCCCTGTCAGCGGCCATGCGATACCACTTCACCGCTTCCTCCGGGTTCAGCGCAACACCGTCACCGGTATGGTACTTACTGGCCAATTGCACCTGGGCGCGGGCATAACCCTGTTCGGCAGACTTCCGGAACCAGCGTACCGCCTCAGTGCTGTCCTGTTTTACTCCCTCACCATAGGAATAGGAAATACCCAGACTGTACTGGGCAATGGCATGCCCCTGCTCAGCCGCGCGTCGATACCAGGTGGCGGCCTCTTTGTAATCCTGTTTCGTGCCTTCACCAAAGGCATAGGCCACAGCCAGATTGTACTGGGCATCTTTGTCTCCCTGGACCGCCGCCTTGCGATACCACTTGACGGCCTCGTTATAATCCTGTGGCACGCCTTCACCCATGTAGTACATGTAGCCGAGGTGGGTCTGGGCCCTGGCATCACCCTCGCTCGCCATTCGCAGGAACTCTTTGCTGGCGGCGCTGTAATCGCCGCGCGCGAGCGCAGCATTGGCGGCATTCATATCCGCGTAAAGCAGTGGGCTGAAAAGACAAAAAGCTGTGAAGCCAAGTAAAGTGTTTTTATTCATCGCCATGAAATTCCTCTGCGGTAGCGATAAGGCCTGTGTTCAAGTAGTCGAAAATCCGTAAAACCCATCTACCTGCCGCTATTGCAAATGTGGATAAGTTGGTAATATCCCACAAATTGTAGTGGAAAATGCAGATAAAAACACTAGATATCGTGGAAAACCGCAAAATCATTCATATTGATATGGATGCGTTTTATGCTTCGGTGGAGCAGCGCGATTTTCCGCAATATCGGGGCAAGCCGGTGATTGTAGGGGGCGCACCGGACAAACGGGGGGTGGTGGCGGCATGCAGTTACGAGGCGCGCAGGTTTGGTATTCATTCGGCCATGCCTTCGGCACGGGCGTATCGCTTGTGTCCACAGGCCATCCTCCTTCGACCGCGCTTCGACGTTTATCGGCGGGTCTCCTCCGAAATCGCCGAAGTATTTCGACGGTTTACAGACAAAATTGAGCCATTGTCACTGGATGAGGCCTACCTGGATGTCAGCGATTCTCAGCTCCATCATGGCTCGGCCACTTTGATAGCAAACAGTATCAAGCAGGCGATCCGGGACAGGACGCATCTGATCGCATCGGCGGGGGTGTCCTACAATAAATTTCTGGCGAAGATCGCCTCGGATATGGACAAGCCCGACGGGCTTTATGTGATTAAACCGGAACAGGGCGCCGCATTTATCGAGCGACTTCCCATTGGCAGATTTTATGGTATTGGCAAGGCGACGGAGGCCAAGATGCAGGCTTTGGGTATTCATAACGGCAGACAACTGAAACAATGGTCACGGGCTGAGCTGGTCAGTCGTTTTGGCAAGGCAGGGCATTATTATTACGACATTGCCCGGGGTATGGATAATCGGCCCGTTGTCAACTCACGTATCCGGAAGTCCCTGGGTACTGAAACCACCTTTGAACACGATCTTGGTGACAGACAGGAAATGCTGAAGGTATTAAATGAGCTGGCGGCCAGCGTCGCGCAATCCCTGCAGCGTAGAAAGCTCCATGCAAGAACATTAACCATAAAAGTGAAATATGCCGATTTTTCCCAGGTGACACGCAGTCAGACAATGGAAGAGGCCTTTAATGATATACAAACGATCTCGCCCGTGTTGTCTGTACTGCTGGATAAAACCGAAGTGGATGAAAAAAAAGTCCGTTTGTTGGGTGTGACAAGCTCAAATTTTCTGGTGGAAAATGGATCTGACAATCATGAGCAGATTGAGTTGATATGAGTTGGTCCCGGTGAATAAAGCGAACTCCACTTTGTACTGACACAGGCAGCGTGGCACGATATCGGGCAGTCTTACGCTGTTAAGCGTGTCTACCGGGTTTTCTCCAGGCGTTCAAACTGCATGGGGACAAATGATTTACTCCCATTGGCGGCGCCCGTCCAGCAATCTGAATTTGGTATCAGCAGTGCAGACGCGATTTTTCCCCAGCGCTTTGGCCTTATACATCGCCGTATCCGCATCTTTCAATATGCTGTTATAATCAGTATTGTCATTGTTATTGCGCCAGTCAACGGTTGTTACGCCAACGCTGATAGTGCAATGGAAGTCCTGCATATCCTCCAGTTGTATTTTTTCAATTTTACTGCGTAACAGTTCGGCCTTGTCAAATGCCTCTGTCAAAGTGGCCCGCGACAATGCAATCACAAACTCTTCGCCGCCATAACGTGCGGCAATATCAGACTCCCGTACTTCATCCCGAATAATACTGGACACCAGGCACAAAACTTTGTTGCCGGCCAGGTGCCCATAGGTATCATTTACTGCTTTGAAATTATCAATATCGATAAGCAATACCGATATGTAATGCTCATAACGTAAGGCGTCTTCGATAATATGCCTGAATTGTTCGATAAAAGTCAGGTGATTGAGCAATCCGGTCAGTCCATCCCGGGTTGCGAGTTCTGTCAGTTTTGTATTCACTTCTTCCAGCAGATCGATTTTCTCATTGGCTATATTCGCCGCTTTTCTCAGTTCTGCCGTCCGCTCTATCACCTGCTGTTCCAGATAAATATTATTTTGCTCAAGTTGTTTTACATGGATATTTTGAAATTCTTCTTTTTGCTGCTTCAGAATCGCCATACGATCAGCCAGAGCCCATGACAGCAATATAATTTCCACCGCAGAGCCAATTTGCATGGCATAAGTAGTGAACAAATTTGTCGGTAACAATCCGGCATGCATGAAACCTCCGATGAGGATGGTCATCAGGAAGAAAGTCCAGGCAAAGACCAGGAAACGTGCCGGTTTGTAGCCTGCTGTCCAGCATAAGACTCCGGCCAGCCAGATTATCGGTGGTAAAGAGATACCAATGACGATACTCATTCTGACCGCCAATGGAAATTCCTGGGCCAGGGCCACCAGCATCTCTGTAAACGCCAGTCCCATCAAAAACAATATCACCCGGTCAAGGCGCGGAGTATATTTCGAGGTGTGCAGGAATTCCCGCGCAAACATAAAGGCGGAAAGGATGACCAGGCCGGTAAAAAATGTACTGCTGATCTGTGCCCAATAGGGATAATCAGGCCAGAGAAACTGGAAGGCGGTACCGTTCAGCGCAGCAATGAACAGACTGAAGAAAATTATATGGGCAACATAAAATAAATGTACTTTCTCACGGATGCTGATAAAGATGAATAGATTGTACAGGGCCATCACAATCACCAGGCCAAAATAAAAACCCATTAAGGTTTGAGATTTGGTGATATACGCCAGAAAACCGTTCTTCGACCAAAGTCTCAGAATAAAGTGCAGGTTCCCGCTGGATTTTATCTGTAAATAGTAGGGCAGGCCTGGAGAGTCTTCCGGATATTCTCCCAGATCAAAAACGAATGTGCGTGATGAATTGGTG
>JAJRTU010000172.1 GCA_024278135.1 Gammaproteobacteria bacterium
AACAGGGCTTCAATCAGCTCAAATTGCACATCATTTCGCTGTTCAACGACCTTAAGCACCTTGATGGCGGCTTTCATTATTTCCGGGCCAATACCGTCCCCAGCCAGAATGGCAATCTTGTAGTTTTTCATAGAGTATATTTCGTAACGGCGGTCAGGCCCAGGCCTGTAATGTGTCAATCGGGCGCTTATTATAACGACCGATTACAGGAACTAATAGTGCTTTACTCGATTTTTGAATTGAGTTACGCTCTCAAACTGGAATATCGGTATTCACCGATGTAAAAAAGGAAAAGGAGTCAGGGATATGACTAATCTTGCTGGACCACCCGTATTTTCAACTTATACCCCTCATGTTAACAAGCCGGTTTGTATCAGGCTGTATTGGCAAAGAATCGTTTTTTTATTTGTGCTCTCATGGAGTACTGCAACACAGGCAACTGTTTTTACTTTCGATTTACGTGCTGGCAAGGCGGCGCTGGCTCTTGATGGAAAAAATGCCGGGCAGTTAGTGAATCACGGTCTGACAGCGACCTTCGCAGCCGGGCCTGGTGCACCCATAGACGGGATTTTCAACCAGACCTCGAGTCGCTTTGGTATCAACAGTGTGGGCACCTCTGATGATTCATCCTCTTTAATTGACGCTGTCAATGATATATCAGAATTCCTGACGATATCATTCGGTCAGAGAGTGTTACTGAGTAAAATCACTTTGTCTGCTTTTGCGCCGGGAGAAATGGCTGGATTATCCATTGCCGGAGGTACATCGCTGTTACTGCATGGGCTTGCCGCCGCGAAGGATGTCTATTATTTTTCCAATCTGACGCTCGGTATGGGTGAGCAGATAAGGTTGTCTCATGTGTCCGGCAACGGCTTCAGTTTTGAAAACATCAGCCTCAATTCAGCAAAGGTACAGGAGCCGCCTGTTGCTGTACTGATGCTGAGCGGCGTAATGGCTGTGATTGTATTTCGACGTAGCAGAAGCCGGAGCAGCCCTGATTAGCCGGCCAGCTTTTCTTTTAACAGGAGGTTTACCTGCTGTGGATTGGCTTTGCCCTGAGATTTTTTCATTACCTGGCCGACAAAATATCCAATCAGTTTACCGCGCTTTTCTTCCGGACTGCGGCGGTACTGGTCCACCTGCGCCGAATTGTCGGCGATGATATCATCGACCAGTTTTTCTATTGCGCCGGTGTCGGTGACCTGTTTCAGGCCCTTTGTCTCAATGATGCTGTCAGCATCGCCTTCACCACCCCACATGGCCTCAAAAACCTGTTTGGCAATGTTATTGGAAATCGTATTGTCCTTGATGCGCAGTATCAGTTGCGCCAGCATGTCGGCACTGATCGGACTTCGGGTGATGTTTTGGTTGTCCTTGTTCAGTGAGGCGGTCAATTCTCCCATTATCCAGTTTGCACAAAGTTTGGCCTCGCCGCCCGAGGCCTCCACTGCGGCCTCAAAATAATCTGCAATATCCCGGTTGGCCGTCAGCGTATGACTGTCGTAATCAGACAAGCCAAAATCATTGATAAAGCGCTGGCACTTTGCATCAGGTAATTCCGGTAACTGCGTGCGAATCGCCTCGATTTCATCTTGATCCAGTTCAACAGGTAATAAATCCGGATCAGGAAAATAACGATAATCATTGGCTTCTTCCTTGCTGCGCATGGAGCGGGTTTCATTTTTTGCAGGGTCATACAGGCGCGTCTCCTGTATTATCTCGCCACCATTTTCGAGAATATCAATCTGTCTGTCGACTTCATGATTGATAGCCTGTTCCACGAAGCGAAACGAATTGATATTCTTGATTTCAGCACGGGTACCCATCGCAGTCTCACCTTCGATTCTGACAGAGACGTTGGCGTCACAACGAAACGAGCCCTCCTGCATATTGCCATCGGAGATTTCCAGGTAACGAACCAGGGTATGGATCTTTTTCATGTAGGCCACGGCCTCTTCAGCAGAACGCATTTCCGGTTCGGAGACGATCTCGATTAAGGGAGTGCCGGCTCGATTTAAATCAATGCCGGTGAATCCGCTAAAACCTTTATGAACCGACTTGCCCGCATCTTCTTCCAGATGTGCACGAGTGACGTTGATGATTTTCCTGTTCCCTCCCGGCAATTGTATTTCCACCCGGCCGCCAACGACAATGGGCAGTTCGAACTGGCTAATCTGATAACCCTTGGGCAGATCCGGGTAAAAATAATTTTTTCGTGCGAATACAGAACATTTCGGGATCTGTGCATTTATCGCCAGGCCAAACTTGATGGCGCTGCGAATGGCTTCTTCATTGATGACAGGTAAGACACCGGGCAAAGCGATATCCACGGCACAGGCCTGTGCATTGGCTTCAGCACCGTAGGCGGTGGCTGCACCGGAAAAAATCTTGCTTCTGGTGGCAAGCTGAACGTGTATTTCAAGCCCGATAACAGTTTCCCAGTTCATGATATCAGGTCTTCCCGGGCAGCGTGTTTGTGCCACTCCGTCTGCTGTTGATATTGATGAGCGACATTCAGCAGTTTTGCTTCCTGAAAATAATTGGCGATCAGTTGCATACCGACAGGCAGGCCATCAGCAAATCCAGCTGGAATGGAAATACCGGGCAGTCCGGCAAGATTGGCCGGCACGGTAAAAATATCTGACAAATACATATCAACGGGATTGTCCATGTGCTCGTTCAGTTTGAACGCTGTCGTCGGTGTTGTCGGGCCAAGGATAATATCGACATCTTTAAAGGCATTCTGAAAATCATCACGGATCAAACGCCGAACTTTCTGCGCTTTCAAATAATAGGCATCGTAATAACCGGATGAAAGAACGTAAGTACCGATCATAATACGGCGTTTTACCTCCCTGCCAAATCCTTCGGCGCGGGAACGGCAGTATAAATCTGCCAGATCCCCGGGCTGCTCGCAGCGATAGCCATAACGCACACCGTCATAACGTTCCAGATTGGATGAACATTCGGCTGAGGCAACGACGTAATAGGCAGGAATAGAAAGCTGAGTGCTGGGCAGTTCGATTTCCCTGATACGAGCACCGGACCGCTCCAGCAGTTTAATTGCCGCTGCAATTTTGTCGCCGATTTGATTATCAAGTTTTTCGCTGAAATATTCTTTCGGCAAACCAATGGTGACGCCATCAAGCGGGGTATTCAACTCAGCAGTATAATCATCGACAGCCCTGTCCACTGAAGTGGAATCGCGCGCGTCAAAGCCTGCCATAGCGCTGAGCAACAGTGCCGTGTCTTCGGCAGTTTGTGCCAGAGGCCCTCCCTGGTCGAGGCTTGAGGCATAGGCAATCATACCGTAGCGGGATACTCTGCCATAGGTGGGTTTCAAACCGGTAATGCCACAGAAAGCGGCCGGCTGACGAATGGAACCGCCGGTATCGGTACCGGTGGCCGCGGGTATCAGTCTGGCGGCGACGGCACTGGCAGAGCCGCCGGATGAGCCGCCCGGGACACGCAGTTTGTCCCAGGGGTTCAGCGTCGCGCCATAAAAACTCGTCTCGTTGGAAGAGCCCATGGCAAACTCATCCATGTTGGTTTTTCCCAGTGTGACCATGCCGGCGGCATTTAACTTTTCTACAACTGTTGCATCATAAGGTGCAATAAAATTATCCAGCATTCTTGATGCACAGGAAGTCTTGATGTCCCTGGTGCAAAAAATGTCCTTGTGTGCAACAGGAATACCGGTGAGCGGTCCGGCCGTAGCGGATTGAATCCGGCGATCAGCCGCCCTGGCCTGCTTCATGGCAAGCTCAGACGTAATGCTGATATAACAATTAAGCTCTTTGTTAAAGGATTCGCTGCGCTCAATGAAAGTTCGAGTCAGTTCCTCACTGCTGATTTTTTTATTGTGTAACAGTCCTGACAGTTCGGCAAGAGTGTGTTGATACATAATTTATCTTCCGGCGGGTGTCGGCAACGATGCGGGGATACCCATTTGCTGTTTACTCGATAACCCGGGGAACCAGATAATGCCCA
>JAJRTU010000173.1 GCA_024278135.1 Gammaproteobacteria bacterium
GTGGAAATGGCCAGGCAGATGCTGGCGTTGGGTCTGATTAGCGCCCAGGAGCTGGATTTGCCGGCACAATTTCATGACATGGCCCCGGCGCAAATCGAGTGGAAAGACATCCGCAACCGGGTCAACCGGATGAGCATGCGCGATCTGACCCAGGCGATTATTCCGGCGCTGGCCAGGGCGGAGAACAAGCCGGTGATTGCCGTGGACGACCTGACATCGCTGACGCCTACACAAATGGCGTTCTGGCTGGCAATCTTCGATCATGCACAGGTGGTTGGCTGCACGTCGGAGAAAAAGCCGCGCGTGAAGAAGCTCTGGTGGAAGATGAAGGAAATAGCCATCAAGCCGCTGCCGGCGCCTGTTATCAGACAGGTTGTGAAAAAATATGTCGAAACCAACGGTGTGCTGATTGAATCGCCTGAGCAATACATCTCGCACGTTGCCAAGCAATCCGGCGGCGTGCCACAGGCGATCTATGACATGCTGGATGAATCCGGAAAGGAGCGGATCATCGACAAGCGCAAGGTGCGGGAAATGCGCCATGAGGCTGGCGTTCAGTACCTGGACTTCACGCCAATGGTGATGATTCTCGGGGCGGTCATTGTATCGATGCGCTACATCGGCATGGGCACCGGCGACAAGACGCTGTACATCATGGGGGGCATGGGGGCCGCGCTGTTCCTGACCTTCCGGTTCTTTATCTTCAAGGGGGTGGGGCGGTAGTGTCCTGTCGTTTGATATCAAGTGAAGTGATGTCACATCGATTGATATGGAATGATATGATATCACTTCAATTCATATCATATCATTCCAGATGTTAGCCGGCACCCACGCCGCCTTTTCCACCGCGCTGTACCTGGGTGGGGCCGCCGTCTTCGAGTACCCGGCAGAGCCGGTCAGCTGGGGCCTGGCCATCCTGTTTTCCTTCATGCCGGACATCGATATCCCGACATCGAGGGTAGGGCGGCCACTGTTCTTTATCTCGGCGCCGCTGGAAAAACGCTTCGGGCACCGAACTATTACCCATTCCCTGATCGGCGTGGCCATTCTGGCTGCTCTGGCGTCGCCGCTTTATTTCACCTGGCCTTTGTGTTTCTGGTCGATCCTGGGCGGCTACTGGTCGCATATCCAGATCGACATGGCCAACATTCGTGGCGTGGATTTGTTCTGGCCATCGCCGATCCGGGTGGTTATGCCGGGCAAGATCAAGTACCGGCTGGAGGTCGGCAGCAAGGCGGAAATGATCGTGCTGTGCTCGATGCTGGTGTTCTGCGTTGGGTTGTACCCCATGAGCAGCCTGGGATTGCGCGGCGGACTGCATCAGCTGCTGAAGGATTTTGACATCGCCTACGATGAATACGTCCAGGTCCAGGGTCTGAACTGGTACACGCTGGAACTGAAAGCCATCGACAACCTGACTCTGGAGCATATCGAATGTACCTGCCCTGTGCTGGGCGCCTGGCAAAGTGGCCTGATCATCGACTACCATGGTAAGGCCAGGTCGGTTGGCAAAAGCCAGCTGCACCACAACCTGTACCCGGTCGATGCGGTGCTGATCGAGGGCGAGCCGTTGCGCGTAATTTCGCAGCGGGTGGATATGAAAGGTCGGTCATTGCGCTGGCTGGTGGAAAACCTGCAGGCGAACCATGATTATTATCTGCTGGGCGAGTTATACGTCGATTCAGACAAGGTGGTCAACGTCAGCCAGATCGAAACTTATCATCCGGTGATCTGGGGCGGTGATACGGTCAAGCTGCATTACGCGAAGGCTGGGGATTTGGCTGATTACTTTAACCTAGTGGCGATCCGGGGGGAGGTTGTGGTGCAGTTCTGGTTGAGGCCGGGTGATGAAGGGGTGGAGCTGAGGTTTTCTAGTGGAGAAGGTAGGGATTCAGCTCCTGGGGTTTTGGAGGGGATGTTTTAGTCAATCATAAGATAAACACAATATCTTTCCTCCCCTAAAAGAGATACCTTTAAGGGAAGGATAAATAGTCAAATATCGTAGCCCAGAAAATGAAAAGCATGAGACATTTCGGTATTGAAATGTCTCATGTTCATAGGAAAGAAGTATTGGATCGAGCACAAATATACTGTGCCCCTCCAGCGCCAACGAAGACCAACAGCGCTACAGCCAAACTTATCGTATAACGAATATTGAGGATCAATTTTTTCATAGTCACCTCCTTAGTTTGAATTGCTTTGAGCACATTGCTGTTCTTGTTGTTAGTGGGAATTCCACCCAGCAGTCGGACGTTTCTTTCAGATATATCAATCTGTTGATATACAAGGCTGATAGAACAATCGGTCTTCTCGCTCCAATGCTCCCTCGATAAAGACCAATACAGTCTACTCTCTCAAATTTCTTATGTCGAATGTATGGTCATTAAAATTTGACGAACTAATGTCTCGCACCCTGTTATCCGTATTGAAGCCACTAAAATGTTAATAAAGAAAGCACGTCTCCTTCAGTTGTGTAAATACTTTGTTCATAAATATCTTGCCTATAAGCCTCTCTGCAATTGAACCAGAAATATGCACTTGTTTTTCTAGGAGTTACTTGATCTGGATCGGCTCCATATAAAATTCCAATGGCACTGCTTTCCGGATGTAATTCATTATTCGGGAACCAGTAATCAGATAGACCTGCATTGCGTGAAAACCACTTGCGTCCTGTATGCCCGTGGCAAACCAACATGGCTGCCCATGGACCGCGCTCAGTTAAACTTATTGCTGTAGCTGGTAAGCTTGTTCCAAAGGTATTAGCTGTTTTTTTTATTGTGTCAAAAGTCAGCTTTTTAAATTGGTTTAAATAGGGTCGCAGAATGTAGTTTGGTAACAGCAAATTCGCGGCGAATTTGTCTGCTTGACGTTCTAACATAGTGCTACCTGTGCTAGATCCACCAATGTCATCGGAACGACATACTAAACTTTTTCCTCGGTGGTAATGCCAGTGTCCAATTTCATGACCTATAGAAAACTGTTGTCTTACAAAAGCACTGTTCGTATTAACTGTAATTATCGCCCTACCCCCGGCACCAACGATGCGGGCTTCGCATCCATCGAGTATCCGACGCTTCACGGTCGCCCCGACATGCCAAGCAATTGCTTCAAGGTCGATTTCTTCAGGTTCCGTTATTCCAAGTTCCTGGAGGAGTTGTTCGGCGGATGTGAGTCGGATCAACGTGGATTTCCTTGCTCGTCGATAAGTCCCAACTCGATTAGGTCTTCAAACATCCCATTGATGTCATTCTCTGTTTGGATACCTTCGCCTTTGCGTGCCGCAAGGGTTAATTTATTATGAAGTTCTGGGTCTTTGGAAACAAAACGGTCGATCACCGAGCGCTTTTCTGCAGCGGAGAGCGTTACAACCTTGCTCTTGTGGTTTTCGTTTCTGTGGTCAGAAAGAGCTGATTGAGCCTCGGCAAGCTTGGTTTTGGATGCTCTCAGCAAGGCGTTATCGATCACACCTTTGAGCCTTTCAACTTCAACTTTTGGATCATCGAACAGTTCCTTAGCCTCGGCGATAATTTCCTCATCACTCAGAGCAAGAATGTCCTCGATGAGGGTATCGGTAAGTCTGTCGAGCTGTTTCGATCCCGTGAGCTTTCTCTTTGTCATGATTGCCTACCCTCGGGAAAATGTTTGTTTAAACCTCTCCTCAATCTTTTTCGTACTGTGTCGTAAGTTTTACGATCCCATCCTGCGGTCTCGCAGATTTCATCTGGGTTGTAGCTGTCATAAATTCCCATCAAAAGCATTGTCACGTCCTCATCGTGATCAAACAGAGCAAAGATGGTCTGCACCTCTTGTTCCGCCACTGCTCGATCAGCTGGAGAAGGTTTTCCGTCGCTAACTGATAAGACAGGATCATTGGCGGGATCATTGTCCATCGGTTCCGCTCGATGTTCTGTTCTTATCTTGCGGCGCTGATTAGAGGCAATACTCCGCATAGCTTGGCGCAGAAAAATTATCAAAGGAACGGTTCGAGGACATTGGCGGTTCCCAGAAAGTGATGCAGCAATTGCCTCATTTAACAGTTCATCTGTTTCTAACTGGCATCCATTGGCATACTGACTAGCAATCTTGCCGAGCCGCAAGATATCGGCATCAGATAGTTCATGGAGCGCGATGCGGATCTCCAGGGGCGAAAGATGTTCATCTTCTGATTCGGTAGCAAATTCGACGGCCATGGTCACCATTCCGTATTTCCAGGATATACATGATAGTAATGCTCACAATGAGGATTTACGCGGACAGAAAAATTTATTTTGGCATCTTGTCCGTGTAAAGCTGGCTTGAGAGCCATTGTTATGTAATGGGGTCTTCCCAGAAAGAAATCAAAAAGGTCCATTCTAATGATCGACATCTTATTTGAAATCAACGGCCGTAAGGTGAGCTCCAGACAGTTTCCCAACGAACTGGAAAAAGCAGTCGCTAAAGGCATCCGCGACAAATTGACTCGAGCAGTCGGAAATATCCGCGATCCCATGACTGGGAAGAGTCCAAAACTGAAAGTGACAGGACGCAGCCTCGATAAATTTTCTATCAAGGTCGAGGGATCATCAGAAGTCATCTCGGAAGTCGAGCGGCGTCTTGCCAAGAATTGGTAAATTAAATTGACGATGAGGTATAAAAATGAGTAAGAAAAATCAGCATATTGTTCCGCATGGCGATGACTGGGCAGTACGTGGAGCCGGCAACAAGCGGATTACCTCGGTGCATCCTACTCAGAAGGAAGCTATCGAACGGGGAAAGGCAATCGCGGGGAATCAGGGATCGGAACTCTTGATTCATGGTGAGAACGGACGAATCCGTGAGAAAAATTCCTACGGTAATGATCCGTTTCCTCCGAAGGGATAAAGAGATGCAGGATCAAAGCACGAGGAGCCATATAGCTCTTCGTGCTTACAACTCAGTATCCATCAAGCCGCCCACTTCTCCGACAACACCTCCGCCTGCTTCAAGATCAGCTCGACCGCTTCCCTCTGTTTATCAGGCGGGTATTTGTAGCGCCGCAGTGTCACCCTGACCAGATTCCGGAGCTTCGCACGGACGCTTTGACGTACCTGCCAGTCCACTGAA
>JAJRTU010000174.1 GCA_024278135.1 Gammaproteobacteria bacterium
AATTTGTTGTTTAAATTTTACTCTGACCCCACTTTGGGGGTGAAGGTATAGTCCAGCCCATTCCGAAAGGTATGGATAAGCTGTCCCGCCGCCTCCACCAATACGGTAGCCCCGGCATAATGCCGGGGCTATTTTTTTGCTAGCTTGCCAGAGTCTCCAGCAAAATATCCGGTCGTTTTTCCGCAATACGTAATAATGCACGTGCCGGTCCTGTGGGTTGCCGTCTCCCCTGTTCCCAGTCCTGAACCGTGCGTTTGGAAGTACGAATGAGTAACGCAAAACTCGCCTGAGACAGGTTCAGGTACTCCCTTATCTTGCGAACATCGATCAGGTCAGCAGGAATCGGCATAACTTCCCTGAGGTTTCTCTCCCCACGGCGGTGCGCACCAGCGGCCTTGATACTGTCTTCCAGCTCTTTATAGAGATCGCGTTTCATTGCAATTCAACCTCGACCAGTTTACGCAGCACCCTGATCTGCTCGCGTGTAAGATCCGTGCAATCAGCTTTTGCATAAACGGTTAATAGATAAATACGGTTATCTGCAGCAATGGCGTAGTAAATGATGCGAATACCGCCACGTTTACCGCGCCCGGAACCGCGCCACCTCAACTTGCGCAAACCACCGCTGCCTGGAATGACATCACCCGACATTGGCCGACTGATTAACGCGAGTTGCAGCCGCAAGTACTCATCATCTTTCAGATAAGACTCCCTGTACCGACTGAAAATCGGTGATTCAAACAAGACCATATCCCTGGTCCTTTCTTCCATGATGTAAAGACATGCTATACGGCGCTGCCGTATATTTCAAGTCAACCGGTTTTGCAACTCTGGCGAACTACAGGCAGGTTCGATTCCCGCCTTCCCACCAAATATAGCCCAGGCAGCTACCCGGGCTTTTTCACTGGCAACAATCCCTGAATCTCAGCCGCCAATACGGCACTAGTCGTATAGAGCACGCCACGGTGATTCATGAAGGTGGAATCCGCGCGGTTCAACTCCAGCGGCTCACCGTAAAAATCACTGGCAACAGCACCGCATTCATCGAAGATCGCTGCGGTTGCCGCAAAATCCCACAGACTGCCGCCGCCCTGCTGCGGTTTCGGAAATTTGAAATAACATCCCGGCGGATTTTCCAGCAGCTGAATGGCGTTCATCGCCGCGCCATCCCCTTCCAGGGTCTGCACAGCGGAGAACCCGTGCCGGACGACCAGTTCGTTCAGGGCGGCAGACACCTGTGCATAGTAGTCGCGTTGATCAAAGCCCCGGTCAAACACCAGCGTGAGCGGCCTGCCTGCCTGCGGTGTTATCGATGGCCGCCAGGGTTCGCCCTGGCGTTGTGCGCCCTGCCCGCGCACCGCGGAATACAAAATGTCCGTGACCGGGTTATACACCACACCGATCAAGGGGGTGCCGTCCCGCGCCACCAGGCCGATAGACACCGAGTAGCCCGGCCTGGATTCGATAAAGGCCAGCGTCCCGTCCAGAGGATCAACCGACCAGAAGGCATCCTTCACAAGCCGCGCCCTGTCATCCGTGCTCTCCTCGGTGAGCAGGGCAAGGTCATACTGAGCACAGGTCGGCCGCAGGGCCTCGGAGATTATGGCATCCGCGCGCAAATCCACCTCGGTGACCACCTGGGCGGCGATGTTGCTGCCCCCGCTTTTATGCTGCACCTCGATGCCTCTGGCTACCGAAGCCTGAATGAAAGTACCGGCCTCCTTTGCCGCCGATACAGCGCACTGCAGTAATTCGCTCAGATCCTGCTTCGACAAATGCATCACTCGCTCACTTCTGCTTTCAATTGTGCCAACACTTGCCGGGCAAGCCGCTCGCTGTAGCCGTGAATCTTCCAGTGCCCCGGACTCCAGCCTTTCATAAAGCGGTGGAAATCCGTCCAGGCGACCGGATACAAAGCACGCCATTCCTGCTCGACCGCTTTCGGGTCAACATCCCGGCCACGGCTTTCGAGTGCATCGCCAAGTGCGCTGAAATAATACGCCAACAGAGCCGCTTCATGCCGCTCGCAATCTTCCTCATACAGACAACTGCCGATGAAATAAGCGACATCCTTCATGCCACAGCCGCCGCCGACATACTGAAAATCCACCGCTGCCACCTGCCTGCCGTCTTCGGAAAAACAGAAATTGGCCAACTTGGCATCGCCATGGATAAAGGTCTGAAAACGCCCCTCACGCAACAACGCATCGATCTCGCTTGCCGCATGCTTAAGCTGAACATCATCCAGCGCCGCCAGCTCGTCCGGGCGCGTCTCCAGGTGCCAGTAGGAACCCACCTCCCACAGGCCGCCGGGCGACTCGCCCAGAAAGGTCGCGTGAAAATGCGCCAGCCAGTTCAGGCACAGTTGCATCCCGGCAAGAGATATGGCGCTCTTGCGCACCGGGAAACCGCTGGCATCCAGATCCTCGAACACCATCAGGAACTCATCCGCATCCGATTCCAGCGCAAGACAGGCCGGTACCCGGCAGCGGGCATCACAGGCCGGGGCCCGGTCCCGGTACCAGGCCGTCTCCACCTGGTACGAACGGATCTTGCGCTGATGCGAGAGATCGGTATTCCAGCCCCGGGGATGATGATGCTGGTCCGGCAATTTTACATGTTTGACCACCACCCGCTCCCGGTCCGCACCGCGCAGACCATAGCGCATGACCTTGCCATAACCACTCCACAGCGACTGGATGTCTTCGATGTGATACAGCGCATCGGCACCGGTCGCCTGGAGGATGACTTCCTGGAAATTGTGGTTCATAGCGGGTACATCTTTGAAGCCGGGTACAGTGTTATATTGCTTCATCTGCGCCCTTGGCCAACATCGTAAAATTTTTTACCGGCGGCAGGCACAGCACATCAAATTCACGCATGGTCACTTCGTCCATCGCCCCGGCCTTATGCAGCCCCTTCGCCGTCTCGTGGACAGATTTCAATATAGGCTTAGCCATCACTGTTCACCTCTATCAATTCACCGGCCTTTATCGCTTTTACCAGGGCTATGCTTGTATAGGCCGGTAACTCTAGAGATAACTAAGACGCTCCTGAATTGTCACCATCACCTGCTACCTTTAATTACTTTATCTCTCATACCATGTTTAAGCCAGTGCTCCGCCAGGTTCGCCACCTCCACCACACCCAGTTTATATTTCCCTTTAATTGCACAGCCCCATATAGTCAAGATCCACCATCCCTGAGCTTTAAGCTGATTGTAATTGCGCGCATCAACATCCCTATTCCGGTTTATTTTATTTTTCCAGAACTTTTTCCTGGTCGAAGGCCACTTAAACAAGTGGCAATCATGTCCATGCCAGAAGCAACCATGTATAAAAATCACTGCATTATATTTCGGGAAGACCAAGTCAGGCTTCCCAGGCAGTTTTTTGTCATGAAGCTTATAACGAAAACCTTTCGCAAAAAGTGCTTTACGAATAAGTAACTCCGGGCCGGTATTTTTTCCCTTAACATTGGACATACACCGCCGCCTTTGCTCGGGGGTCAGCGTATCCGACACATTGCAATCCACATAACCATTATTTCAGTTCAACATGATCCGCATGAACTCTATCGTGGCAGCTATTACATAGAGTAATAAGATTTTCGGCAGTATTTTCACCGCCGGCTGCGTGGTGTTTTTTGTGATGCAACTCAAGTATGCGGGGATCAGCTCGATTATATTCATCAATATGCCATCCACACCCATCCATTTGGCACTTATAACCGTCCCGCTGCAAAACCGCTCGCCTGACCGCATCAGGGATTTTTCGATCGTGCACGTGTGACTGCCGATCCATTTAAAGCACATAGGTTCCGACCGGCAGCTCCGGCATACCCGTTTGCTTTGTGACTACCGGCCAACCATCTTCTGTTCGTAACTCTCTAATTCGTCTGGCCCATTCTGTTTTGTTGTTCGCCACATAACGGAGTTCTTCGCCGGTTACAATATGCCCGACATTCTTGCGCAAATATTTAAGTATTTTCTCCCTTACACCGACCCCGACTTCCTTGCGGATATCATTTGCGATATTCCATCGATACGCAGCGTCTCGATCAGGCGCTACATCCAGCAACATATAATCATCGGGCGCCATATTAGCGGTGGCTTCAGTATCGGACAGGCTTTCTTCCTGAGCCATCTCGTGAATACTGACCCCTGTAATAATAGGCCACCCCTGTTGAACTCTCAGTTCTCGGGCTCTGCGAGCCCATTCACTAATTCCTGCCACCACCATCAATTCTTCACCACTGATTACTGTATGGGGATACGTAGTCAAATAATGAAGAATTCTATCTCTCGCAGCAGCAACATCGCCCGGGATCAATGAGCTTCCCAGATCCATCAATAGGTGATAAGCAGGGATAAGGCCTTTAACCTGCGTACGAAGATCATCGCTTGCGATTCTATGCTCAAAACCGGATAGCAAATCTACCAACTGTGTTCTTAATTTCTCCGGATCTGACTGGTTTGATCGTCTGGGCAATTTAATTGTCCGATCAAGCCGCCCTTCGGCGTCGTTTATTGAGAAACATTGCCACTGTCTTTGCAACCGCACCGGCTAGATCAGGGGGCACAGCATTTCCAATCTGGCGCGCGATCTCAATTTTCGTTCCTAGAAAAACAAAGTCGTCCGGAAATCCCATCAATCTGGCAGCCTCACGATGCGTAATCGGTCGATGCTGCTCCGGGTGCAGGTAACGGCCTTTTTCCGGTTTGAAAAACTCCGTTCGAATCGTCACCGAAGGTCTGTCCCACCACAATCTTCCAAACAAATCTGTACCACCCGATTTTTTTCTGATCCAGCATTTAGGTGTTATATGTGGCGCATTTTTCTGCAAATCGAATCGATTCCCTCCTTTAGGCACCATCCTGTACCTTTCCTTGCTGATCTTAGTCGGGTTCCTGCCGAAATGCAGATCAAGTGGAGGTCCGCACTTACCTATTTCCGTTCCAGAAGGCGCAGGCAGATTTGCGATCGCATCCGCAACCGTTTTCCACGCAGGCAGCCCTTGTCTGCCATCTCTGCTATGAGTGGGCTTTGGAGGAAACACTATATCTAAACCCATTTCCTCGGACTTCCAGCCTACAATTATGGTCCTTTTCCTGGTCTGAGGTGTGCCGTAATCCGCTGAATTAAGTATGGCTGCGGCCGTCTCAAAGCCGAGCTGTTTAGCCTTTTCTTTAATAGAGTCATGTTCAGGTGAATCTTTCAGGCCCTGCACATTTTCAATCACAAAAGCCCGCGCGCCTGAGCGCTCCACTACGTCCATGTAAGGTTCCCAGAGTGCCCGCCTGGCATCGCCGTGACGCTTTTTATTCAATAAACTGAAGCCCTGACACGGGGGACCACCGACGACGACATCTGCTTCCGGTATTTCCGGATTACCGGACAACCATTCTTCGATATCCGTGCAGACCCCATGCGGGCCAAAGTGATAATTATGTGTATCAACTGCAGCCGGATCATTATCCACACCGAAAACACACTCAAAGGCACCGCCAAATCGTTTATCCGTAAACCCCAGAGTCAATCCACCCGCGCCGGCAAACAGATCAATGAGTTTTAATGCCATTTCATTATCCTTTACTTGTATTCCGCTTTCTGGTCGGCCACAAACAGGTCTCGCTGTTCAATCGAGGGATACCTGGCAACGTACTCGCGCATGAATTCGCGCAGAACTTGTGCGGCCGGCTTATCTTGCTGCTTGCACGTAGATAAAAAATCACTGTGGAGTTCGGGTTCGATCCGAATCCGCATGGAAGAGCTCTTATTCATCGTTTTGCCAAATGGATACACATTTGTGTATCCATTGTAGCTACACTTTGCCATTTAGCAAGAACTTTTAAATTATTGTTTTAATTCGTTATTGATGAGCAGCTGTTCAATCCCAAGAAGAATCATGGATAGATAATTAATCGGAATTACCTTGGCAGTGGTAACTGGGCCGGAGGCGAGGTTTTTGAAGGTAATAAATACATCGCAAAAATCTCGTATAACGGCAACATAATACACATTCGGGAAAACTAGCCGAACTTGAACCGCCCAATCTGCATATCAACGGACATCGCAGATTGAGCGGCTCTCAATCTGTAGCAATTCCACCTCAACCAGTTTGCGTAGCGTCTATATCTATTCGCTTATCAGTTTTATTCAATTTGTGACCAGGAATTTATCGAATTCCGGAGGCAGTATAGATAACAAATCTTCTTCTGTCATAGTGAACAGATCATAGTTAGTGTCCGTCCATAAAGGCCCGAATTTCAAATAAGCGCGCCACTCAAATTTAAGGGTTGCGCCACCGATGCCTGATACTATCGCGCAGGCGTTCAAAGATGCACTCTATTTTGCCTATACAGCCGTTTATCTGCCTG
>JAJRTU010000175.1 GCA_024278135.1 Gammaproteobacteria bacterium
ATGACATAACGTAACAAATGAAATCTGCCTTATTCCCCTTAGCTGCATTTTATTTATTTACTATAGAGAGAAACAATTACGCCGGGCTTGTTCAACAATACGATAAGTCGCGGCTGGCGCGCGACTTATCCTTATTCGTTGGGCTCACATGCCGGAGCATGGCATCGATCACGGGATTCATGTTGACAGGCTGGATCTGAATTTGCGGGTGCTGCTTGATAAATACCCGGAATATTTCATCAGCGAATCCCTGGCCCAATGATTTCACGCCTTTAAAATCAAGTATAATTTCAGAAAATTTGTCGAGATTCAGCATTAAACGCCGTGCCTCCGAGCGGGAAATATAATCTGATTGAAGTAATTTGACATGGACTTTTGTCTTTTGAAACTGATAATCAAAATCAACGGGCGCATAGGTTTCAAAAACATCGTTCAGTTGTTGGCGTGCGTCACGCCGAATTGAAAATGTCACTCGTGTGCCCTTTAGTTTCCGAATTTCGGATACAAATGTATCGTCCCTGCGTTTATTCCATTCAACCTGTATCCGATGTGATTGTAAAATGAATTGATCAGCAATTTTTGAGGTAAAAAAGATCCCTTCGCCACTATGTGCCTCCGGCATAGTGGTTGTTTTCCCTTTTATCAGCTCAACCATGGCCGCATTTTCGTCATCCAGATTAAATTTGGAAGCAATGGACTGGAATATACCGATGCCATAATCACGGACTTCAAAGTTTATTGAACCTGCCTCCAGATTCATGCTGACAGCGCCCCGATCCGAGTGGGCATGATCGATGGCGTTGTTCAGCATTTCTGTAAATGCATAGTGAATAATGGACTCACCATTGGGGCGCAGTGCTGAACTCAGGTTGAGTGTCGTGGCAATCCGGTCGTAGACAATGCTTTCATCGAGATTTTCCAGTGTGATATTGTTGGAATAACGCGCTACGGCAGGCGCGTTACGTCGCGCATAATAACGTGCATTTCTGGTGGAACCGGTTTTTGTTACCTGTCCGGCTGCGATCAATTCCTGCAAATGGACATTCAGGGCCTGACGGCTGATACCCAGATGATGGCTCAACTCCCTGCCACTTAACGGTGATTGAGATTCAAGCCGGGAGAGGATTTGTTGCTTGCTGGACATGTGGACAGGCTATGGTTTTGTCAAGTAATTGTCAATTAATATAAAATTAATTATCAACTTATCTGTGCATGCAACAGGGAATAATCTGTATCTGGGGATTAAGGGACAGTTTACTTATTTCGCCCCGGGTCCAATGTCAATAATTAAGTAAACTGTCCCCGTATCTTGTTCTGGCCGACTTGATTATTTTGTCTTTTCCCCTGTTTTTCCTGCCCAGAGTTTTTCTCTGCTGAAACACTGCCAGCCCCACTTCGCCCAGCGCAGCAGCGCGAAGACCAGCCACAATGACCAGGCCAGCATCGTCACGCGGTAGACCCAGATGGGGACGCTGATTACCTGGCCCTGCGGTAGCTGTTCGGGGCTGTTGTCCTGGTACCAGTTGTAGAAGTAGTTGTGGGAGCCGTTGCCGGTGACCTGCATGTCGGGTGTGGCGAGCAGGCTTTCCGGGATGGTTGCGAACAGGCTGATCAGGGCGATAACGGAGATGGCGATGAAGGCCAGTTGCATCAGATTGAACTTCCAGCGTTCCAGCGGCAGCTTGAATCGGACGCGTGCTTCCATTGCGAAGAACCACAGGACCACCGCCACGCTGCCGCTTATGTTAACCGTACTCATACCGAGCGCCAGCAATACCCATTGCCAGTTGCTGACCGGGATGCTGAGTTGTTGTTGTTTGATGATGCGCCCGAGGGCCAGGGCCACGCCGAGGATCACAATGAGCACGCCCCAGTAGAGCATGGCCGGGCCGATGTCCGGGCCGCTGACCAGCAGCGGCCATCTTGATTGCGGCAGGGTCAGGCCCAGCTCAATATTGCTGGCGGGTGCAGACAGCGTGATCGGCGGTGTGCCGGTTTTGATGCCGACGCCTTTGGCCAGGGACCAGTTTATCTTCGCCGTTTGCAGGCCGGGGTGCAACGGTAGTACGACGCTGTCCTCTTCCTGTTGTTGGGGCATTTCCCGGCCATCGATTTCAACGCGTTCCAGGCTCGCGTGCTGCGGTGGCTGCACGCGAAAGTCACCGCCGAGACTGCTACGGATGGTAAGTTGCAATTGCACTTCGGTGCTGCGGGCCCCCGGTTTGCTGTTGATGATGACGCTTTCCACGGTCGTGGTCGGGCCGGGCACCGGTTCGGGTTTGACGGCGGTTATCCGCAGCGTTTCGCCCGGCCAGGGCTGCCAGACGGGCATCGCCTGCGCTTGTGTGGCCTTGCGCTTGACCGGTGTCAGCCCCTCCCAGCTCAGGTGCCAGCGCGGTGAGCTTTGTGCCGTCCAGGTCTCGACGAACTGCGGGTTGTCCGCTGCAATAAAAGTGATGCTGGCTGCCGGTTTGATCACCGAGTTCCAGGTGACGCGGTTTTGTCTGGAGGCAAAGGTGGCGGTGACATAGTGTTTACCGTTCTTTTCAATGACCTTGACGTTTTCACTGACGACGGACTCGCCTTCGAGCAGCGGGATCTGTACGGAGAGGCCGCCCTGTTTGGGAGCGAGACGATCCACGCGGGTATGGATGTTCCAGTCGAGATCCATGTTGAGCTGGCGGTTGACGCTGACAAAAGGCGTGATTGGATCCGGCAGTAGAGCATCGTGGCTCTCGGCCTTTTCGCGTTTTTGCAGTTGCAGTGATTTACCCGGCACGCGGCCGTCCTGCAGGCCGAAGACGTCCCAGTCCTTCGCCCTTACCGTGACGTTGTGGGGGACGGGCGGGAAGGGGATGTTGATTGCGTCGCCGCTGATTGTTGCTTCGATGCGTATTTCGTGACTGCCTTTGGGCAGGCGCAGCCATAATCGATTGTCCGCCCGGGCGAGGCTCTCCGTGACCAGGTTGTTCACCAGTACGCGGCTGATCCGCCAGGTATCATCATCGGGCAAGGGCATGCCGAGTACGCCGGCGGCACCGACGCGCAGGCGGATGTGCAGCGACTCACCATTCAGATTGATCTGCACGGCATTGATGGCAAGACAATGGGGTGCGCATTCCGGTAATCGTGTCAGGCGTTGTTCCCATTCCTTCAACAGATATTCCGGCGGGAAGGCATCTGCGGCGTGTGTTTCTGTTGGCAGGCTGTTGAGGACGAAAGCCAGCAGCAGTACGGTGGCGACGGTCTGTGATGGGGCCGGCGGATCATCCGTGGTGTGATCTGTTTTGTGTTTTGCCAGTTGCAGTAACAAGCGGCCAAAACCAAAGACCAGCAGGCCAATGAAGCCGACCTGCAGGAACATCAGGATGCGGGTCAGCCAGGGGGGTGACAGGTACAACGCGAGTGGTGCCTCGGCGGTGACCGGGCCCGACCAGCCAAGACGCACGCTGTGCCATTGCCAGGTGGGCTGGCCCGGGCCGGTCTGGGTGTTGGCACCGGGTTGGTAGCGCTGTTTTCCTTTGCTGTCCCGGGCTGCTCTTTTGACGGCTGCGTCCGCCGGCATGGCCTGCTGAGTGAGCACCACGCCATCCGGTACAAGAAGTTCATCCGCCATCTCGTACGCATTTTTATCAATGCGTCGTGGCGTATTGGCCGTGATTTCTTTCTGCATGGCCTTTCCCTCGCCAGCCAGTCTGCCGGTACCGTAACTTTGTGTGTTAATGGCCCGTTGTTGTTCCAGTTGTGGATACAGGCCGCGACGGATCTGCTGTACGGCAAACAACAGGCTGATGATGACCAGTGAAAACAGGGTCAGGTAACCGAGCCGGGTAACCGTCTTGCGCAGGCCGCCTTGCGGGAGTACCTGCAACAGAGGCAGGACGATGATCAATACCACCCAGGTCATGATCGGCGCATTGCTCTCGTGATAGGTCAGGGCCAGGGTCAGTGCGGCCAGTGCCGCCCAGGGCAGACCCAGCAGCCTGAAGGTCGCGCCGACGATCAATAAACATAAAAACAGATCCCAGAGATCCCAGCGGCTCAGCCAGGAGTGCTTGACGCTGTCGCTGCCGGTAGCGTGCCAGAGTTGCCAGCCTGGCGGCAGGTTCAGGCTTATGTCGAGGCTGTCGAGATCATGTTGCCAGCCGGTAGCGGTGAGATCGTCTTTATTTTCGAGGCGGCTGATGGCCTCGACGTTCAATCGTTGTTGGCGTATTTCGATACCGTCACTGTCGTCTTCCTGCATGCGGGTGACCAGTTGTGGCTGGCCATCGACGGCCACGCGGCCGACATGCAGCAGCGCCTGTGCCGACAGGCGCCAACCCTGATTCATGATGCCGCTTAGCTTGTCTTTCAGGGTCGCACCCTGACCATCAAAATCCAGCCAGACAATCCGACTGTTTTTGATCTGGTTGGCAGAGGGGGCGACATCGCCGCGGTATTGTTCCTCGATGGTGAAGATGCTGTCTTTCTCGATCAGGTAGGTCGGCAGCCGCTTCCAGTTCTCCGGCATATCGAGCTGGCCGGGATCCAGCGCTTCGACCCCGGTGATTTTTACGCCCCGGGTTTCGGGGGCGGCGGCAAAACTCCAAATTTCCTGCGGCGGCCAGTCGGCCGTCGCCTGCGTCATCTTCAGGCCGGTCACATTGTCGGTAAAACGCGCGTGTAGTCGGACCTGCCAGCTGCCTGCGCGGACCTGTATACGCAGGTTACCATCGGTTTCGATACGTGCGGGCAAGGCGGAGTCGAATAAAGTGGCTTTGCTGTCGGCGGGCAGAAAGCGGCCGAGGATCAGTTCCCGGGGTTTGCCGGAAACGACCAGGCGCAGGATCGTATCCAGACCCAGCGGCACACCGTCATTGATGCGGCGGAACACTTCCACCTTGACGCTGTCGCTTTTCCCGGTCTCGGCGGTGTTGTTATCGGGACGTGTAAACCAGAGGCGGCCTGCTTTGTCGATATTCGGCCGGCGCAGCGATTCGCCATCGATGCTGACCTTGATCAGGGCATTCTCCGGCGGGATTTGCAGGTATTGCGGGCGTTCATTCCATTCGAGTCGGCCGGTAACTGTATATTGTCCGGCAGCGACTTGCAGTACCGGCAGCGTATTTCGTTCCAGCACCGGAGCGTCTTCCCAGTTGATGCGGACAGTCAGCGGCCAGTGTTGCGGATTACCGGGCAGACCCAGCCAGCTCTCGCCGTAGACATTCCAGTGCTGGGAAAAACGGGCTCCGCTTTGCGTGACTTCGATTTCCAGTGTGCCCGGCCAGGCGCAGCGGCGGCCTGCGGCCTGCACATCCATGCGCGGGCAGTCGATGTCGGGATGTTGTTCCAGCACCCAGTTGCGCCATTTATTGAGTTCAGCGGGTGGCGCAATCCCCGTAGCAGACACCGACACAGTCAACAGCACGCCGAGCACAAAGACAATGGTTCTATCCATGTATCTACCCCTTCTGTAGTTGGTGACATCTTAAATGGTTTTCACGGGCAGCCCAAGCCGGCTGACAGTTAAGAAGGTCACAGTTCTGCTTGTTTGAACACTGTAAACGCAGGAAAGGCAGTTTCAGGTTACATCACCATAAAAGGTGTCGTAATGATTAAAATTAAATCACTCCGGCACCTTTGAGTGAAACTTTTAGCCGGTATATGAAACGTAGTGATCGTTAGGATTGCGGTTGAAAGATGGTATCTAACATTTTTTGCTTATTGAAGCCCGGCACTTTGGAAAGGTGGAACAGCCCCAAAAGTTTCTTCCAGCATTCGATCCTTGCTTTGCCGTTCTTATCGTCATTTCACTTCCACATTTCGGGCAATTCGGTATGGATTCTGTTCCCAAATCAGTGGTTTCCATCTGTGGGATCAGTGTCGCTAATTTCACAGCGTCGACCAGTTCGATATTTAAACGGTTCGCTTCTTCTACCGCATCACTGGTGAATAGTCCGGAAGTGACGAGTATTCCACCATAAGCTTCCTGGCCTGCTACCACACCTTTCAGTTCCCGAACTTCTTTTACACTGACTTTCTTTGCTCGCCAGTGTTTACATTGCACCAGGAAAAGGCGCTTATCTTTCTTTAAGATGAGATCGATGCCGCCATCGGGGCCATCCGGCGTTTCCGTTACGGTATAACCTTTCCTGCGGCAGGCTTCGCTGACTAAATATTCGAAACTTTGCCAGGATAGCTGACGTATTGTGTCGATGTCTTTTTGCTTGTCGAAAACGGATTTTCTTTTCCATTGTTTAATAGCAGAGAAGCCTGCACCCATCACGAAAAGCAGCGGTGCAAGATACTGGGTGATTCCGGCCAGCGGTGTAATGACGCTGGGATTGCTGAAATCTATCGATGCTATTTGATGAAAAACAAGATAAGCAATACAGGCCAACAGCAGATTAAGCCACCACGACATTGCTGAAGCGATTTCGATAAGGTCTTCAAAGGCGGTCTTGCGATTACGAGACATCCTGTTCTCCCTGTTTTTTTGCTTAACTGTATGGGTTGTTGATTATATATTACCCCTCTTTGTTTGGATGCCAAGCCGGGTAAGGCTGATTTTCATGGGAATGACGAACTATATCATGGCAGGATTCAGGGTCTTTTCGGTGTAAACTGTTATGTCGGCCCTGGCAGACCCAATATGGGCGTATCAACAATACAAATGAATGAAAAAATAAAAATCCTGTTTGAACTTGGGGATGCCGATCGCAGTCCGGACTGGCCGGACTATCTGCATTACGGTTTCGAGGTATCAGATGTGCCGGCCCTGCTGGCGCTGGTTCAGGACAGCTCTTTGCATCAGGCGGATCAGCAGAGCAATGATGTCTGGGTACCGCTGCATGCCTGGCGTATTCTCGGGCAATTGAAAGCGGCGGAGGCGGTGCAACCCCTGCTTGCCCTGTTTGATGTGCTGGTCGAGGACGACTGGGCCATCAGCGAGCTGTCGATGGTGATGGGGATGATTGGTGAGCCTGCGCTGGAGCCGCTTGCTGTTTATTTCATGGAAACCGGGCATGACGAGTTCGCCCGCGTGATGGCGGTTGATGGTCTGGCCGAGATAGTGAAGCAATACCCGGATTTACGACCGCAGGTGATGGCGCGTTTCGATCAGTATATGGCCGATCCGGACAGGTACGCGGGGGCGCTGAATGGTATATTGATTGGTTGCCTGATGGACCTGGAGGCGAAAGACATGATCGACAATATTCGCCACCTGTTCGCCCTGGAATGTGTCGATATTTCCTGTGCCGGGGATCTGGAGGAAGTGGAAATCGGCCTGGGTCTGCGTACGGAACGCAGCACGCCCAAACCCGCTTACAACAGCCTTCCTTTCACGCCGCCGGTCCAGACGCCCGTGAAGCCGGACGCGGACGATTTGTACGGGCTCACCAATTACTATTTGCTGAAATACGGCAACGATGATTCTGTTCTGGATGTATCGGAGCTGGATGGTCTTTTCGCCGCACTCGCCTGCGCCCCGAACATGATCATGCCATTCACCTGGTTTCCGGCTATCTGGGCAGGTGAGGAACTGATGCCGGCATGGGAAAGTGAAGATGAAATCAGGGACTTCAACTCGCTGGTGATGGGCATGTACAACGAAGTCATGACGAGCATGAATGAGGGATACTATGAGGCCTTGTTTCTGGAACGGGCGGGTGAGGAAAAAACCGTACTGATCGTTGATGAATGGTGTGAGGGTTTTTTGCGGGGCCTGAATCTGTGGGGGCCCCTGGCGGCGGCGGATGTCGGTTTTCTGGAGCAGCATATAAAGCCGATGCGATTGTTTGCCACGGCAGCCGGGCTGGAGCAATTGCTGGAAATGGATGTCAATGAGGTCGAGCAACATCAGCAACAGATCGAGCCTGATTTAAGACAGGTGTTTCAGTACTTCCTGGAACGGCGCAGGCTACTCTCGCAACCTGTCAGACGGGAATCCGCGAAGACCGGTCGCAATGATCCCTGCCCCTGTGGCAGCGGCAGGAAATTCAAGAAGTGCTGTTTGCATTGAGAAAAAAAGGTGGAGTGATTTAATTTTAATCACTCCATCTTTTTTCTTTTTTTGTCTCATTCCTCAACTGAAATGGTGTCTGGGTGTATTGGGCTTTTGCTCATGGGAATGTTGTCATCGTTCGAGTCGTGCTGAGTGCCCGTTGCCGTTCG
>JAJRTU010000176.1 GCA_024278135.1 Gammaproteobacteria bacterium
AAGATCACCCTCTTCTTTGCCGCCGGTGCCATCTTTGTTGCCTGCCATAAAAATCTGGTCAGTGAGATGAATGGACTGGGCCGCGCCATGCCAATCACCTTCACCGCCTTTTTTATCGGCACTTTGAGCATCATTGGCCTGCCCCCTTTTGGCGGCATGTGGAGCAAGTGGTATCTGGGATTGGGTGCGGTCGAGACGGCACAGCTGTTGCTGCTTGCAGTATTGATGATCAGTTCACTGCTTAATATAATCTATCTGCTGCCTATCCCTATCCGCGCCTTCTTTGGCAAGCCGGAGGGTGGTCAACACTATACGGCGATAGCAGAGGCGCCAAAGCCGATATTGTTAGCCATGATTATCACCTCAACCGCCTGCATCATGCTGTTTTTCTACCCGGATCCTTTCTACCAACTGGCAAGCCTGGCCGCCGGAGGTTCCAAATATGTCAGATGAAAAAAATAAAATACACCTGTTTGACCGGCCGGAAAATGTTGATCGGCTGCTCAAGGGCTTCTATGCCGTCTGCATCCTGCTGGTGCTGGCCGACTTTGTGCTCTACCGTCACATCGGTTTTGGCTGGGAGAAGATACCAGCCTTTTACGCCATTTACGGTTTTGCCGCTTGCGTGTTACTGGTCGTCATTGCGAAGAAGATACGCAACGTGGTGATGCGTAAGGAAAAATATTACGATGAGTGAATTCTCCCCGTTTCTGCTCTATTTTGCGGCGGCACTGCTGCTTGCACTCACCCGCGGCCTGCCGCGCCAGATGGTATTGCTGGCAACCCCGGTGCTGACCGGCCTGCATCTCTGGCTGAATATTGAGGTTGGAACCACTGTCACTCACACCATAATGAGTTATGAGCTGGTTATCATGCGGGTGGACAAACTCAGCCTGCTGTTCAGCTATCTCTTCTGTATCGCCAGCTTTATTGCGGGCATATTCTCGCTCCATGTGAAAGATACCAAACAGCATGTTGCCGGGATGCTCTATGCGGGTAGTGCGCTGGGGGCGGTATATGCTGGTGATCTGATCACCCTGTTTATCTTTTGGGAGCTGTTGGCCATAAGCTCCGTATTTCTCATCTGGGCACGCGGCACAGAGCGGGCATTGAAAGCGGGTATACGTTATCTGGTGTTTCAGGTGCTATCGGGGGTACTGCTGCTGGCGGGCGCACTGGTCTTCTACCACGACACCGGCTCCCTGGCATTCGACCACATCGGCCTGGATGCAGGCCTTGCAGGCTGGTTGATCTTTATTGCTTTCGGTATCAAGAGCGCATTCCCTTTTCTGCATAGCTGGCTCACCGACGGTTATCCAGAGGCGACGGTGACCGGCACGGTCTTTCTCTCCGCCTTCACCACCAAGGTCGCAGTCTACTCCCTGGCACGTGGCTTTGCCGGTGAAGAGATCCTGGTTTATATCGGTGTCACCATGGCCTGTTTCCCGATCTTCTACGCTGTTATTGAGAATGACCTGCGCAAGGTACTCGCCTACAGCCTGATCAATCAGGTCGGCTTCATGGTGACGGGCATTGGTATCGGCACCGCACTGGCGCTCAATGGAGCCATTGCCCACGCCTTTAGTGATGTAATCTTTAAGGGGCTGCTGTTCATGAGCATGGGTGCGGTGCTCTATCGGGTTGGTAACATCAATGGTTCGGATCTTGGCGGACTCTACAAATCCATGCCCAAAACCACTATGCTCTGCATTGTCGGTGCACTCTCTATCTCCGCATTCCCGCTGTTTAGCGGTTTTGTCAGTAAATCGATGGTGATGACCGCTCTGATGTATGAGGAGTATGGTTATCTGTGGTTGTTGATGCTGTTTGCCTCAGCCGGTGTATTTCACCACGCAGGCATCAAGATCCCATACTTAGCATTTTTTGCCCATGAGGCTGGCATCCGTACCGAAGAGGCGCCAGGCAACATGTTACTTGCAATGTCGGTTGCTGCTCTGTTGTGCATTCTTATTGGCAGCCAACCGCAATATCTCTATGCACTGCTACCCTGGGAGGTGGATTACTGGCCCTATGATGTGACCCATGTTCTGGCCCAACTACAGCTGCTCTTCTTCTCCGCCCTGGCCTTTGTCTGGTTGAATAAGAAAGGGCTATATCCTCCAGAGTTAGCCTCAGTCAATCTGGATATGTAGTGGTTTTATCGCAAGTTAATACCTATGGGTGCGCAACGAACCGTGACCTTTCTAAGCCGTGCAAAATCGTCTGCTTTAGCAGTAGCAATGGTGCCCATGCAGGGCGTTCAAACTGAATTCGCTAAATCCCCAGTGGCCAAATACTATCTCTCGAAGAGTTGGCCTACCGGCAGTATGGTGTTCTGGATTTCAGCCATACTCGCAGCTTTTTTAGTGGTAGATGCCTTTCGCTAGCTGCCAGCCCGCATTTCTCACTGGAGATAAAGTAATTGTTATGTGATCAACAATTTATATGAACATACAAGGCTGTGCCCTGGCGGGCAAGAGCACATTGGACCGATTGTCCCCTGTTTTCAGGCCAGTTGTCGCCTGTGAATACGCCACCTGCCAAAGCCGGTGGCGCTAAATTGACATTTGATCAGGAATATAAAATATAGGAAAGCCGTCAATGCAAAACAACTCACAAACGAATGTGGTCGGGACAAGTGTGATCAGACCCGATGCGCTGGACAAAGTGACAGGAGGTCGTGGTTTCGCTGTTAACCTGCGTCTGCCTGGCATGTTGCACGCGAAAATGCTGCGTAGTATTTATCCTCACGCGCGGATCCGCAATATCGATACCTCGAAAGCGAAGAAACTGGCCGGGGTCAAAATGGTGTTGACACCGGCGGATGTCCCGTCCCTGCCCTTTTCACCGATCTATATAAAAGAAATCCATTCGGCCAGTGTTCTGCATGATGTCCGCGTGCTCGATAAGGTGGTGCGTTATGCCGGCCAGCCTGTCGCTGCCGTTGCCGCCACCAGTCCGGAAATCGCCGAGACCGCGCTGGAGCTTATTGACGTGGATTACGAAGAATTGCCTTTCGTTTTTGATCCGGAACAGGCCATGCTGGACGGAGCGCCGCAGTTGCATGAGAACCAGACCAACAATATTTGCCTGAACCCGGTGCTGCAGGAAGGCGATCTCGAAGCCGGTTTCGCCGACGCTGACCATATTTTTGAAAACACCTATACCACGCAGCGAGTGCATACCTGTTACATGGAACCATGGATGAGCATTATCGATGCCGATCCGAACGGTAAATTAACCGTCTACAGTTCGACCCAGCATATATTCGGCCTACGTGAAAAACTGGCTTTTATACTTGATATGCCGATCAGCGATATCACCGTGGTTAAGCCGGCCTATATCGGTGGCGGCTTTGGCAGCAAGACGGAGATCACCAGTGCTGAACCGCTGGCAGCGATCCTGAGTCAAAAGACCGGCCGGCCGGTGCGCATCGAAAACAGCCGGGAAGAAGATTTCATTACCAACGCACGCACCCCGATGAAGATTACGCTGAAAACCGGGGTCAAAAGCGATGGTACATTTACTGCCCGTCATATTAAAATCATTGCCGATTGTGGACCGTATGCGACCTACGGCCCGGAGGCCATGATGATATGTGCCGTAGCCGGTGCTTATTCAGCTTATCGTTGCCACAACCGGAGATTTGAAGGCCTGGGCGTACTGACAAACAATATGCGTTGTGGTGCCTATCGTGGTATCGGCGGCGTTCAGGGCTGTTTCGCAGCGGAATCTCAAATCGATGAGATCTGTGACACATTGAAGTTGGATCCTGTCGAGTTCAGAATAAAAAATGCCCATCAGCAAGGGGATCCCAATCCACTGACCGATACCTTTGCCCCCGGCATGTTCAAACTCGATTCCTATCGTTTTGAAGATTGCCTTCGTGCCGGAGCGGAACGCAGTCATTTCACCAATCGCAGTCCATCGGCAAGCGGCAATGGCATCCGACGACGTGGCATCGGCATGGCCGCCCAGCCTATCTGGGTCAGTGGTTGTGTCGGCTTCCCCGAGGTATTCGAGCAGTCGGGGGCCTTCATAAAAATCAACCCTGATGGTGCTGCTTCCCTGTCGGTACCGACGGTTGACATCGGCTCGGGACAAATAACAATACTGTGCCAGATCGCGGCGGAGGAACTGGGTCTGGACCCGGACAAGGTAAACATGAATTATCAGATCAATACCGATAATGTCCCGTTTGAACCACCCACCCATGCCAGCCGCAGCACTTACTCAGCCGGTAACGCGGTCAGGCTGGCGGCGAACGAGGCGAAGCGTCGGCTGTTACAGGTGGCCGCCAACATGCTGGAAGCGAATGTGGACGATCTGGAGATCGCGCAGGGCAATATCTCTATTAAGGGCTCACCTGATATCCGGCTTAAGGTTGCGGAAGTCGCACAATACACAGAATCAGCACTGGTGCGTCTGACTGCCGAGGGCCCGCTGCTGGGCACATTGGATGACAAGGGTACGATTATCGGCAGCTCCAGCGTGGCACCGAAATCCAACCCCTCTACCCCTTGCGTGATGTTTGTTGAAGTGGAAGTCGACATGGAGACGGGCCAGGTGGACGTATTGCGCGTGGTCTATGCCCATGATATCGGCAAAGTCATTAATCCCAAAGCCGCAGAAGGCCAGGTTGAGGGGGCAGTACAACAAGGTATCGGCTTCGCCCTGATGGAACAGATGCACTTTGATCCGGAAACCGGTGCCTGTTTGACCGGCAATTTTCTGGACTACAAAATACCGACTGCCGTCGAGATGCCGGCAAGCATTGAAAGCATTTTTATCGAATCCAACGAACCCACCGGGCCCTTTGGCGCCAAGGGTCTGGGAGAACCACCACTCATTGTGCCTGGACCGGCTATTGCCAATGCAGTCTATAACGCAACAGGGGTTCGCATTCGTGACCTGCCCATTACGCCGGAGAAGATCCTGGCCGCTCTGGGTAAACTTTAATGAATATTTTCCTGAGGTCAATATTATGAAACTAGCTGTCATACTGCCCGGTGCCGTATCATCCGGCGCCGAAAAAGAAATAGAGAACCTGCTGTCTCCGGGGACAGAGCTTGTCGTTCTGGGTGCGGCCGGCGGGCTGCTTGCCGTCGCCGGTGATATCGATCTGAAGGGTCCTGAGGCCGCCATGCTGGCCATGCAGGCGGAACAGGATGGCTGCGACGCCGTGGTACTGGACGGGATGTGCGACTTCGGGCTGGCCATCGTCCGCGGCGCGGTCGATATTCCCGTCGTGGGCGCCGCCACCGCCACCTACAGTCTGGTCTGTCAACTGGTTCGTCGTTTCGGCGTCGTGTCAATCAACGCGGACATGAACCCGATGTTCCTGCGTGCCATCCGGGAATGCGGTTGTGAACAGAGAATGACATCGATGCGCAGTCTGGAACGCTCCCTGAGACTGACCCGCGAGGGTGCCGAGATCCCCTATACGCCGGAAGACTGGGAAGCGGAACTGATAACAGCGGCCCGGCCGCAGGTGCTTGAGGAAAACGCACAATGTATAGTTATCGCCTGCGCCTCCATTTTTGGATTATTGCCCGATGGCGCCCGCGAACGCATGCAAGAGGCACTGGGCGTAATCGTTGTCGACCCGCAGCCCATTGCGCTCAGGACAGCGGAAATGCTGGCCGCCCTGCAACTCTCCCACAGCAAGATAGAATACCCGAAGATCGACGCAGGTTCTTTTGATCACTTTAGAAAGAGTCAATCCTGACGACTTGAATCGGACCTACGAGGGCAACTCTGTCGAAACCGTTTCCTCCGTGTAGCTGGATACTACGTTCTTGCCCAGCCCCTTACTTTGATACAGGGCCTCATCTGCTTTACCCAGCAGGTCTTCTATTGCCGTCGAGTCCTGTGGGTAGCTGGCAATGCCGATACTGACTGTCGACGATATCCGGTTTCCATCCACACTAAAGGAAGTGTTTTCAACTGATTTTCTGATACGTTCACCGGCTTCCTGCGCGTGACCCGCATCGGTTTCAGGTAACATAACGATAAACTCGTCACCACCAAAACGTGCCAGTATATCGGAGTCACGCAGGGATTCCCGAATCGACTCGGCAACAGATTTGATTAATTTGTCCCCCGTGCCATGACCGAACTGATCGTTAATCGCCTTCAGGTTATCTGCATCAATCATCATGATCGAAAAAGATCTGGAGTAACGGATCGCCTTTTTCAACTCGGCGGTTATTGCTTTTTTAAATGAACGCCTGTTTCGCAGGCCGGTCATTTCATCTGTTTCAGACATCAATTCCAGAATCTCGCGTCCATTTTGTACATCTGCCGCCAACATGGAAGTCAGATAACCCGTCAGTAAAAACGGCGCAAACAAAATCATCAGTTCGCAAAAATTAATCAGCGAAAATGTATTCTCGACATAAACGGCATGACCCAGATAAAAATACACTGCTGTTATCAGTATAAATTCCAGTAAGGTGGTGACTTTACCCAGGGTCAAGGCACTGGTGACAATGACGAGCAGATACATATTAAGCAAGGGGCTGTTGATGCCGCCTGTGTTATAGACGATCCAGGTGATAAAAATAATCATCGCCCAGGTCTCAATGGCCAACTTCCATCGGGTTTCTGCTGTAAATAATTTTGAGTATCGAAACGAGATCACAAAACCTGCAAAAACCATCATCGATAAAATGTAGCCCCATTCATCATAAATTGTTGTGCCGGGCACCACGAAATAGAACAGCACCAGGATCAGCAACAACCATTCAAGTTCGGCAACAGTACGGGAAAAACCCCTTAACTCCATTTTGTCGACTGTCATGACATCAAGCATTTGCATATTTTCCCACCTCTCAGTTAATTCACCCGACTCAACAAATATGAAACCTCCTGCTTTCATTTTGTTGAAATATCGGCAGTATACCGGCAATCAGGATATTGTCATTCCCGTGAGAAACTACTGAGGAAACAATGAATAATAAAACCCCATTGCAGGACGTCAATCCTGCCGGGGCTCGGTGGTGGAACAAAAGTTGACTACAGGAATGCTGACAACAACATCGCTTCTGCATGCCTGCGTAGACAGTAGAGCATCACCTGTTCAGGTAATCTGCCCCGTATTGTGAGATGGCGCTGCTCAGCAGACAGGCTGAAAACCTGATGCCAGCATGGCCTCGCGTAATTGATGCTTTTGCCAGGGGTGAATTATCATTTTGGGCATACGCATCTCGCCGCCCGTCAACCCGAACAATTCATCACAATACTTCCATTGATCAAAGTTATACATACCCATAAGCGCACTGGGCATGGCAATCGACAAAATAGCCTTGCGTATCGGATCGGTTTGCCAGTACAGGGCACCGGCCTCATCCATGCGTCCTGCCCTGATCAGCTTGAACATATTCACCTGGCGAGGGTCATCGGCTGTCTGCATATTGTGCCAGGGGGCCGCGCCCGACCATTGCATATTATATTTTCCGATCATCGTCGGCCAGGCATCATCAAAGGGATAGCTTATCAGAATATCGTCCCCGAATAGACGGAAGCATTCATCTATCCAGGTCCACTCAAGGACGCCGATTTTCAATGCCACCACGTTAGGCAGCTCTGCCAGTCGCGCCAGCGTCGTTGCGGAAACGCGGTAAGGCGCAGGAAAATCATTCTTGACCGAAGGAAACAGAATGACAGCAATGTTGACAGCGTCACAAATTGCTTTGGTATATTGATAGACTTCATCTTCGGACCGGGCATGGAAGTTGCTGGGATAACTGATCATGACACTGTGGCACCCGAGTTCTTCAGCAAGTTGCGCCATCATTATATTTTCAGCCAATGTGTAATAGCGCAGGTTCATTGTGATACCCGCCCTTCCCCGCACTTCGTCCACACACCATCTCACCCAGCGTTTGTCCTCCTCCAGTGTTGTGCCCGCTTCACCACCGGAAACCAGGGTGATGGCAAAAAATCCTTGCTCGGCCAACATGCTGATATCATGCCGAATACCTTTTTCGTCCAGCTCCAGCGTGTCTGCCGTGAAACACGGCAGATGTGTGGTATCCAGACCCTGATAAACTTCACGGGCCCACTCTTTTGCTTCAGTTTTACTGTAAGCTGACATCATCTAAACCTCCTTCTGCAAATTTAGTCACTCACCAGATTGGTTCGTATGCGGTACAACAGGCGCATCAGTGTCTGCTGCTCGTCCTCACTCAAGCCCCTGATTAAATCCGAGTTCATTGCGACGGCTATTTTTTTCATACGTTTCATCAATGATTCCGCCTTGGCTGTCCTGAAAACACATCGTGCACGTTTATCATCAGGATGTGGTCGGCGTTTCAACCAGCCATTTGCGCCCAAACGATCCAGCAGCGGGCCAATGGCCGCCTTGGTGAAACCCAGTTCAGCCGCCAATACCGACTGCGTAACGCCGTCGTGGAAATACAGTTTTGCCAGTACCCACCACTGTGCCCGGGTCAGTCCGATTTCACTCATACGCTGATCGTACTCGTGGTTTATATACCGGCTGAGTTCATGTATGAGATACCCTGGCGTTTTTGAAAAATCTGGATTTGTCATCGTCTTATTTTGATACTGAACCAGTATATAGTAAACTACTATACTATATTTTCAAATAGCCTCCGTAAAATTACTTTGTAATATTGCTTTTCATAATGCTACAAGTTTTAAACATACAATTTAAAACAGAAATCTCATGCTTGACATCAGCATCAACGAAGTGGTTCAATGACTAGAACAATCGTTCTATTTTCTTCCGAATGGTGGACCTTGGACATTAACGCCATCAATCCAGGGTATAGGACTCCCGTGTTGTCTGTTAACGAGTGGATGGATATTTTTCCGAGCTGATATGGCAAAAAATATGACACGCTATGAAGAACTGATAGAAGTGGCTATCGATTTGTTCGCTGCGAACGGCTATGCCGGTACCTCTATTCGTGATATCGCCAATACCACCGGGCACAGCGTTTCGAATGTGTATCATTATTTTGAAAACAAGGAGGCCTTATGGGTGGCCATCCTTGAATATTCAGTTAAAGATTTACCTGAAATCTTAAGAAATGCGGCGAAAGAGCCCGGTACAGCGCTGACGCAATTCAGCAACATGGTCAAAACACACCTTGCGGAGTCCGCCAGGCACCACCGGGAGATCAAGATTTTCTTTATCGAAGAAGAACGACTTTCCGCCAGGGGCAAACAAACCAACAAGCGCATACAGAAAGAAATTTTTGATATTTATATGAGGCAAATCAAGGTCATGCAAGCAGAGGGCATCATCGAGAGTCGTAATCTTCGGGTGCTGACTTTTAATATTCTGGCGGTGATTAACTGGTATCTGCGCTGGCATAACCGGGTTCCTGAAATGAAAAACAACGATGTACACGATGAAATCATCACTTTTATTCTGGGGGGTATTGCAGGCCAACAGGCCCAAGGGAAGAAAAAATGAATTCCCCAGGCCCTTCACTGCAAGTACTCGGCACGAATCCGGCAACAAGCAAACCGGCATTGATTGAGTTTAAAAACTGAAATGGGCTATACGATTGATATCGATACGGGCGGTACTTTTACCGACGGATTTATTGTCTTTGATGGCGAAATCAAAACGGTAAAGGTGGCCACAACACAACATGATTTAACACTTTGTTTTCTGGAGTGTATCAGGGCCGGGGCAAGGGCTTTCGGCATCACAACAGAAGATCTGCTTTACAATACCGACGTTGTTCGATTCTCGAGTACTATCGGGACCAACACTATTATCCAACGTGACGGCTCCAAGATAGGCCTGATCGTGACCAGCGGAACAGAAGATCTTTTCGCCGGTAACGCCGGCAGCGAAAACTCACCATTGGTTCAGGAGAACATGGTGATCGGCATTGACGAATCAACCTCCTTCTCTGGAACACTGGAAACGGCTCCCGACGCCGAACGGGTATTGCAGGCCGCGCAAATGCTGATCGATCGTGGGGCACGCTGCCTGGTCGTCGCCCTGGATCATGCCGACAGCAATCCGGCCAATGAACAGGCGGTAAGACGGATTATCAAAACGGAGTATCCTCGTGACTATCTGGGTTCCGCACCGGTGTTCCTCGCCTCGGATATTTCCACACGTCCGGGTTTGCAACAACGCGTGAACACAGCCGTGATCAATGCCTATATCCATGCAAAGCTCGCGCGCCTGTTATACAAGGCCGGTGAAGATCTGCGCCAACGGGAATACCGGAGAACATTATTCATCGCTCATAACAATGGGGCTGTTGCACGGGTTGCCAATACTCGCGCGATCAACACCTATAATTCAGGTCCGGCAGCGGGTCTTCTCGGTGCCGGCGATATCGGCAAAACCTATGGAATAAACAACATTATTTCAACTGATATGGGTGGTACGTCTTTCGATATAGCTTATGTATCAGAGGGCGAACCCAGCTACGCCCTGGAGCCGGATATTGAAGGGTTCACCTGTAATCTACCCATGTTTTCAATCCGGGCATTGGGAACGGGTGGCGGTTCCATTGCTGTTGTGAGTGACGGGGCTGTCAAGGTGGGTCCCCAGTCTGCCGGCGCTTTGCCTGGACCGGCGGCGTTTAATCTCGGGGGCCGGCAACCCACGGTCACGGATGCCAATCTGGTATTGGGTGTGCTTGATGCCGACTTTTTCCTCGGTGGTGATATGCCATTGCATCTTGACAAGGCGCGCAGCGTGATAAACGAGTGCATCGCCGAACCACTGGGCTTATCGCTAGAACGAGCCGCCTGGCTAATCAAGCAACAGGTGGACCAGGACCTGGGGACAGCAATTAAGGAGACGATGACGAATTTTAAGGACGGCGCCGAACCTGTCATCGTCGCCTATGGCGGTGCCGGTGGACTGCATGCCTGTGATATTGCTGCAGCTTCAGGTATCAGGAAGATCATCATCACACCGTTTTCGGCTGTTTTTTCGGCCTACTCATCATCGTTGATGAATGTCGGGCACCTTTATTATCGCCGCATTGACAGCCCCTTTGATACCACGCTGGATACTGAAAAATTGCAGCTCGCCATTGCAGATATGCGTCGTGAAGCAGAACGTGACATGCATGGTGAGGGATTCCTCGATGCTGATCTGCATTTCACTTTGCAATTGTTCATCCATGACGCTGACAAAGACAGAGAAATCAAGCTGGATACAATAATCGATTTTTATCAACACGAAGAATTATTCGCAGACTTGATCCGGCAGGCGGAAAACGCCGTCTACACCCACGACAATGGCTCTCGCTGTACTTTGTCATCTGTCGCCTGCATGGTGAAAGCGAGTATTCCCGGTTATCAGGCGGCGACATTAAAAAAGACTGATTCTGATCCCGCAACAGCCATCAAATCACATCGAAAACTGTTTGACGGAGAAAACAGTGTAGAAGTGCCCGTTTATGATCGTCATCGCCTCGGTTGTGGCAATGCCTTGACAGGACCGGCACTGGTGGAATCCGATCAGAGCACTCTGCTGCTCAGTCCAAACTGGAACATGACGATAGATCAATTCAACAATTCCATTTTGATGGAGACCTGATATATGGGAAAAGTACGCATTACTGAATATCTGGAAATTGACTGCGATACTGACAAGTGGTGCTGCGAGCGATGTGGATATGAGCTTTATGATGCTCGTGACAACTATAAAAAGGGCTGCCTGATTTATGAGAACCCTCTGGAACAACTGCATCCCCCGCTCTCCCCTGATGCCACCTGTAATTTCACCCCTGATCGTGATCTTTGTCGCTTAATAGAATTTTATTGTCCCGGCTGTGGCATTCAGATTGAAAATGAGTATCTGCCGCCGGGCCATCCGCTCACCCACGAGATAGAACTGGATATCGATGCACTGAAGGCTCGCCAGGCGGAGAAGGAAAACAGTTGAATATGCGTTCTTCAATGGAGGCATTCCTGCAGCGCAGGCCCGGCAACGACACGGCTTTCGTACCGCTGATGGAAACACTCGCAGCACGCGTGGGGGGGATGAGCTATCAGTCGATGAGTGACGATCCGACGCATTGGTGCAGCAATCTCGCAAAAACGGGTGGATTACTCGAAGCCAGCGGACTGGTACTCGGATTTGACAACACTTTGCTGGCAGAGGCCTGTGGCGCAAAGATCCAATGGCAGGATGATCAGCCGTTTATTTCCGAGCTGGGGAACGTACCCGCAACGACGGAAGCGATCAAAGGCCGTTTGCAAACAGTCCTTGAAGCACTGGGGCGTTTATGCCGGACAGCCCACAATGACTTCGCTTGTATTGCCGCAATGACGGGTCCGGTCAGCCTGCTGGCACAACTGAACACAAGGGGCGACAGGACTGATGTTCCAAAGCAAACAGCTGTAATGCTGGCACAGACCCTGTGCAATCAGCGCCCGGATTTACTGTTATTCAGAGAAGGGCCTGCTCTGTGTGCCGGTGACATTGGTCTGCCTCAGCGCAAGCTGTTTAACCCGCTGTGCAATGTTGCCCGATACTTCAACATCCCGACTGCAATTTATTTGCAAGGCTATACGGCGGAAACCCTGCATACAATCGATAAACTGAAAATGGATTTCTATTTATTCGGTGAAACGGAAAATGCCGCCATTCCTGACCCGCTGTGGTTTTCAGCGCTGGCAGAGCGTGTCAATGGTATCGGCATCGCACTGCCATTCGCCGATGTGACAGACACG
>JAJRTU010000177.1 GCA_024278135.1 Gammaproteobacteria bacterium
ACCAGTGTCTGGCCCGCATCGCTTATGCCGGTTCGAGGGAGGTTAATCTGGCAACTTTGCAACATTTGCAGGAGGCCTTTCTTTACACAGTGCCCTTTGAAAACCTGGATATTCATCTGGGTCAGGTGATTACCCTCGATATTGACAGGATTTATAACAAGATTGTGAGGCATTATCGTGGCGGATTTTGCTACGAGTGCAATATGCTTTTTCATGATCTGCTCCGTCAACTGGGCTTTGATGTACACTACCTGTCGGCCAGCATGCTGGCCGGCAAATCCGGCAGACGCGATTTTGAGCATATGGTTCTTCTGATCAGTCTGGAGCAGGAAGAGTATCTGGTGGATGTGGGCAACGGCCGGTCCTGTCGGCAACCTTTGGCTTTACGACACCCGGTGACTGCTGTTAATGAAGGCCTGTCTTATCGTATCGGCGAATACGAAGCCGGGCAGGCGCTGTATGTGCAGGAGGACGGGGCGGACTGGTTGCCGCATTATGCCTTCAGTACTGAAATACGACAGTTTGAACAGTTTGCCGACATGTGCCATTTTTATCAGACATCAGCGGAATCGCACTTCACGCATAATCGTGTTGTGACCATCGCCAGCCCGGATGGGCGTATTAGCCTGAACGGTGTGGAATTGCATATCAACGAAGCCGGCAGGACACGCAAATCGTTGATACAGTCGGACGATGAATACAGAGCGGTGCTGAAAGAATGTTTCGGCATTCGCCTGGCGGCGATACCGGGAGACTGGCTGGACCTGCAGCCTGATTGACTCCTTAATATTGTAATTTTGAAAACTCAGCGGGAGTAAAGGCAAAATGCGGATATTACACACTATGTTGCGGGTGGGAAATTTGCAGCGATCCAGGGCTTTTTATACGGACATCATGGGTATGAAGTTATTGCGGGAGAAGGCTTTTCCCGAAGGAAAATTCACTCTGGCTTTTCTCGGTTACGCGGCGGAGGCCGACAGTACGGTCATTGAACTGACCTGGAACTGGGAACAGGAAAGTTACGATATGGGGTCGGCCTACGGCCATATCGCCATCGGCGTTGATAATGTATATACGGCCTGCGACAAGATAAAGGCGGCCGGGGGCAAGGTCGTCCGTGAAGCCGGGCCGATGGCGGGCGGCACAACGGTGATTGCCTTTATCGAGGATCCCGACGGTTACAAAATTGAGCTGCTTGAAGACAAACGATAAATCTTTATTCCACAGTAATGGTGATCCGTCTGGAGTACAACGGCGGCTTATGGGGGATGTGTCTGGCGTCACCGAGCAACAATTGCAGAGTGTGCCTGCCCGGTGTCAGTTCTATACTGGTTTCAGTTTGACCACCGCCGAAGTGACGATGCCTGTCGTCCTTGGCTATAGGCAGATCCATGGCCGGCAGCCCGGTGTCTATCAGCAGATGATGATGACCGGTGTTGGCTTTATCGCTTCCTGCAGGCGCCACCCCCATATTTTTCAGACCAAAACGTATTAGCACAGGGTTTTGTACCGTTTCACCGTCGGCAGGAGAAATAATATAGACTTCCGCGCCTGTTCCGGAGCTGTCGGCTGCTGTCGCTGCCGTGGGTATCAGAATAAATATATAGAGTAATGGTAACAGTCTGCTCATGTATGGTTCCCCCAGATTTCATTTCACCTTGCGCTTAGTCTAGCACAATCTGTTAATATTAATTTAGAGTTGACGACTTGGCAGGAGTCACGGAAAATCCAGCTCAGAAATTTAAGGCAAAGACCAGACAGACTCTCTCCACAACCCGCAATAATAAAAATGTTCAAGTGTTTATCTCACTATTATGACAATGTCGTACTGGGAAAACCCAGACTGGTATTAGTGCTGCTGCTGTTCATTTTTGCGTTCTTCGCTTTCTTTGTAAAGGATTTCAAGCTTGATGCCTCGTCTGACTCTCTGTTGCTGGAAAGTGATGAAGATCTGAGAATATTTCGTGAAGTAAATGAGAGATATGGAACGCATGATTTCCTGTTTGTTACTTTCACCCCGGATGAGGATTTGTTTTCAGAGACTGCACTGAAACAGATAAAGTTATTGCGCGACGAGTTATCGCAGCTTTCGCGCGTGGAGTCGGTGATTTCCATTCTGGATGTACCGCTGGTTAAAATTATTGGCGGGAAACTGTCCAACGTAGCGAAGAATTTTCGTACATTGGAAGATCCTTCAGTTGACCGGGATAAAGCCAGGGCTGAGCTGCTGGAGAGCCCTGTTTACAAGGATCTGATTATGAGTTCTGATGCCGGGACGACGGCATTGATGCTGAATCTGAAAATAGATGAAGACTTTTCACGCCTGCTGAAACAGAAGAACAGCCTGTTGATAAAGAGGGATAAAACCGGTCTGTCACCGGAACAACACGATGAACTGGCACAAACCCTGATCGATTATAATCGCGTCAAGACCGGGCTGGATGCCGAGATGCACAAAAACATCCTGCAGGTGCGGTCCATTATGGCGAAGTACACTGATTATGGTGATCTGCATCTGGGCGGGTTGCCCATGATCTCTGACGATATGATCTCTTTTATCAAAAAGGATCTTCTGGTGTTTGGTATCGGTGTTCTGATCTTTCTGGTAATAATGCTGACAACGATATTCCGGCAGATACGTTGGGTGGTCCTGCCTTTATTGAGTTGTGTCTTTGCCGGCCTGGTGATGCTTGGTTTATTGGGACTGGTGGGCTGGAAAGTAACCGTGATTTCATCCAATTTCATCTCGTTGATGCTTATTTTGACCATGTCCATGAATGTGCATTTGATAGTCCGTTATCGACAGTTAAGGCGGGATGATCCGGAGCGTGATCAGCATGATCTGGTGCTGGATATGACCCGGCGTATGGTGTGGCCCTGCCTGTATACCGCCTTGACGACCATGATCGGTTTTGCCTCGCTGGTGGTGAGTGGCATCAAACCCGTGATCGATTTTGGCTGGATGATGACGATTGGTCTGGCGGTGACCTTTCTCACCTCCTTTACGCTGTTTCCCGCCATTTTGATGCTGCTTGACCGGGCCAGGATACCCGCTTCACAAAATTCGGAAGTGCCACTCACCAGAGCCCTGGCCGGCTTCACTGAAAGACATGGGACCAGCGTACTGGTGCTTTCCGTGCTGCTGGCGGTGGTGAGCGCCGTCGGCATGGGAAAGTTGAAAGTGGAAAACAGTTTTATCAACTATTTCAGCAAGAGTACGGAAATCTATCAGGGGCTTAAATTAATTGACGATAAACTGGGCGGTACGACACCGCTTGATGTCATCCTCAAATTCGATGATTTAAAGGAATATGGTGCACCCCAGGTGGGCGGTGATGATGAGTTTGACGATTTCGAAGATTTGTTTGGCGATGAAGATAATAATAATACCGATGCCTGGTTTACGGATTACAAAATCAAACGAATTAAGGCTGTGCATGAATATCTGGACGCTTTACCCGCAGTGGGTAAGGTACTGTCTCTGGCCTCATTGTTGAAACTGGCCGAGGATCTCAATGAGGGTGCGCCTTTCGACGCATTTGAACTGGCGATAATCAATAAACGCGCACCAAAGGAATTGAAGGCGAGTATGCTGGATCCTTATATTTCCATTGAAAATAACGAAGCCAGAATCAACCTGCGCATAATGGATTCGCTGGAAGATCTGCGTCGTAACGAGCTGTTAATCCAGATTAACAAGGACTTGCACGAGAAGCTGGGGCTGGCATCGGAAGATTTCCAGGTGACCGGCATTCTGGTTCTCTACAATAACATGCTGCAGAGTCTGTTTCGTTCACAGATATTGACTCTGGGCGTGGTGATGCTGGGTATCGCCCTGATGTTGGTGGTGCTGTTTCGCTCTTTCAGTCTGGCTGTTATCGGTATTATTCCCAATTTGCTGGCGGCGGCTATTATCCTGGGCTTAATGGGCCTGATGAATATCCCGCTGGATTTGATGACGATTACCATTGCAGCGATCACCATTGGTATCGCGGTGGATAACAGCATCCATTATATCTATCGCTTCCGTGAAGAATTTCCGAAACACCAGGATTACATCAAGACTATGCACTATTGTCATGCCAATATCGGCAGAGCCGTGTTTTATACGGCGATCACCATTATTGTGGGTTTTTCCATTATGGTGATGTCGAATTTTATCCCCACTATCTATTTTGGCCTGCTGATTGCGCTGGCAATGTTTATCGCCTTACTGGCCGTATTGACCCTGTTGCCAAAATTAATCCTGATCTGGAAACCCTTTTAGCCTTTGCCGGTCGAATTTATATCCGTTTACGGATGATATTAAGAAATATTTTAATATTCATATAGATAGGAAGCTTAGTCATTAACACGTGATATCCATCTACCGAGTGTGTCAGCATATTTTTGGAACTTTGTACCAATTAGGCCTTTCTCAGACAGGGGGATACACTTACAATTGTGCAACATGAGGTAACTGGTGATGTTTAATTACAACACCCATTCTAATATTGATGGACGGTTGTTGAAGTGGAAGTAGGCAGGGCGCGGCTGCTACACACAATAAAAAAAACAAATCACGGACCAGAATACAAATCATTAAGCAGCGGAGAGTCGTAAAATGAATTTCAAAGTAGTCGTAAGCGAAATCTTGCTTTTGTCAGTTGTGCTGTTCGCGACTGTCGTCAACGCAGTTACACTCGACCCGGAACAGGTCGTGAGGAGTACCGTTGGTGGGGTACTGGAACGTCTGGATATCGAAAAGGAACAGCTGGACGCGCATCCTGAGCGTATTTATGAACTGATACAGGAACTGGTGATCCCTCACTTTGATTTTCCCAGTATGTCCAAATGGGTATTGGGCAAGAGCAACTGGCGCAGCGCAAGCGAGGAACAACGTGCCGTGTTCGTTGAGCAATTCAGAACTTTGCTGGTACGTACCTATGCCAAGGCCCTGCTGGAATACTCGCAGGAAGAAGTCCAGTACAAGGAAGTCACCAAAAATTCGAAATCCAACCTGGTAACGGTCAAGACCGAAGTACAACAACCTGGCGGCGGCGGTGGCGTTCCCATCAATTATCGCATGCATATCAGCGGTGGAGAATGGAAAGTCGTCGATGTGGCAGTAGACGGTATCAGTCTGGTCAGGTCCTACCGAGGTTCCTTCGCGTCGGAAATCAATGAAAATGGTCTGCAATCCCTTATCAGCAAGTTGACAGAGAAAAACAACAGGCTGGCCAGCGCATTGGCGGATGACTGAGGTACGCAAACCGGAATGCTGCGGGGTGCCGAATGCTGCCGTCGGGAAAATCCGGACTGTTGAACGTCTGCCCCTGCTGATCTGTACCATTTCCGCTGTACTTTAATCTTCACCCGATCTCTGGGCCGTACGGGAGACTGGCACCGGCTGTCCGGATAAACTAAGCTACCCTCTTTTATATTCCTGAATTCCGGGTAAGCCTATCCGCTGCCCGCTGGAGCAAAACATGCAACTTGAAGATATAAAGCAACTTGTAGAAAGTGGTATTCCAGACTGCCTTGTCGAAATTCAAGGTGACGATGGTACACATTTCGGCGCTATCATCGTCAGCGATATTTTTGCCGGTAAATCTATGGTTCAGCAACATCAGATAGTCTATAAAGCCCTCGGTGACAAGATGGGCACAGACATTCATGCGCTGTCGATACAGACCTATACCCCGGAGGAATGGGAAAAGAAGAAGCAGTTACGCGTTGTATAAATGCATGATAAATAAATTCAGTGGATAAGTTACTCATCCGCGGAGGTCAGCCGCTATACGGTGAGATTTCTGTATCAGGCGCGAAGAACGCAGCCCTGCCTATATTGGCTTCGACCCTGTTGACCACCGATCCGGTGACCATCGGTAATGTACCCCACCTGCACGATATCACGACGACGATGGAACTACTGGGGCGTATGGGTTCCGAACTCACCGTGGATGAGCGCATGAATATTGAGGTAAACAATCACACTATCAAGGATCTGTTTGCCCCCTATGAACTGGTAAAAACCATGCGTGCGTCGATTCTGGTGCTGGGGCCGCTGTTGTCCCGTTACGGCGAGGCGGAAGTGTCTTTGCCCGGTGGTTGTGCCATTGGCTCACGACCGGTAAACCTGCACATCAATGGTCTGTCAGCAATGGGTGCGGATATCCGTGTTGAAGGCGGCTACATTCGTGCGAAGGCCAAACGTCTACGGGGCGCTCATTTGACTCTGGATATGGTCACCGTCACCGGCACCGAGAATTTGATGATGGCGGCGACACTGGCGGAGGGTGTGACCATCCTGGAAAATGCGGCTCGCGAACCCGAGGTGTTTGATCTTGCTGTGTGTCTGAACAGCATGGGTGCCAGGATTTCCGGAGCAGGCACTGATCGTATTGTAATAGAAGGTGTTGATTCATTGCACGGCACTCACCACAACATCATGCCCGACAGGATTGAAACAGGCACTTATCTGGTTGCGGCGGCAATGACACGAGGTCAGGTGAAACTGAAAAATACCAAACCGAATTTCCTCGATTCCGTGCTGGCGAAATTGACTGATGCAGGGGCGAGTATAGAGGTAAGCAATTCGAGCATCAGCCTGGATATGCATCAGCGTCGACCGCGGGCCGTGGACGTGCATACCTCCCCCTTCCCCGGTTTCCCCACCGACATGCAGGCGCAATTTACGGCAATGAACTGTATCGCAGAAGGCAACAGTACGATTACAGAATCCGTATTCGAAAATCGTTTCATGCATGTACAGGAACTGCAACGCATGGGGGCGGATGTCAAACTGGAAGGTAATGTCGCTATTTGCAACGGTGTTGAACGATTGACCAGCGCGCCGGTGATGGCCACTGATCTGCGGGCATCCGCGAGTCTGGTTCTTGCCGGTCTGGTGGCGGAGGGCGAAACAAAAGTTGATAGAATTTATCATATTGACCGAGGCTATGAGATGATAGAAGAAAAGCTGTCGCAACTGGGTGCGAGTATCAAAAGGGTTCCCAATTGACTGACTGTCACAGGCAGGAATTTAATCAGAAAATAAAAGAACATTGCCACTCACTATAAAAAAGAGAACACACTGTGTACTCTGTGGCCGATCATTTTTAACAGCTTTAATCCGTAATATCCAATGAACGAAAACCTTACCATAGCTATTTCCAAGGGGCGAATACTGGAGCAGAGCCTGCCTTTACTGGCGCAACTAGGTATTCAAACCCAGGAAGATCCGAATTCATCCCGGAAACTTGTTTTTACCACCAATGATACGAATATCAGACTGATCATTATTCGTGCCACCGATGTACCCACCTATGTCGAATATGGCGCTGCGGATATGGGCATTGCCGGTAAAGATGTGTTGATGGAATATGATGGTGATGGTTTGTACGAGCCACTGGATCTGGGAATATGTCGTTGTCGCCTGTCCCTGGCCGGACCCGGACAGACACGGGTTATTAACAGACGTCCTCGTGTCGCCACGAAATATCTCAGAACCACCCGTGATTACTTTGCCTCTCAGGGCAAGCAGGTGGATATCATCAAACTTTACGGTTCAATGGAACTGGCACCGGTACTGGGTTTGGCTGATCTTATCGTTGATCTGGTGGAATCCGGCAATACACTGAAAGCCAATGGCATGGTCGAACTGGAAAAGATTGCCGATATCAGTTCGAGACTGGTGGTGAACAAAGCGGCGATGAAGATGAAGCAGGCCTTAATCAAGCCTTTCATCTCGCGTCTGGCTGCCATTCTCTAGTGCAGGTGGATATCGAGCTGAAATATCTGGATTATCAGGCCGGGGATTTCTGGCGGGAACTGGATACGCGTCTGGCGCTGACGGAGGAACTGGATTCTGAACTCACACAAACGGTCAGTGCCATCCTGTCGGATATCAGGCAGCGTGGCGATGATGCCTTGCTGGAATACACCAATCGTTTTGACCGCCGTCAGGCAAATATCGCTGAGCTGGAGGTATCGAGTCGTTCTTTTCAGGCAGCATTAAGTGAAATACCACCGACATTGCGGGCAGGCCTTGAACAGGCGGCGCAGCGGATCCGCAGCTATCACCAGCATCAACTTATGGAATCGTGGTCCTATCGGGATGACGGCGGCACCTTGTTGGGGCAGAAAGTCACAGCCCTGGACAGGGTCGGGGTTTATGTCCCGGGAGGCAAGGCGGCCTATCCCTCTTCCGTCCTGATGAACGTTATTCCCGCCAGGGTGGCAGGTGTGACAGAGGTTATCATGGCGGTACCTGCGCCCGAAGGCAGAATTAATCCGCTGGTACTGGCTGCAGCCGCCATCGTTGGTGTTGATCGTTTGTTCAGCATCGGCGGTGCCCAGGCCATTGCGGCCCTGGCTTACGGTACGGACACCATTCCTGCCGTGGACAAGATTGTCGGGCCGGGCAATCGCTATGTGGCGGCCGCCAAGCGACAGGTATTCGGCAGGGTCGGTATTGACATGATCGCCGGTCCGTCGGAGTTGTTGATCCTCAGCGATGGCAGCAGTGATCCCGACTGGCTGGCGATGGATATGTTTGCGCAGTCCGAGCACGACGAAGATGCACGCGCCATCCTGCTGAGCACCAGTAAAGAATGTATTGACGCGGTACGAGACAGTATCAGACGACTGTTGCCGAAAATGGAACGCAAAGAGATCATAAGCAGCTCGTTAGTGAATAACAGCAGTTTTATTCTGGTCAATGATCTGAATGAGGCGGCCGGTGTCGTGAACTATATTGCCCCCGAACATCTTGAACTGGCAGTGTCGGAGCCGGAAAAACTGCTGGATTCGATCAAACATGCCGGTGCTATTTTTATGGGGCATTATACGGCGGAGGTGCTGGGTGATTACTGTGCCGGGCCGAATCATGTCCTGCCCACTGCGCGGACGGCACGTTTTTCATCACCACTGGGTGTCTATGATTTTCAGAAACGTTCCTCTCTCGTCATGTGCACGGCATCGTCTGCCTCCGGGCTGGCCGCAACGGCATCCATTCTGGCCCGGGGTGAAGGCTTGACGGCTCACGCTGAATCAGCGGAGTATCGCCAAAAAAGCACGAAATAAAGATCCCCAAAACGACCATCAGCAAGCTCACTGACCTGGGCAGACAGGTGGATCGGATAAACCGGGCTTACCGGGATGTACCCACAGCGCGTCCGCGTTCTGTTCAGGCGAAAGCACGGGACTATCTAGTACTTTTTAGACAGGGGTCGATGTGTAATGATGGCAGTGAGCGTCTTTTCCTGCCAGCCACGTAACAGGCGAATGTTAACGGCCGTGCCGGGCTGGTATTGTGAAATCAGGTCAATGGCCTGTTGCGGGTTGGCCAGTTGTTGTTGGTCGATCTCCAGCAGGATATCACCCGGCATGATACCGGCAGCATCCGCAGGACCACCCTGCAAGGTGGCCGCGATAAGTACGCCTCCCTGAGCCAGTCCGGCGGCATCGGCAACATCCTGAGGAAGAAACTGCGCCTCCACACCCAGATAGCCACGGACAACGTGACCGTGCTCAATAAGCTGTCGCATGATATCGATGGCAAGATGGATGGGAATCGCCAGACCGATACCCTGGGATCCGCCGCTGCTCGAGATTATCGCTGTATTGATACCGATTAACTCGCCAGTGGCACTGATCAGGGCGCCACCGGAATTCCCCGGGTTGATGTCGGCATCGGTCTGGATGAAGTCGACGAAGGTGGTGATACCCAGGCGTTTACGTTGGGTCGCGCTGACGATACCCTGGGTGACGGTCTGGCCGAAGTCATAGGGGTTGCCGATAGCCAGGGCCACGTCGCCGACTTTTATGGCGTCGGAATCACCGATGGTCAATATCGGCAGTTTATCCAGGTTGATTTGTAATACCGCCAGGTCTGTTTCCTCGTCCATTCCCGTAATATTGGCAAATGTCTGGCGACCATCGGTCAGAGTGATGAGGATTTCATCAGCACCCTTGACAACATGGGCATTGGTGAGAACGTAGCCCTGGTCACCAATGATCACGCCCGAACCGAGGCTGTTGTCGCGACGGGTTTCCGGTGTTGGCTTGCCGAAAAAACGCCGAAACAGCGGATCCTGAAACAAAGGGTGGGGTTTGCGTTTGCGCAGAGTGGTAGCATAAACGTTGACCACAGAGGGTGCCGCCGCGCTCACCGCAAGTTGATAGGAAACGGGGCCCTGATTCGGGCTGGACAGGAAGGCCATATTCCCTGAGGGAGTTGTCATCGCAGGTCGCAGGCTGGGGAAAAAGTAGACGATGATGAAAGCCACTGCAAGGCCGATAACAATGGATTGCAGCAGAAAGGCGATAAAGCGGCGAAGCGGAGTATTCTTCATAAAATACTTTAACAAAATGACTGTGATGACCCGATAGTGTATCAATTACTTGAAAGGGAATAATGGACTATTTTCAGCTATTCAGAATCAACATGTCTGACAGAACAGGCAAAAGCTGAGTTTTCAGTCACCATCATTTTCTTATCATGATATAATCCTCCAATTTAATAATTACAAATCTGCTTTATGGGGAACAAGAAAAATGAGTGACGATGGGATTAATACAGATCGTCGGCGTTTTCTCACCACGTCAGCAACAGTGGTGGGCGGGGTCGGCGTATTGGCGACTGTAGTGCCTTTTGTGGCCACACTTACACCCAGTGCCAAAGCCAGGGCGATTGGTGCGCCGGTGGAGGTGGATATTAATGGAATTAAGGAGGACGAACTCAAGCTCGTGAAGTGGCAGGGAAAGCCGGTATGGATATTACGGCGTGATGAAAAGTCTGTGGATGCGCTGGTTAATCTGGATGATGAATTACGCGATCCGAATTCTGAAGTGGATCAGCAGCCGGAGTATGCCCGCAATCATTATCGTTCGATCAAGCCTGAATATTTGGTCGTAGTTGGACTGTGTACTCATCTGGGTTGTTCACCCAAGTATGTCGTAGAAGGCGATGGTGAGCCCTGGGGCTTGCCTGATGACTGGCAGGGCGGTTTCTTTTGTCCCTGTCACGGCAGCCTGTTCGATCTGGCCGGTCGTGTCTTCAAGGGAGTGCCGGCGCCGACAAACCTGATTGTGCCGCCCCACCAGTATCTCAGTGATACCCGCATTGTCGTTGGTGATGATTCGGGAGAGAGCTGATGAATATGATACTTAAATCCCTTGGTGACTTACTTGACTGGGTTGATGCCCGCTTTCCATTGACAAAAATGTGGAATGAACATCTGGCCAGGTATTACGCACCAAAAAACTTCAATTTCTGGTATTTTTTTGGTTCTCTGGCGATTCTGGCGCTGGTAATACAAATCGTCACCGGTATCTGGTTAACCATGAACTACAAGCCGTCGGCAGACAGGGCCTTCGCTACAGTCGAATACATCATGCGTGATGTGGAATGGGGCTGGCTGATTCGCTACATGCACTCCACCGGCTCCACGGCATTTTTCATTGTTATCTACCTGCATATATACCGGGGCATGCTTTATGGCTCCTACAAGAAGCCAAGAGAATTGATATGGACCTTTGGTATGGTTATTTATCTTGCTTTGATGGCAGAAGCCTTCTTTGGTTATCTCCTGCCCTGGGGACAGATGTCCTACTGGGGAGCACAGGCAATTACCTCCCTGTTCAACGCTGTGCCGTTTATCGGTGACGATTTATCACTGTTGATACGGGGGGATTATGTGGTCTCGGATGTGACTTTGAATCGCTTCTTTTCACTCCATGTCATTGCCATACCGCTGATTGTTTGCGGGCTGGTAGGCGCACATATCCTCGCATTGCACGAGGTGGGTTCCAACAACCCGGACGGGATTGAAATCAAGTTGCACAAAGACGCCAATGGAATACCGTTGGACGGCATTCCTTTTCATCCCTATTACACGGTGAAAGATATCGTCGGGGTGGTGGTGTTCCTCATATTCTTTTTCAGTGTCATTTTCTTTGCACCGGAGATGGGCGGCTATTTCCTTGAATACAACAATTTTGTTCCCGCTGATCCCCTGATGACACCGGATCATATTGCACCAGTCTGGTATTTCACCCCTTTCTACGCCATCTTGCGGGCGATACCGAACCAGTTCGGTGGTGTGATCGCGATGGGGCTCTCCACCATGATTTTTTTCCTGTTGCCGTGGCTGGATCGCAGCCCGGTAAAATCAATCCGTTATCGCGGCTGGAAATACAGGACGGCCCTGACGGCGTTTACCATCAGTTTTTTGGCACTGGGTTGGCTGGGCATGCAACCCGCCACAACCGTCTACACCTGGATAGCACGATTCTTTACAGCGGTTTATTTTCTTTTCTTCATTCTGATGCCAATTTACACCAGCAATGACAATGACAAACCGGTACCG
>JAJRTU010000178.1 GCA_024278135.1 Gammaproteobacteria bacterium
ACCGCCTGATCACTCAGGTTGAAGATTGTATCTTCTTCAATGATACCCCAGCCACTTTTTCCCTGATGTTGAAAACTGATATAACGCATTAACTGACCTTTAAGATTAACGTGAAAGTTGATAACTGCAGGATTATTATATCAAATAATATCATTGATAAAGTCGAGATGGTCAATCTATTTTTAACCGTCGTAAAGAATATGCTTGCATGATTAATAATATTGCTTAATATGTTAACGAAATATAGTTAATATATTAAGCAATATGCTGGATTTTGAACACTCCCTGCCCATGTTGTTGTTAAGGGCTCGTGAAGCATGTATGGCGAATTTTCGTCCAATTCTGGGTGAACACGGCTTGACCGAACAGCAATGGCGGGTGATACGCGCACTGGTGGAAGTTAACGGTCTTGAATCAAAAGCATTGGCAGAGCAGACTCTGATCCTGCAACCAAGTTTGACCGGCATTGTAGACAGACTGGAGCGTGATGGACTGGTCGAACGAAAGAAGGACAGGGGGGACGGCAGGAAAACAAGTGTCTGGATGACACGCAAAGCCAAACGTTTATATGGACGTATCATTCCCCTGCTGGAGGCGGAATATAATGACATGCAGGATCGTTTCAGTAAAAAAAAGTGGGAGCTCCTGTATGACTCCCTGTTTCAGTTGATTCAACTCAATGGCAGTACTCAACAGAAAGATTGATTATGCTGACATCAGAACAAATCACACGGGCTGCGAAGGAGCTGCATACCGCTGAAAAAGAACAGCGGCAAATAGCGGCCGTCAGCTTGAGGCATCCGGATATGAATATGGAAGATGCCTACGCCATACAGAAGCGGTGGATGGAGGTGAAGATTGGCGAGGGCAGAGAGGTCATCGGCTATAAAGCAGGTCTGACCTCACGTGCCATGCAAATGAGGATGCAAATAGAGGAACCGGATTACGGCACCTTGCTGGACGATATGCTGTTTGAAGACGGATCCGCCATAGAGGCAAAGCAGTTCTCTGATCCACGCATAGAGGTGGAACTGGCCTTTATACTGAAGGAAAAACTGGAAGGCACTCAGATCTCCATCTTCGATGTGCTTAATGCAACGGACTACGTTATTCCAGCACTGGAATTAATTGCTGCACGCAGTTACCGGGTCGATCCTGACAATGGCTATGTCCGCAAAATAGTCGATACCATCTCCGATAATGCGGCCAGTGCCGGTATCATCATGGGTGGGCGTCCGATTAAGCCTATGGACATGGATCTGCGCTGGGTGGGTGCCATGCTTTATCGTAATGGTGTGCTGGAAGAAACCGGTCTGGCAGCAGGCGTGCTTCATCACCCTGCCAATGGCGTGGCCTGGATCGCCAAACGCTTCGCTCCGCACGGTATTGCGCTGGAGCCGGGACAGGTATTGTTGGCCGGCTCCTTCACACGACCGGTAATGGCGAGGGCGGGGGATACCTTCCATGCGGACTATGGGCCTCTGGGCAGCATTGGCTGTCACTTCACTTAGCGTAATACCACATGAAATTACCTGTCAATACATTCAAACGCGCCATCGCCGAAGGCCGGACACAGTACGGTTTATGGGCTGGTATACCCGATACGACCAGTGCGGAAATTTGTGCCGGCAGCGGCTTTGACTGGCTGTTGCTGGATGGAGAACACGCGCCATTTGATATGCGTGCCATTTACACTTATCTGCAGACCGTCGCGGCCTATGACGTACATCCCGTGGTTCGGGCTGTTTCAGACGATAGACATCTGCTTAAACAATTGCTGGATTACGGTGCGCAAACCCTGTTGGTTCCCATGGTGGACACGGCAGCGCAGGCTGAAGCGCTGGTGCAGGCCGTGCGCTACGCTCCGGCGGGGACCCGCGGCATGGGCAGTGCCATTGCCAGGGCAGCGCGCTGGAATACCATTCCTGACTATATTGACCGGGCCAACGATGAGATATGTTTGCTGGTACAGGCGGAAACAAAGACGGCGATGGATAACCTCGCTGCCATACTCGAGGTGGATGGTGTGGATGGTGTGTTTATCGGCCCGTCGGATCTGTCGGCATCGCTGGGATATGTGGGCCACCCCGAACACCCGCAAGTGGTGCAGGTCATTGAGCAGGCCATAGAACAAATTGTAAACGCAGGCAAGGCTGCCGGCATACTGGCGACCGATCCCGTACAGGCGAAAAATTATATTGGTCAGGGTGCCAGTTTTGTTGCTGTGGGTGTGGATACAATGCTGTTGGGAAACATCGCCAGAGATCTGATCGCCTCTTTCAGGCGAAGTCATGTCGGTACCGCAAAAATACAAAAAGATGAATGCTGAATTATTGTTCCATATCCCCTTGTCATTCAGAACAGCGTGATAAAATAAATGAATAAAAAAAATGGATAACAGTTCGGGGGTACAGGAAGTGATTTGTGTCGCATTGAATCATCGTGCGCATATGAAAAAAATGAAACCACAATTCCGGCAGCCTCCTTATAAGGAGGTACCGAAGACGCCGGTACTGTTTATCAAACCGCGAAATACCATCAGCACCCAT
>JAJRTU010000179.1 GCA_024278135.1 Gammaproteobacteria bacterium
CATGGCGGAGTCCGGCAGGCCGCCAAGCAGGCTTTGATCTTCAATATGCTTTTGCCAGTTTTGCGTGGCATCGAGCAGATTTTCCTCAAATTTGGTTTGTAATTGCGACAGTTGCTGGCGGATGGTCTTATATTTATTACGCTTATGCTCATCCAGCCCGATACCGGACAAACGAAAGTCCCGCAGCTCGTTTTCAATGGTTTTTTGCTGGGCGGGGTGCAGGGTTGAAAATTCTTCACTTTCCTGTATTTGCCTGCAGGCGCGATAAAGTCCCTCATGCTGGCCCATTTCCGTGCTGTATTCAGTCAATTTCGGCAAGCAGGCGTTGTAGGCCTCGCGTAATTCGTCACTGTCAGCGACCGAGTGCAGATGATTTACCGGGGACCAGGTTCGACTGAGCAGATCCGCCCGGTCTGCCAATGGCCGTATCAGGTTATCCCAGGTATAGCGGGTATGCGCGGCTAAGAGGCTCTGCAAGCTCTCTCGATTGCCCTGCAGGATCGTATCCAGGGCCGGTTCGATATGTTTGGCCTCAATTGTGTCAAAGGCGGGCAAGGCGCCCAGGTTCAGTAATGGATTATTCATGGGTCAGAAGTGTATCTGTGTCGGTATGGGTGCGGTCTGGCCGCTTCAGGGTTTGCATGATAATGAAAGCCGGTATTGTGTGCCAGCCAGGCGTGGATTAATTACCCGACTGGTTTACTAAAATTGAATTGTTGCAAAACTAAATGCGAATCATTATCATTAAGCTTAAGAACATTTAGCCCTCAATACCCAAAAATTATCTTAAAGGAGCTGTTTATGTTGCCCGCATGCAGGAGTACGTTTGCAAAATCAGTGTTAACCGGTGCTTTCCTTGCACAATATCTTATGAATCCCGTTCTCGCGGCGACACCCAGCGCAGAAGAGATGTGGCAGGTGATCCAGCAACAACAACAGGTCATCGATGATTTGAAAGCACGACTGGAGCAAACGGACGGCAAGCTGGCCAGGACGAATCAGAAGGTGGAAGAAACAACGGATGCGCTTGAGCTGACAGCGGATGCTGTAGAGGAGGTGACCCTGCGTTCCGATCAGGGTTTTGGCGATCGCACTTCATTAGGGGGTTATGGTTCACTGCATTACAACAATCTGAGCGACGATAATCAGGACATTGGGGGCGACGATGCTGTTGATCAAACGGACTTGCATCGTTTTGTGCTTTTTTTCGGGCATGAGTTTTCAGACAGTATTCGTTTTTTTTCCGAGCTGGAAGTTGAGCATGCGCTGGTCGGCGAAGGTGAAGCGGGTCAGGTGGAGGTGGAACAGGCCTGGATTGAACTGGATATCAATGACAGACATCGGCTTCGAGCCGGCATGGATACTGTGCCCATGGGTATTATCAATCCGACACATGAGCCCAATACCTTCTATGGCGTGGAACGCAACCGGGTCGAAGCAGAGATCATTCCCACCACCTGGCGGGTGGCCGGTATAGGTCTCAATGGTGAGCTGGCCCCCGGGTGGAACTACGACGCGGTTCTACACAGCGGCATGGTCGTACCCACTGTCGGCAGTTCGGCCTTGCGCCCCCGCAGTGGTCGATTGAATGTGGCAAAGGCCGATAATCAGGATGTCGCCTTTACCGGCCGCATCCGCTACACCGGAATGCCGGGGCTTGAAGTGGGGCTGTCGGGTCAGTATCAGGCGGATGTCACCGGTACAAAAGATGCCATAGATATCAGTGCCACTTTACTGGAAGCGCATATTGACTGGCAACATTCCAGCGGTATCGGCTTGCGTGCGCTCTATGCCCGCTGGGATTTCGGCAATGATCCCTTGTTGGACCCTTCAAGTTTGAACGCGAGTACTCTGGATGGTTTCTATGTAGAGCCCGCCTATCGATTCACTTTGCCGGTAAAACGACTCGGCGAGCTGGGAGTTTTCGCCCGCTACAGTACCTGGGATGAACGTAATCAGATTAGTGCGGCGCACCGTTTTGAGAATTTCAGTAGAATCACCCTGGGTTTTAACTGGTGGCCACACAGCAGGGTGGCATTCAAATTCGATGCACAGTTTGAACAGGCAGATGGTCCCGTGGATCGGGTGCTGGACGGTATAAACCTGGGTATCGGCTACCAGTTTTAGTGTCTGCACAGGTGAAGGGCAGCCGGGATTGATACGAAAGACGAGCCCGACTGCGCATATTCTATTGGTATTATGAGAAAATTAATTGCGACACTGACGGGTTTAATTTTACTGCTTGGCCACACTACACCCTGGCTGCAGGCAAAAACGGTGTATCAGGAGCCGCAGGACTTTATCAACGAGGTGTTCACCGGTGCGGTGCCGGAGATAAAGCGTTTGTGGATTAAAAAGGATCTGAAACGCAAGATAAAAAATATACTTGGCCATGATCTCGGCCTGCTGCGCCTGCGATACTGGCAAGACCAACAGCGCACGGCCTGGATTCTGGAGGAAATCGGCAAGACCGAACCCATCACTCTCGGCTTTGTTGTGAATAAAGGCATGATCGAACTGGCCCGCGTGCTTATCTTTCGGGAAAGCCGGGGCTGGGAAATACGCCACCCGTTTTTTATTGATCAATATAAAAATATCACGCTGAAAGCGGATCTGGAGTTAAATCGACATATCGATGGCATCTCCGGTGCGACACTGTCCGTTTCGGCGGCGAACAGACTGGCCCGACTGGCCCTGTTATTACATCAGTACAGTGATGCTGTGTCAGAGAATGGCGGCGTACAATGATGGCCATCTGGTTTCATCGATGGCATCGCAGGCTGGGTATTGTCACGGCCTTGCTGGTCCTGCTGTTGTCCACCAGTGGTTTGTTCCTTAACCATACCGAGCAATTCAAGCTGGACCGGCGCTATATTCACAATGAATTATTGTTGAGCTGGTACAACATTCGTCCGCCCCAAAATCCGGTCAGCTTTCATCATGGACAGGACTGGGTGACGCGTATAGGTGATCGACTCTATTTTAATGACCAGGAACTGGAGCAGCGCAGCGAAGTGTTATGGGGGATTGCAGTACAACAGGAGATGATAGTGCTGGCCCTGAAGGACAAGCTTCTGCTGCTCAGTATGGACGGCAGGCAAATCGAGAAACTGGACGGCTACGATGGTGTGCCGGGTGGTATGACAGCCATTGGTGTGAATGAATATGATGAGCTGGTTATTCGCGCAGCCCATGGCGACTACCTGGTTGATCTGAATGCCCTGGCCTGGCAGGACTACGATGAGATAGCGGCGCAGTGGTCGCAGCCGGGCGTATTGCCGACCGAGCTTGAGCAGGATCTGCTGTATTTATATCGTGGCAAGGGTCTGAGCCTGGAGCGTCTGCTGCTGGATCTGCACAGCGGGCGCTTACTGGGAAATGCCGGGGTGTACATCGTCGATGTGGCGGCCCTGCTTTTCATTTTTCTGGCCCTGAGCGGCAGCTGGATGTGGTGGCGTCGGCGATAATTGATCTGGCGCAATAACTGCTGACGCAATTTGCGTAAAATATTGATGTTTTTTGAGAATAATTATCATTATCATTAACTTAATAATTATAGAGTAAGAGGTAAAATATGAAGCGTTATTGGCTGGCAGTGTGTTTATTGCTGAGTTGTAATCTACTGGTTGCAGCGGAAGTAAATATTTATTCGGCGCGCAAAGAGGCTCTGATTAAGCCCCTGTTGGACAAGTATACCGAGCAGACCGGGGTTGAGATCAATCTTGTGACGGGCAAGGCCGATGCCTTAATCAAACGGCTGGAGCTGGAAGGTGTGAATTCTCCCGCCGATCTGCTGCTGACAGTGGACGTGGGTCGGCTGTACCGGGCCAAAAAACTCAATCTGCTTGCTGCCGTGGATTCACCGCTGTTACGGGAAGCTGTACCGGCTATTTATCGCGATCCTGAAGGATACTGGTTCGGGCTGTCCTTGCGTTCCAGAGTGATAGTTTATTCCAGACAGACGGTCTCGCCACAACAGCTTTCCACTTATGAGGCGCTGGCGGAACCGCGCTGGAAAAAGAAAATTTGTGTCCGCTCGTCCTCCAATATCTATAACCAGTCACTGGTAAGCGCCATGATTGCTCATCTGGGGGAAGATAAAACAGAGCAATGGGCAAAGGGACTGGTCGCGAATATGGCCCGTTCTCCCAAAGGTGGCGACAGGGACCAGATCAAAGCGGTGTCGGTGGGACAATGCAGCCTGGCCCTGGTGAATACCTATTATCTGGCAGGTATGCTGAATTCAAAAATAGATTCCGAGGTCACTGCTGCAAAAAAGGTGGCCCTGTTCTGGCCCAATCAACAGGGTCGCGGGGCTCATGTCAATATCAGCGGGGCAGGCGTCACCCGTTCGTCAACGCGCAAACAGGAAGCAACTCGTTTACTCGAGTATCTGGTCGGCGAACAGGCGCAACACTGGTATGCCGAAGCCAATCATGAGTACCCGGTGCGGGCAGGCGTGCCTGTCAGTAAGACTCTGCAACAATGGGGCGAATTTAAATCTGATCAATTGCCTCTGAGCAAGCTGGGCGAGCTGAATACCCGGGCAGTGCGTCTGATGGACAGGGCCGGCTGGAAGTAAGCAACAGGGATAAAAAATCAGATCCATAAAGTGAGCAGCCTCAGCGCAATATCGCCGGCCGGGTTTATGTCCGCCGCGATACATCGATCCGGGTTTCATCCCTGGTTGTTGGCTCTGGTGCTGGTGTCTGCCTTACTGGCCATCCCGGTGATATGCATTCTTGCCTCGGTGTTAATCAGCAGCGGTGATGTCTGGTCGCATTTGTTTGAAACGGTTCTCGCTTCCTATGTTCTGAATTCCCTGACGCTGGTTGTTGGTGTCGGCTTTCTGGTGCTGTCGTTGGGCATTATTCCCGCCTGGTTGATCACCATGTATCGTTTTCCCGGCAGCAAGCTGCTGGGCTGGGCGCTGTTACTGCCAATGGCGATCCCGGCTTACATCATCGCCTATACCTATACCGGCCTGCTGGATGTGGCCGGCCCCCTGCAAATGATCTTGCGTGACACCTTCGACTGGCAATACGGCGAATACTGGTTCCCGGAGGTGCGTTCACTGGGCGGTGCCATTGTCATGTTGTCTCTGGTCTTGTATCCCTATGTCTATCTGTTGTCGCGCGCTGCATTTATCGAGCAGTCCCTGTGTGTACTGGAGGTCTCACGTACTCTCGGCTGCGGTCCCTTTCGATCATTTCTCAAAGTGGCGATACCGCTGGCCCGCCCGGCCATTATAGCCGGTTTGTCTTTGGTCATGATGGAGACACTGGCTGACTATGGAACGGTCCAGTACTTCGGTGTGGCAACGTTTACCACCGGTATCTTTCGTACCTGGTTCGGTCTCGGCAGCAGCGTGGCCGCAGCGCAACTGGCGGCGGTGCTGCTGATGTTCATTATGTTGGCTGTATTGCTGGAAGCCTGGTCGCGACGGCAGGCGCGCTATCATCACACCAGCGGTCGTTACAGCAAACTGGTGCAAAGCCCCATTCGTGGTTGGCCCATGCTGCTGGCCACCGTCGCCTGCCTGTTGCCGGTGGTGTTCGGCTTTATCATTCCTGCCGTACAGCTGCTGGTGTGGTCCCTGCAGACCTGGACAGATGTTGTGGACAGGGATTTTTTCACATTAATCAGGCATAGCGTTGAACTGGCGGGCATTGCCTCAGCCACGGCCCTGATACTTGCTCTTTTTATTGCATACGGCAAACGTCTTTTACCCAGCACTCTGACCCGTTTCACAGTCAGGTTCCTGGGCATGGGCTATGCGGTACCCGGTACGGTCATCGCTGTCGGCGTGTTGATTCCCTTTGCCTGGCTTGACAACAGTATTGACGCCTGGATGCGGGAACATCTGGATATCAGTACCGGGTTGTTACTCAGTGGCAGCCTTTTTGCTCTGGTCTTTGCCTATCTGGTTCGTTTTCTGCCGGTATCTCTGAACACCATTGATGCCGGTCTTGCCAAGATTCGGCCTTCGATGGATGAAGCCGGCCGCAGCATGGGTCTGGGTGCCGGCACCCTGTTGCGTAAGGTACATATACCCATGTTGAGAGGCAGTATCCTCACGGCGATGTTACTGGTGTTCGTGGATGTCCTGAAGGAACTGCCGGCCACCTTGATCCTCCGGCCTTTTAATTTCAATACATTGGCGATCCAGACTTATGAACTGGCCAACGAAGAACGACTGGCCGATGCGGCCAACCCGGCGCTGGCCATCGTGCTGGTCGGTATAATTCCGGTCATTATTCTCAGTCGGTCCATATCACGTTCACGGCCCGGTCATGACCAGGAACATAATCGAGACTTGTCACGTCCATGAGACCATGCTTCGCTCTACTGCATCCATGCCCGGACTCGTATCTGCTATGCTCATACTGCCAGGCCTGTGTGATTGTATGTCGTCTTCATCGTCGTTAATGGGAACCACCGTGAAACCAAAATCTGACTCAAACAATCCCGGCCTTGCCGCCTCCGGTCAACCTGCTGCCACGCTTGAGTTGAAAAACGTTTCTGTCGCTATTGAAGATCGACCCATTATCGACGCCTTTTCATTTTCCCTGCAACAGGGGGAAATTGCCTGTTTACTGGGCCCAAGTGGCTGCGGCAAAACCACCTTGCTGAGAACGATCGCCGGTTTCGAACAACCCAGTGCGGGTGAGGTCTGGCTTGAATCCAGGCTGGTCAGTGCTCAGCACAGGCGGGTTCCGGTGGAAGATCGCAAAGTCGGTATGGTATTTCAGGACTATGCCCTGTTTCCCCATCTGAGCATACGCGATAATATCGCCTTCGGCCTGCAAGGTCTGAGTCACCTTGAGCAGCGTTCAAGAGTGGAAGAAGTCGCTGAATTGCTGGAAGTTGATGAAATCCTCAATGATTTCCCGCATCGGCTCTCTGGAGGGCAGCAGCAACGTGTCGCGCTGGCCAGGGCCATCGCCACGCGACCCCATATTTTATTGCTGGATGAACCGTTCGCCAGTCTGGATATAGAGCTGCGTGAACAGATCGCCAAGGAAATGCGCGTCATACTCAAGCGTGATGGCGTGACAGCTATTCTTGTCAGTCATAATCAGATGGAAGCCTTTGCCATGGCCGATACCATAGGCGTCATGCGTCATGGCGCTCTCTTGCAATGGGACAATGCTTTTACGATTTATCATCGGCCCGTTTGCAAGTACGTTGCCGACTTCATTGGTGATGGTGTGTTTCTACCCGGCAGGGTGATCAACAGTACCAATGTGGAAACGGAGCTGGGGATTATTATGAGCGGACAATCCCATGGTTTCGGCCACGGTGATGAGGTGACCGTACTTATCCGTCCGGACGACATCATCCACGACGACGGTAGTGAGATGCGTGCCAGAGTACTGGAGAAGGCTTTTCGAGGTGCTGAATTTCTCTATACCCTGGTGCTGCAAAGTGGCTCCCGGGTATTGAGCCTGATACCCAGCCATCATAATCATGCCATTGATGAATCCATCGGGATCAGACTTGAAATCGAGCATTTGGTGGTATTCCCTTCCAGCTCGGAAAATGCCTGCTAGAATCTAAAAGTACCCTGGTCGAACCAGAGCCTCTGACAAACCATTTCCTGGAGGATAGTGATGGCAAATATTCCAGAAAATCTAAAGTATTGCTCGACTCATACCTGGGTTGAGATTCTCGAAGACGACAGTATCAGGATTGGTATCACCGATTTTGCACAGCAGGAGCTGGGTGAGATAGTCTTTGTTGAATTACCGGAATTCCAACGTAGTTATACAGCGGGTGAGGAATGTGCTGTAATTGAGTCAGTTAAAACAGCGGCCGACATCTATTGTCCCGTTGGCGGTGACATTATCGACGTCAATCGTGATCTGGATGATTATCCCGCGATAGTCAATGCCGATCCCTATGGTGATGGCTGGTTGTGTCAGCTCAGGCCCGAGAATACCGTTGATATTGATGATCTGGTCGATGCGGAGGAGTATGCCGAACAAATCGAACAGGAATAAAAAGCGCAGAACAACATGAAAATATTGTCTTTGAGCGGAGATGAAATTCACACCGGCGGGACTGTAAATACGGACGCAAGCTTCTTGTTTCAACAGGGGTGATCGTCACCCTCACCGTTTATGCATTGGCTGTGAGCGCCCTCAGAGTTTAATGCCGGTATAGAAAATCATTATGGCAACGCAAGCAACGACTGGTCTGGCACGCATCGTCAACGCCACCCGATTCTCGTGGCAGGGCCTGCAGGCCGCTTTCCACAACGAAGCGGCGTTTCGGCAGGAGTTTTCGCTTGTCCTTATCCTGACCCCCCTCGGGTTCTGGCTGGGAAACAGCGCTCTGGAGAAGGCCTTGTTGATAGCGGTACTGCTGCTGGTGTTAATCGTGGAATTGCTCAACTCAGCAGTAGAGGCCGTTGTGGATCGCTTTGGTGGAGAGCAACACGAGCTTTCCGGTCGGGCGAAAGACCTGGGCTCGGCAGCTGTTTTTGTTGCCCTGATGAATGTTATCGTGGTTTGGGTGCTGGTCTTGCTGCTGTAAAGGATCGTCAAATAAATATTTCCACACATCGCAATATTTTAGATCGGCTTATTTCGTTTCCCTCAAAGGTGAGCGGGGTATCAGTATCCCGAAACCCGCAAGGGGGCGTTGTGGTCAAGGGCAGTGTGCGCCCGTCATATTGCAGGTCCGGGGTTGTCGTTCTGTTGGCGCTGGTACTGCCTTGTACCTCCGTTGTGGCGCAGGCGCAAAAACCGCCTCATGAATCCTGGACCTTTACCCTGCATCTGGAGAATGATCTGTTTGCCGATACCGACAGGTTCTATACCAATGGGGTAAAGATGAGCTGGGTATCGCCGGAACTGCATTGGTTTCAGGACCTGAACTGGATGCGGAAGCAGGGCATCATGCAGGCGACGATCAACAAATTCATCAACATTCTTCCCTTCAGCGATGATGCATCAAGGCAGCGTAATCTGGCCTTTTCCCTGGGTCAGAAGATGTTTACACCGGAAGACGTATTCAGACGCGACCTGATAGCCGATGATCGACCTTACGCCGGCTGGCTGTACGGCAGTGCCGCCTTTCACAGCAAGACCTATCGGCGTCTGGATACTTTTGAGTTGCAGTTGGGTTTTACCGGTGATTTGTCTCTTGCCAGACAGGCGCAGAATCTGGTACATACTGTCCGTGGTATCGACAAGGCCAGGGGCTGGGACAACCAGATAGACACGGAAGCTGGTTTTGCTCTGATTTATGATCGCAAACAACGACTGATTCCCCGTCACGATTTTTATAAACAGTGGGGTATGGATTTCATCGTGCACGCAGGCGCAGCGGCAGGCACCGTATTTTCCCATCTCAGCGCCGGCCTGGAGTTTCGCATTGGCTGGAATCTGCCAACGGATTTCGGTACCGCCCTGATTAGACCGGCAGGCGATACCAACGCGCCTGCTGATACCAGAGACCCTCGTTACAAACGGGATGGCCGGGGTTTCAGTTTTCATTTGTTCGGCGGGACAAGCGGCAGAGTGGTATTCAGGGATATTTTTCTGGACGGTAACACCTTTTCAGACAGCCACAGTATCGACAAAAAACGGCTGGTGGGAGATTTTGTGATGGGTGCCAGTTTAATTTATAAAAAGTTTAAACTCTCCTATGCGCAGGTTTTACGCACCAAAGAATTCGATGGGCAGGGAAGTGGCCAGAATTTCGGATCTATCAGTTTATCCTTTACTTATTGACTGTCGTCGTCGTCGAGGGGCGGAGAACCACGCGATCAGGCCCCCTGACAGTCGAGCCAGTCTCGTGGTTTGAGGAAAACTTCGTACAGCCTGGCTTCTTCTGAGCCGGGTACGGGTTGCCAGTTGTAACGCCAGCGTACCAGTGGCGGCAGCGACATCAGGATGGACTCGGTACGACCGCCGGACTGCAGACCAAACAGCGTGCCCCGATCACAGACCAGGTTAAACTCCACATAACGACCACGGCGATAGAGCTGGAAGTCCCGTTGCGCCTGTTCGTAGGGCAAGTGTCGCCGGCGTTCGATAATAGGTGCATAAGCAGGCAAAAAGTGATCGCCGATACTGCGTGTAAAGGCAAAACTGCGGGCAAAACCAGCTTGGTTGACATCGTCGAAAAACAGGCCGCCGATGCCACGGGCTTCCTGACGATGCGGTAGATAAAAATAGTCATCACACCATTGCTTGTACCGGGGGTAGCACTCTTTGCCGAAGGCCTCACAGGCCTGTTTCGCCGTACGGTGCCAGTGGACAGCATCTTCTTCGAAACCATAATACGGTGTTAAATCAAAACCACCACCGAACCACCAGACCGGCTCTGCAGCGTCTTTCTCGGCCATGAAAAAGCGTACATTCATGTGTGTTGTCGGTATATACGGGTTACGTGGATGAATGACCAGTGAGACGCCCATCGCCTGAAAACTGCGACCTGCCAGTTCCGGCCGTTGTGCCGTGGCGGCGGTGGGCAGGCTGTCTCCATATACATGGGAGAAATTGACTCCCGCCTGTTCGAACAGGCCGCCATCCACCAGGATCCGACTGCGACCACCACCGCCCTTGTTGTTTCGCCATTTGTCCTCCCGGCACTGCTGTTTGCTATCCCAGCTGTCGATGTGGCTGGACAGGTGATCCTGTAGACCCTTCAGGTAGTCTTCTACAGCATGTATGTCGATTTGTTCAGTCATGGCGTCATTCCGATTACGATAGAGTTTTTTCCAGAGTGTTATCGGGTTATCCTACCCCGATTGGGTAAACAGTCAGTCTGTTCCATTCTACTTGAGCGAGAATAAATGAGTAATAAGCGTAGCGCATCCATCAGTCGGGAGACAAAAGAAACACAGATCAGTGTGGCCATCGATCTGGACGGGCAGGGTGAGGGTAGTTTTGATATTGGCATACCCTTTCTTGAACATATGCTGGATCAGATTGCCCGTCATGGCTTGCTGGATCTGAATATCAGGGCAAAGGGTGATCTGGATATCGATGCCCATCACACCGTGGAAGATGTGGGCATTACGCTGGGTCAGGCCCTGAACAAGGCCCTGGGAGACAAAAAAGGCATACGTCGTTACGGCCACGCCTACGTTCCGCTGGATGAAGCCCTGTCCCGTGTCGTACTGGACTGTTCCGGCAGACCCGGCCTTACTTACCAGGTGGAGTATCCACGGGCGCGTGTGGGTGATTTTGATATTGATCTTTTGAGCGAGTTTTTTCAGGGCTTTGTCAATCATGCCCAGGTCAGCCTGCACATCGACAATATTCGCGGGCGTAACGCCCACCACATTGCCGAAACTGTTTTCAAGGCCTTTGGTCGGGCCTTACGGGTAGCGGTTGAGCAGGATCCCCGCATGCAGGGTATGCTGCCTTCCACCAAAGGCGCGCTATAAACGCACGGATCCATGCAAACCATTGCGGTCATAGATTACGGCGCCAGCAATCTGCGCTCGGTGAGCAAGGCACTGGAATTTGTCGCAGACAGTCACTCGCGGATTGTCGTCAGTGCACAAGCCGAGCAGATTTTCGCTGCTGACAAGATCGTCTTTCCCGGGCAGGGGGCCATGGGACAATGTATGCAGGGTCTGGCCGACAAGGGGCTGGAGGAAGTGCTGCGTGAGAGTATAAAACATAAACCCTTCCTGGGTATTTGCCTCGGTTTACAGTCTCTTATGCAGCAGAGTGAAGAAAATAATGGCACCAGGGGACTGGGCATCTTCCCGGGCAGCGTTCTCAAGTTTCCGGCAGGCAGTAAAGATGAACAGGGTCGGGTATTCAAGATCCCGCATATGGGCTGGAACCGTGTTGTTCAGAAAAAACCTCACGCATTGTGGCAGGGGATCAATTCCGGCGAACGTTTTTACTTTGTTCACAGCTACTACGTGCAGACAGCACAGCAGGAAGACACAGCCGCCTGCAGTACCTACATTGTTGATTTTACCGCTGTTGTCGCCGGCGACAATGTATTTGCCACGCAATTCCACCCTGAAAAGAGTCAACAGGCGGGCTTGCGTCTGTTATCCAATTTTCTTCAATGGCGGCCATAAAAAAAGGCCGTTTGCCATGGGCAAACGGCCCTTCCTGAAGCAATAATATCGCTACTTAGGCAACAGCGTCTTTGATTGCCTTCAGCGCAACTGCACGTACACTGGTAGTGGCCGGCTTTGCCTTGATCATAATCTCTTCGCCGGTAAAAGGATTGATACCTTTACGGGCCTTGCGTGCCGGCTTGATTACGCGACGTAATTTAATACCCAATGAAGGAACGGTGAATTCACCGGAGCCTTTTTTCTTCAGGTGTCTGTGGGCCAGATCAGCCATGGCGTCCATCACAGCCGCTATCTCTTTTTTTGTGAGTCCGGTTTCTTCAGCAAGTGCGCTAAGGATTTGTGACTTGGTTTGTTTGCTTGCAATCGCCGCGGGTTTTTTCGCCATTTTATAACCTCATTAATTTCCGATACAGTGTTGTTGTTAAAGTTATACCGCCATTTGATCCATCAGTAACAGCGGCAAAGGATTTGTTGCCTGACAATCATAATCTCTACAGGCGCGGCAATTATCCTATGGAACTGTCATGAATCCAACAGTAAATTGTCGCTTTTTAAAAACATTCACGAATTATTTGCGGTTTTTTCCCGATCTACGGCCCGGTAGCCGATATCTTCACGGAAAAACATTCCCTCACACTGAATTTTCGCAACGGCCCGGTAGACTGTTTTCCGGGCCTCGCTGACATTGTCACCAAGCGCGGTCACACAAAGCACCCGCCCACCGGCAGTCACCAGGGCATCATCTTTCAGAGCAGTGCCGGCATGGAATACTTTGACCTTATCGTCGCCAATGTCAGCCAGTCCGGTAATGACATCACCCGTGCTGACGTTGGCGGGATAGCCGGCGGCGGCCATGACGACGCCAAGGGCGGCGCGCTCATCCCAGACAGCATCGATTTTATGTAAGCGGGTTTGCAGTGCCGCAAGGCACAGATCAGGCAGGTCACTTTTCAATCGCATCAGGATGGGTTGCGTTTCCGGATCACCGAAACGGCAGTTGAACTCGAGTACTCTTGGTTCGCCATCTGCACCAACCATGATACCGACATAAAGAAATCCCACATAGGGCATGCCTTCATCCCGCATACCTTGCAGCGTGGGTTCGATTACTTCAGACATGATGCGGGCATGTAAAGTGGCATCAACAACGGGTGCGGGGGAGTAGGCCCCCATCCCCCCGGTATTGGGGCCTGTGTCACCATCATCTCGTGCCTTGTGATCCTGTGAACTGGCCAATGGCAGGCTGTGCAAGCCGTCGCACATCACAATGAAACTGGCTTCCTCGCCACTGAGAAATTCTTCAATAACGATGCTGCTGCCGGCATCACCAAACTTGTTTCCTGCCAACATGTCGGTCACGGCGGCGATAGCCTCGCTGTCGCTGCGGGCGACGACAACACCTTTACCTGCGGCCAGACCGTCCGCCTTTATCACAATCGGTGCGCCTTTGTTTCTGATATAGGCCAGCGCCGCATCAACGGCATTGAAGTGCCGGTATTCAGCCGTCGGGATCCCGTGGCGTTGCAGGAAGGCCTTGCTGAATGATTTTGAACCCTCAAGCCGGGCGGCCTTTTTATCCGGTCCGAAGCAGGCCAGTCCGGCCTTCTGAAATTCATCCACAATACCGGCGACCAGCGGGACTTCCGGTCCGATGATGGTAAGATCGACGGTGTTGTCAATTGCAAACGCCAGCAGTGCCGCTATATCGTCAGCCGCAACAGCAATATTTTCCACACCGGTTTCCTGCGCCGTTCCGGCATTGCCGGGGGCCACATAAACACAGTCCACCTGCGGTGAGCAGGCCACTTTCCAGGCCAGGGCATGCTCGCGTCCACCACCACCAACGATCAGTACCTTCATAATTTACCGCTTTGTATTTTGTTAAAGAGAAATGGACGGGCCGGGCGAGGTGGAGAATGTGGTTCGCCGGTGTTTAGAAATTATCATTCGGGCTGCATTTAACGGGATTAATGCCGGAAGTGGCGCATCCCGGTAAACACCATGGCGATATCATGTTCATCCGCTGCGGCGATGACTTCTTCGTCGCGTATTGAACCTCCCGGCTGGATGACAGCACGGATACCCACGGCGGCAGCGGCATCAATGCCGTCGCGAAAAGGGAAAAAAGCATCCGAAGCCATGACGGAACCGGCGACCTCCAGCCCTTCATCCTCTGCTTTGACAGCCGCAATACGGGCGCTGTAAATACGACTCATCTGGCCTGCACCGATACCGATGGTCTGCCGGTCTTTCACATAGATAATAGCGTTGGACTTGACATATTTGACGACCTTCCATGCAAACAGGAGATCTCTCAGTTCCTGTTCATCGGGCTCTCGTTTACTGACTATTTTCAAATCGTCAGGCTTGACGACACCATCGTCACTGTCCTGAATCAGCAAGCCCCCGCTGACACGTTTCAACTCCATTTGCTGGACAGGTCTGTGACGTTTGTCAGTACACAGCACGCGTACACCGGCCTTGCTTGCACATACTGCAAGCGCTGCCGGTTCCACCTGTGGCGCAATGATCACTTCGGCGAATTGTCTGTCCATTATTGCCTGGGCGGTGGCTTCATCCAGAGTCCGGTTGAAGGCAATGATGCCGCCGAAGGCCGAAGTAGGATCAGTCGCATAGGCCTTTTCGTAGGCCTGCAGGATGTTGTCTGCCTGGGCCACACCGCAGGGATTGGCATGTTTGACAATGACACAGGCGGTTTCGCTGAAAGACAGAACACATCCCAGCGCGGCGTCTGAGTCGGCGATATTGTTATAGGACAGCTCCTTGCCCTGTAGCTGTCTGGCGCTGGCGAGCGTGCCGTCGGGGACTTCCAGCTGTTTGTAGAACGCCGCGCTCTGGTGCGGATTTTCGCCGTAACGCAAGTCCTGCAATTTGTTGAATTGCATGGTATAGCTTTGCGGGTAGGCGAGATAGTCGCCATCAGCGGTAAAAGCACCGAGATAATTGGAGACAGCAGCATCGTAGTTCGCGGTGTGGGCAAATACTTTCTGGGCAAGGGAAAAGCGGGTGGCATCGCCCAGTTGACAGTTATTCTGCTTCAGTTCATTGATGATGCGTTCATAATCGCTGTTGTCCACGATGACTCCCACATGAGCGTGGTTTTTCGCTGCGGCACGCAACATCGTCGGGCCGCCGATATCAATATTTTCGACGGCCTCCTCAAGACTGCAGTCCGCCCTGCTGACGGTCGCTTCGAAGGGGTAAAGATTGACCACCACCAGGTCAATGGCTTCAATACCATGGGCCTGCATTATTTCATCGTCCTGACCGCGTCGACCCAGCAGACCACCGTGGATTATCGGGTGTAATGTCTTGACACGGCCACCCATGATCTCGGGAAAACCGGTGTGCTCAGATACCTCAGTTACCGCGATGCCTTTACTGCTCAGTAATTTGGCGGTACCGCCGGTGGAAAGAATTTTTATGTTGAGTGCGGCCAGTTCCTTACAAAAAGCCAGGATGCCGTTTTTATCAGAAACGCTGACCAGCGCACATTGCACTGAGGACATGGGTTCAATTTCCTTTATGGTTTGGTGTGGGTGGGGAAAAGGCGATAAATATCTACTTGTCGAGGCCGTATTTTTGCATACGATTTCGCAGGGTGCCCCGATTCAAGCCAAGAAATTGGGCGGCGCGACTGATATTGCCACGGGTAATATCGATGACACTCTCGATCAGGGGCTTCTCTACCTGCGACATTATCAGTTCATGCAGGTCATTCGGTTCATGCCCGTCCATATCCCGGAAGTATTTTTCCATGGCCTCTTTGACGTTATCGCCCAGGCATTTGGAGCTGTTCTTCAGCGTCGCTTTTGATTGTTTGGCTGTTTTCGCTGCCATTATGCGGCCAGATCCGTATTAGCTTCGGTTTGAAAATATTCACGTACTGCACGCAGTTGAGTGCTGCAGTTTTGCACCTGATTGACCTGCGTCAGGAATATTTTTGAATCTGTTTTGTGTCGGCAATACCAGCCGATATGTTTTCTTGCAATACGCAGGCCGAGATATTCTCCATAGAAGGCATATAAACTTTCCATATGGCCATTCAATATGCGGCCTATTTCGTCATTTGTTGGTGGTGCCGGTAAACTGCCGGTTTCAAGATAATATGAAATTTCCCGGAAAATCCACGGCCTGCCCAGGGCGGCACGACCGATCATGACGGCATCAGCGCCACTGTATTTCAACACCCTGGCGGCTTCTTCAGGCGAGTCAATATCACCATTGGCAATAACAGGGATGGACAGTGATGACTTGATCTGTCGAACAGTATTGTGTTCCGCCTTGCCCCTGAAGCCACAGGCGCGGGTTCTGCCGTGTACTGTCAGGGCCTGCACACCGCAGCGTTCGGCAAGTAGTGCGATGGCGGGTGCATTGCGTTTTTGTTTGTCCCAGCCAGTACGTATCTTCAGGGTAACAGGAACGTCGACCGCATTGACAACAGACTCCAGTATCTTTGCCACCCGTGTTTCGTCCCGCATGAGGGCCGATCCCGCCATGACCTTGCAGACTTTCTTTGCCGGACAACCCATATTGATATCAATGATGTCTGCGCCATGACGGACATTGAAGCGTGCCGCCGCCGCCATTGTCTGTGGATCTGTACCGGCAATCTGCACAACAATGGGCGAGGTTTCACCACTGTGATCCAGGCGCCGCCGTGTTTTTCTCGAATTAAATAAAGAGGGGTTTGACGTGATCATTTCAGACACCAGCAACCCGGCACCTGACTCTTTGCAGAGCTGCCGAAAAGGCTTATCGGTTACACCCGCCATGGGTGCCAGGACAAGATTATTTCTAAGTACGTGAGACCCTATTTTCATCCGAATTGATCACCGCTTCTTATAGACAAACGGGCGGTTAAATGTGAACTTAATAATAACGACTATCGTCGCAGGATAAAAGCAGTTCCTTAGATCGATCCGGATATTTATGCGCTTCTCTGAATGTCATAGAAAATCAAACTCGAAACTGACGGCCTTAGTGCCGGTATCCACTACCTCCAGAACGAAATGGATGGGCATATTCGGTGCCATGCCGGCTTCAATATCAATACTGCTATCCAGATAAACCGCTGCCGGAATCCGGCGATAGGAGCTTAGCCTGCCATTGGTATCGAACAGGCTTAACAACACTGTCGGGAAGTGCTGGGTATGTTTGGATAGATTACTTATCGTCGCATTCACCAGCAGCGCGTCTTTATAGCGAGGGTGAACCCTTACATCACGATTTAACAATTTAATGGCAGAGATATTTCGCGAGCGTACAAGAGTGCAATCAAGACGTTGGCAGATTAACCTGGCCTGTGGCAGGAATTGTGGATATTGACGCAATAAAAAATCACGATTAAACCAGGCCAGTTGCGCCGCAGCTGTCAGCAATAACAGTAAGATGCCAAAGGACCAGATGAACCTGGAGACGCGGCTCGTTTTTGGAGCTTGCTCGTCGGCAAGTTCAGCCGGAAAAGGGTAGTCGGCGATCGGGCTTTCCTGATCAGTGGGCGCTTCACTGACCGGGGGCTGATCGGGTTCCGTTTCTGACTCTGGTTCTGATTCTGATTCAGATGGTTCCATCGGTATATCAGCAGCAGGGTCGGCTGCCGGGACAGTCGCTGTGTCCAGACAGGCCTTGTCCTCCTCTATTTCCGGAATAAAGAATTCAGGTTCGGCCGGTTCTTCTTCCGCGGCCGTTGCCATCGACTCATCGTCAATGACCAGGGGCTTGTCGTACAAGCGTTCAAGCGCATTAAATTGCTTGCCACAAAATCCGCATTGCACCAGGCCTTCGGCCTGAGCCAACTGATTGGCGCGAACGCGGAACTGCCGTGCGCAGGAGGGACAATGGGTGAACATACTTGCTATTCGTTAATTTTATTTCAAAGCGCAATTACCGTAAAACAGCTCTAATCCGTATGTCGTGTGCCTTCGAGCAAGGCCCACTCATCACGGAAAACCGGGGCGACCATGTTAAACCACGGTGCGTAGGCCGCCAAACATTCTTCCACCTGTACGGCCAGTATGCCGGACAGGACCAACCTGCCGTTTGTCTTTAGCAGCGCAGCAAAATCCGGGGCCAGTTCCATGAGTGGATTGAGCAGGATATTGGCAATCAGTACATCTGCAGCGCTCAGGTCCGCCCCGGCGGCTGCGGTCACAATGATCCGATCTTGCAATTGATTATTCCTGGCATTGGTTTCAGTGGCCAGCAATGCCTGTGGGTCGATATCCACCGCATAGACGGGTCCGGCGCCCAGTTTTGCTGCTGCGAGGGCCAGGATCCCTGATCCACAACCGTAATCAATGACCTGTTGTGAGTCAGGACTGTGAGTCGCCAGCCATTCCAGGCACAGTGCCGTGGTGGCATGCCTGCCGCTGCCAAAAGCCAGGCCGGGATCAAGTACCAGTGTATCAGGATAGTGTTTGTCAGTTTCCACCCAACTGGGCCTGATGCAAAGGCGATCAGCGAAGACGGCGGCATTGTGCTCCGCCTGCTGGGATTCGAGCCAGTTTTGATCTGTCACGGCCTCCACCCGGCTGTTGAGCAGGTTCTCTGTGCCGATGCGATTGCGTGCGCAGGCCAGCAGGATGTCCAGATCGATACTATCATCAAACAGGGCTGATACGGCTGTGCGATGCCAAAAAACAGGATCATCAGCAACGCCGGCAAACAATGCTTCATCCGTTCTCGCCTCACTGCTGATGGCAATGGCGCCAAACTGTTCAAGCAGTTGAGATAAGGATTCCACACTGGTCGCATGACACTCGAGCGTCAGTCGTAACCATGACATTACATCAGGTGCTCATCAGTATTATCTTGAAGGCCCGCTGGTTCCACTGCATACATTGGCGAGGCTATTTCAGGCCCAGCTTTTTTTCCAGGTAGTGTATGTCAGTCCCGCCGGCCATGAATGCGGCGTCATCCACCAGTCGTTGGTGCAGAGGAATATTGGTCTTGATGCCTTCAATGACCACTTCTGACAGGGCCATTTTCATACGAGCAAGTGCTAACTCACGAGTCTCGCTATGCGCAATCAGCTTGCCGATCATGGAATCGTAATGGGGCGGGATCTTATAGCCCTGATACACATGGGTATCGACGCGAATACCCGGGCCGCCCGGCGGATGAAAATGGTCAATTGTCCCCGGTGACGGCATGAAGTTATCCGGGTCTTCAGCATTGATGCGGCACTCGATGGCATGACCGGTAATGCGAATATTTTTCTGTTTGAAGCCCAGTTCATCACCATTGGCGATACGTAACTGTTCCTTGACGATATCCACACCCGTTATCATTTCGGTGACGGGGTGTTCGACCTGAATTCGGGTATTCATCTCAATAAAATAAAAATGACCGTCTTCAAATAGAAATTCAATCGTGCCTGCACCTCGATATCCAATAGCCTGGCAGGCCTCGACGCAACGCATACCAATGTCTTTGCGAGTGGTATCGCTGATGCCGGGTGCGGGTGCTTCTTCGATTACTTTCTGATGGCGACGTTGCATGGAACAATCACGCTCACCCAGATGGATGACATTGCCGTGTTCATCAGCCAGCACCTGTACCTCAATATGGCGGGGGTGCTCAAGAAACTTCTCCAGGTAGACGGTATCATTGCCAAAGGCAACTGCCGCCTCGCTTTTGGTCATGGAAATGGCATTGCGTAACGAAGCCTCACTGTGGACTACCCGCATGCCACGGCCACCACCGCCGGCGGATGCCTTGATGATGACTGGATAGCCGATTTCTTTGGCGATGCGACTGATCTCTTCCAGATCATTTCCCAGCGGACCATCGGAACCCGGCACACAGGGCACACCGGCTTTTTTCATGGTCTTGATAGCGGACACCTTGTCGCCCATCAGGTGGATGGTTTCGGCACGCGGGCCGATAAAACGAAACCCGCTTATTTCAACGCGCTCGGCAAAGTCAGCATTCTCGGCAAGAAAGCCGTAACCCGGATGAATGGCAACGGCATCAGTGACTTCCGCAGCACTGATGACAGCGGGAATATTAAGGTAGCTGTCGCTTGATGCAGCAGGGCCGATACAGACGGCCTCGTCAGCCAGAAACACATGTTTTTGCTCGCGGTCCACTTCGGAGAAAACGGCGACAGTTTTGATCCCCAGTTCATGGCAGGCGCGCAGTATACGTAAGGCGATTTCGCCACGATTGGCAATAACTACTTTTTCAAGCATAAGTTCTGATTAACTCGTTCGGTAAGAAGTGAAAGATGGCAATGTGTGGGTAAAACGCCCTCGGCCTACGATTCGCGTATGACAAACAAGGGCTGTCCATACTCAATGGGGTCGCCGTTTTCAACCATGATTTTACTGATAACACCGTTAAACTCCGATTCCACCTGGTTCATAATTTTCATGGCTTCGATAATACACAGCACATCACCTTTTTTGATTGACTGGCCCAGTTCGACAAAGCTGGGTTTGTCCGGTGCCGGTGACTCATAAAAAATCCCCACCATCGGTGCGGTGACGATGTCACCCACATTCTCAGCCTCCTCGCTGCCCTGTGCAGAGGACATATTTTCTGCTGGTGCTGATACCGTGTTCGTCACCGGCTGGGCTTGAAGCATCGTCGATGCTGTACTCATGGCGGTACTGCCACGACTGATACGTACCGATTCCTCCCCTTCATGAATTTCAATTTCAGCAACACCGGAGTCTTCCAGCAGTTCAATCAATTTTTTAACTTTACGAATATCCATAATGATAGTTATTTTCTATTTACTCAGTTCTTTATCGATGGCCTGTAGCGCGAAGCTGTAACCCTGTGCGCCCAGGCCGCTTATGACACCAACGGCGACATCGGAGAAATAGGAGTGCTGTCTGAATGATTCGCGGGCGAAGACATTGGACAGGTGGACTTCTATAAAAGGTATTTGTACGCCAAGAAAAGCATCGCGCAAGGCAATACTGGTATGGGTAAAAGCGCCGGGATTAATGACAATAAAATCAATCCCTGCCGCCCCGGCAGCGTGGATGTGATCGATCAGTTCATGTTCGGCATTACTTTGCCTGCATTCAAGACTGTGGCCGGCGGTATCAGCCTCAGCCAGTAAGATGTCATTAATCTCAGCCAGTGTTGTCGTGCCGTACACCTCCGGTTCCCGTTTGCCCAATAGATTCAGGTTGGGACCGTGTAATACCAGAATTTTAGCCATTACTGCCCTCAAAAATAATATTTGCACCAAGATCGGCACTTTTAAGGGTAGTTTAGCAGAATATAGGGGAAATTAAGAGAGGTTTCTAAGATCTACAATAACGAAGTAATAATCGCTTCAGCAGTATCCCCCGCCAGCGGGCCACGCTTGATGTAGTGAATACGGCTGTCTCGATCAATAATGACCGTATAGGGCAGTGCACCAATATCATTGCCGTAGGACTCGGCGATCTTGATAACCTCCATTTCACCGGCCAGCACCGGGTAATTCATGCCATAAGTCTTCATAAACCCGGTGACTTCTTCCGGCCGCTGCAAGGCAATACCAATAAATTGCAGACCCTGCTGCTGATATTTGTGTTGTAATTCAACGAACTCCGGTATCTCCTTGATACAGGGCGGGCACCAGGTCGCCCAAAAGTTAATGACGAGCACCGTCCCGTCCCATTCGCTGACATTTCTGATTTGTCCGGCAACATCGGCCAAACTGAAGTCCGGACGTATTGAGCCTATTATGTTTTTGTTATGCGCTTCGACGGCCATCGCAGTCGCCTGTTGCATCTCCACGATAGTGTCAGTTCGGGCCTGCGAGGATCGATGCGTGTAATAACCGGCCATGCCGGCAGCGACGGCCAGTGTAAACGCGGCGAACACCAGCAGCACTTTTCTCGTCATGAACCTGTTTTCCTTGCGGTGGTATTGATAAGTCCGTCAATATGCCGGACAAAGTCATCGGCATCAACAAAGCCCACCAGGCGATGCGCTGTCCGTTCCTTGCCATCATCACCAAAAAACAGAATAGCCGGCGGTCCAAAGATATCGAATGTTTTCAGCAACTCGCGGTCTTGTTCATCGTTGTTCGTCACATCGGCCTGGAGTAAAACGACATCATTCAGTGAGGCCAGTACACGGGCATCGGTAAAGGTGTACTCTTCCATCTCCTTGCAGACCACACACCAGTCCGCATAGAAATCCAGCATGACAAATTTCCCCTGCCTGGCGGCATCGGTGATTTCCGCCACAAGATCGGCATGGCTTTTTATTCTTTTAAAAGCCAGACCCCTGTGTTCCGGCGCCTGTGGAGCGGTGATAGAACTCAGGCCCTGCAGGGGTTTGTAGATGCTCCTGCCGCCGCTGGCAGCACCGATCACAAGAATCACGCCATAAACCAGCAAGATCACACCGAGTCCTTTCCACAGTTTTTGCCAGCCTGCCCGGGGTGCCGGTGCGTCCAATGCGCCAAGATAAACAGCGGTGACAATCAGCAATGCCGCCCAGAGCAGCAGTGACATCTCAACCGGCAGGATGCGCTCCATGAACCAGATGGCGACAGCGAGCATGATAACCCCGAATACGCGTTTAATCATATCCATCCAGGCCCCGGCCCTGGGCAGCAAGTTGCCTGCCGAACTGCCAATAATCAGCAGGGGTACACCAAAGCCCAGTCCCATGGCGAAAAGCGCCAGCCCGCCAAACAGGGCGTTGCCGCTTTGGCTGATGTATAACAAAGCGCCGGCCAGCGGTGGTGCCACACAGGGACCGACTATAATCGCGGACAGTGCGCCCATGATGGCGGCGCCCTGCATCGTGCCACCCTTCTGACCGCAGCCGGCCGCCGTCAGGCGGCTTTGTAATGCGGCCGGCAACTGTAATTCGTAAAAACCGAACATGGACAGGGCCAGCATCACGAATACGGCACTAAAGAGGCTGATAGCCCAGACATTCTGGAAAGCCGCTTGCAGATTAAAATGGAAGGAGCCGGCGATGACACCCAGCACCGCATAGCTTAAGGCCATGGCCAGCACATAAAACAGGGACAGACTAAAGGCCCTGGCTGTAGTGATCTGCGCCCCCTGACCGACGATGATGCCGGACAATATCGGTATCATGGGAAAGACACAGGGGGTCAGTGATAACAATAAACCAAAACCGAAAAAGGCCAGGATGTTTAACAGAAAATTGCCATCTTGCAGTCGCCGGGTAATGGTGTCCTGCTCGGAAAGATCTGCAGCATCCGCCATCGGCTTGCCGTTGTCCGGGCCGGCCGCCTGTGCAGAGGGGATAAATGATGGCAGTAACAGGGACACATGTTTGGTGATGGGCGGATAACAGATGGACTGGTCCTTGCAGCCCTGATAACGGACTTCCAGCGTTACCGGCGATGATGCCGTATCCATCCTTTCCACCGGTAAATCGATGGAAAAATCACCAATATTAATATTAACTTTACCAAATGCCGGATCTTCCTTTAACTTGCCCGTCGGAATATCGACTCCGCTTTGATCTATCTGTGCAGGCCCTTCACTGATACTGAATTTGAATTTATCCCGATAGAGATAATAACCTTCGGCGACCTGCCATTGCAGGTTAATGGTTTTCGAGTCGCCCACATCCGCTGCAAAAATAAAAGCAGTATCCGGGTCGAGAATTTCTTCAATGGCCGAGTTGCCGCCGAAGACATTACCCAGACGTTCTGTAAATGACTGGGCAACGGCAGGCTGTGCCCCCGACAGCAGGGTGGCGATAATGAGCAGGCGAAACAACATGAGCTGAGTTGGGTGCAATCCTCTATTTAGCCGGGCTGGTCAGTCAGACCGATAGTGATAGGGACTGCAATTATCTCTGGAAGTTCATGGGGGTGGAGCCGGTTGATACATTTTTCCAGCTCATCGTAATTGTCGTCGGTCGTGTTGATCAACAGCAACTGTTCTTCGGCATTTTCGACCTTGCCGACCCAGCGGAAAAAAGAATTCACGTCGCTGATGATCCGGGCGCTTGACCCCAATTTTTGTGCAACCACTTCTTTGGCTATTTTTTTTGCAGTAATGGAACCTTTACAGGAGGTCATTACCAGCAGATGGTTTGGATTCTTTGCCATTATTGTCCTAAATAAACCCACCTTTGGGCTTGAAAACTGGTATTTTGCCAATACATTGAGCAATAAGCCATTTTTCATGCGAAAAAATTCATAATCGTGTTTCGACTACTGTTCATTCTGTTCATTACCGTGCCATTGCTGGAGCTTTATCTGCTGATCCAGGTGGGCAGTTATCTTGGTGCAGTGCCGACCATCACGCTGTGCCTGTTTACGGCGGCATTGGGAGCGGGCTTGTTGCGACACCAGGGTCTGGAAACGCTGGCCCGCGTACAGAAAAAGCTGCAACAGGGAGAGATGCCTGCAACTGATGTCATCGGCGGCCTGATTTTATTGTTTTCCGGTGTACTTCTGCTTACTCCGGGGTTTTTCACCGATATCATCGGATTTATTTGTCTGTTGCCTCAGTTTCGACACTATGTGGCCAGGGGCATGCTGGCGAAGATGCTGAAAGCGCAGGCACAACAAGGCCGACAGGGACATGTCATTGTTGAAGGCGAGTTCTGGGAAGATAATGAACGTAAAAGGTTAGACGATTAATTCTCCACACAAAATAAAGGGCATGGATGCTGAGCAAAAGCAGAAGCTTGTTGCTGATCTTTCGAGCGTTATCAATGCACAGCGTCAGGGCCTGCTGGAGCAGGTGCTTGCGCAACGCAGCCGTTATATCACCGTTGTACTGGAGGATATCTACCAGGCACAAAACGCCAGTGCCGTTATACGCACGGCCGAGTGCCTTGGCTTACAGGAGTTGCATATCGTTGAAAACAAGTACGAATATCATTTGAACCCGACTGTGGTGCAAGGGGCATCCAAATGGATCGAAGTACATCGGCACAGGCAGGCCGGACAGGACAATACCACGGCCTGTCTGCAGCATCTCAAAAGCAGAGGCTATCAGATTGTCGCCATGACCCTGCGAGAGGACAGTATCGAATTGAGCAAGCTGGCGGTGGATCAAAAGCTGGCGCTGTGCTTCGGATCAGAGGAACCGGGCTTGACGAAAACAGCTCACGACCTGGCGGACGAGTACGTCAAGATCCCGATCTGCGGGTTCACTCAAAGCCTTAACCTCTCGGCCAGCGCCAGCATCAGTCTGCACCATCTGACGACAACAATGCGTAATTCAAGTGCCAACTGGCAATTAAGCGAAGAAGACAAGATAGATATCTATATAGACTGGCTTGCCAAATCCACTCCTACAGGCAAAACTCTGCTGAACAAATTTATTCATCAGGTACAGCTGTAATTCTGCATTCGACAGCGGGTTTCCGGAGAATGCCGGCATTCCTGACCTGACACCGACAATTTCTATTTCTACTGGCCTTTGTTAAAGCCATTATTACTCCAGAATTCTTTCTGTGCCTGCGTGACCTTGTGCAGATAGCGTCGAGATTCCTGACTGGGGTGCCTGCTGGTGAGCTGCTCATACACCTGGTCGGATGAGAGACGATTTATCTTTTCAATGGCTTTATTGCGGTTCGAGGAAAAGGTCTTCAGGACATTCCCCGCACCGCCGTTGTAGGCGGAAATGACCGAGTAACGTCGGGCCCTGTTATCGCGCACTTTTACCAGGTATTGTTCCTGTAAAATCTTCAGATAGGCGGTACCGATGTCTATGTTGTTTTCCGGATCGTAGAGATATTTCGGACTGGGTCGCCCCGGGCGTTGTTTGATTTTCTCGAAAACATCCTGTCCGGCAGTACTCGGTACGATTTGCATCAGGCCATAGGCAGGGGCGTGGCTGACGGCAAAAGGGTTGAAGCTGCTTTCCGTTTTTATCACACCGTATATCAGGCTTTCGGTTACATTATATTTTTTGCTGTATTTCTGCACCAGCGAAGCATACTTGTAGGCACGCAATTGTTGATGAGAGGCCACCAGGGGGAACTGAACCTGCAGGCCATCGTGTTTACCGATCTTTACCTTCCTGAGTTTATTCCGGATCAGGTATTCGGCATAACGGTTGGCGCGCCATTGCCAGGCGATGGCCTTGCCATCATGATCGACTACCTGTTCATAGAGGAAGGGCTTGACAGCCTTGTCCGTTCCCGGTGATACGTCGGAATAGAGATCAACTTCCCCCGGATCATCGGGTGTCAGCAAGGTCGTGATAATCGCTTTTTTCAGGTGGCCAGGCTGATCTTCGGGGGCGAGGGTTTCAACAGTCACCATGCCGGCTTCAAAGTCGATGTGGGCACGGTTATAGTATTTGTCCGTGTACTTGACGTAATCTTTCGGCCCCGCTTCCTGAGCGTTGTCCTTGCCCCAGATGCTGTTGATGAGATTTCTGAACCTGTCAAACTTGACTTTCAATTTGGCGAGTTCCCGGGGCAGTGTCTCCGGGTGGGCCGCGATATCGAGACCTTTTTGCCTGAGTATATTGCCTGCCTGTTGCACAGGGTCTTCGGCCCTGACAAGATCCTGGATATCCCGAATGTTCCTGTCGGTACAGGCGCCCAGTAACAGCAGTAACAGTAAAGAAAGCCCTGCAACGTAATGTTGTATTGTCATAATTCAGATCACACTTTTCTTTATCTTTGCATCAGAAGCTCATGACTATTTTCATCCTTTGGCTTCGCTTTGTCGCAACAACCTTTCGTTTCATCGAAGTTCACTTTATTTTCCCGGCGAATACGATCTAGTCTTGGCTGCACCGAGGCAAACAGATCAATTTTATTTTAACCCTTACTCAGGAGAAACGATATGAACATACTATTCAGACGCCAAAATTTACCTGGCGTATTGTTGTGTGTGCTTTTCAGTATACCGGCTGCAAGCATGGCTGCGAGCATGACCAATGATGAGAATAGCAATTCCATCACAGTATCATTTGCAGATCTGAATCTGTCACAGGAAGAAGGCGTTAAAACCCTTTACGGTCGACTTAAACTGGCAGCGCGTCAATCCTGTGGCTCCGCTGATACCAGAGATCTGCAACGCTTCAGACTGAACAGGAAATGTATTGAAACCGCATTGGCGAACGCGGTCGAGCGCATTGACAACGAGCAGTTGAAGCAACTGCATTCCTCATAACATCAGGCCGTCAGGTTTCAGATGACGCACGCCCAGAATGAGGGCGTGCGTCATTTTATCAGGATCCGAAGATCCGGTTTATCGTTGTTTCCAGATTGCCAACAGTGGTATCGATATTTTTCAGCTTTTCCAGACCAAAAAGTCCAATACGAAAGGTCCGGAAATCGTCAGGTTCGTCACATTGCAGGGGGACGCCTGCTGCGATCTGCAATCCTTCCTCCTTGAATTTCCCGCCGTTCTGGATATCGACATCGTTGGTGTAGCTGACGATCACGCCCGGTGCCTGAAAGCCTTCGGCGGCAATACTTTTAAGGCCTTTGTCCTGTAGCAGGGCGCGAACGCGCGCTCCCAGCATCTGCTGATCATTGCGGGCATTTTGTAAACCATAGGCTTCGGTTTCTTTCATGATGTCGCGAAAGCGCCGGAGGCCGTCGGTGGGCATGGTGGCGTGATAGGCATGCGCGCCCTTTTCATAGGCCTCCATAATTTGCAGCCATTTTTTCAGATCGCAGGCAAAGCTGGAACTGGTGCTGTTGTCCAGGTGTTCCCGGGCCGGCGCGTTCAGCATCACCAGCGCGCAGCAGGGCGAAGCGCTCCAGCCTTTCTGCGGTGCGCTGATCAGGATGTCAACGCCGCTCTTTTCCATATCGACCCAGAGTGCGCCGGAGGCGATGCAGTCGAGGACAAACAAGCCCCCCACCGCGTGCACGGCATCCGCGACCGCACGAACGTAGTCATCCGGCAGCAGTATGCCGGAGGCTGTTTCTACATGGGGAGCGAAAACGAGATCCGGTTTTTCCGAGCTGATGCGGGTGACGACGTCTTCAATGGCTGCCGGTGCAAAGGCCGCGTACTTCCCTTCATCGACTCGACGGGCTTTCAATACAGTCGTTGCGGCGGGGATATCGCCCATATCAAAAATCTGGCTCCAGCGGAAACTGAACCAGCCATTTCGAATGACCAGACATTTTTTGTTGTTGGCAAACTGACGCGCCACGGCCTCCATGCCAAAAGTACCGCTACCGGGCACCACGACCACCGATCCGGCCCTGTAAACCTGTTTCAGCGTGGCGGATATATCATTCATTACTCCCTGGAATAACTGCGACATATGGTTAAGGGAGCGGTCGGTATAGACCACTGAATATTCGAGTAGTCCCTCTGGATCTACATCGGGAAGTAAGCCTGGCATATTTTCCTCCTGCCTGAAAAGCAGCGGATATTGTCTGAACTTAAGCCCCATAGCAAGAGCTTAATTCCTGTCAATCCTTCGTCAGCAGTGACGCTATGGGTTGGAAGTCATTATTTTTTGCCAGTTTTTCCCTGATATAGCGGCCCTTGTGCCAATAGACCTTCCAGGCATTCCTGTTTCTCGTGGCGGCGAGGATACGATAATGCATATCGACTATTTCTATGGCCGTACAATTTTCCAGGGCGATGGCAATGCCCCTGGTATGTTTCATCATCGTCTTCAAGGCCGGCTGGCGATGCCTTTCCACGTCGTAGTGCGGGCAGATCAGCGCATCGACATAATCAAGTCCGCCCACCTTGATTAAAGTATTATTGTCCTTGTCGGTAAACTTTCTGGAATCGCTGTTACCCTGGCGAAACCAGCAGATGGCACCGGCACTTGACCCACATAACACCGTCCCCTGCAGACGGGCCTGGTTCAGCAGTTTATCCAGCCCTGATTGTCGCCACAGATTCATCATTCTCAGTGTATTGCCACCACCGACATAGATGATGTCAGCGTCACGAATCTTTTTCCTGATCAGCCCTGCTGCCGGCCGATCACGGTACAGCAACAAGGTAGTTACCCGACAGCCCAGTCCCCGGCCGAAATGTCGTTCCATCCCTTCACAGTACTCTGCATCATCAAGACTGGCCGTGGGAATAAACAACAGACGTGGTCTGGCTTTACCGCACAGATGCACAATTTCCTCATCAATGGACAAAGTTTGCGGGGTCCCGCCTGCCGGCATCATGATACGGCCACCGCCGATAGAAATAATCTTTCTTCTCATTTCGTTATTTTCTCAGACCCTCCCATGCTGCCTGCAGCGCCTGGTATGGCGGGAAACCACATTGTGTATTTCGTCGACAGTCTGTTGAATGCTGGTATTCCCCTGGTAATCAAAAATGTCTTTCTTTTTTGATTTTCTCATAAGCCTGTCGAATTTCGTGGGTGCGGTCAGTGGCGATCTTAATCATTTCTTCGGGCAGCCCCCTGGAGACGAGTTTGTCAGGGTGATGCTGGCTGAGTAAACGACGATAGGCCCGCTTCACTTCCGCATCATCGGACTCGCCGGATACATTCAAAATAGCGTAGGCATCTTGCAGGCTTATCCCTGCCGCCTGCCCCGCCCGTTGGCCGCCCTGATGATGGAATTGCGCCCGAATGGCTGCATCCAGTTGAGAAAACTCCTGTTGCGGAAACCGCAGGATCTCGCAGACTTTTTCCAGCAATTTAAGCTCTTTCGGGTGTATAACACCATCTGCATAGGCAGCATACAGCTGGATTTCCAGAAACATGCGTTGCAGGTTTGAACGAAAGCCTATTTCTTTTTTCAGTTGTTGCAGGACGTCCAGTAAGGGGAAATCATCCTTCTTGCCCTCATTGAAAAGGGCAATGGCCGCCTTCTTTTGTTCGGGTGACAACTGCATCTGATCCATGACCTGTTTAGCGATGGCGATTTCATCGGTGCTGACCTGGCCATCCGCCTTGCAGACCGCACCCATAACGGAAAACGATGCGGTGAAAAATGCTGTTTGTACACGCTGCTGATTACCACGCTGGAAGCCGCCCATGTCGTCCAGACCATGCAGGCCCTTGTCAAAATTGTGGCCAAGTGCAGCACCCAGTAATGCACCCAATGGCCCACCGAGCACAAAGCCAAAGGTGCCGCCCAACAGTTTGCCCCACCAACTCATGTCTTTATTCCTTTTTCATAGTGAGTTCCGATTATATCGGTATAATGCGCAGCGTTTAATTAAATCAACAAAAAAAGAAAGGCAGTATGGGAAAAGGCAACAAGAACAAACGCAAAACCAGGGCACGCTCTCTGGCTGACCGGGTGGACAAACACCTTCTCTACGAAGAGGCTGTGCAATGTGTTGAGGCAGAAATTGATTTCGTGGATGAGATATTCGAGAAGTTGCGAAAGCGCAAGGCGAAAAGCCTGCGCGAAGATTTCAGCGGTACTTCCAACTCGTCCTGTGAATGGGTAAAACGTCGCGGCAGCAATGTCGCCTATTGTGTCGATATCGATGCCGATGTGCAGGAATGGGGCAAACACCATCACATAGAGAAAATGTCGGTTGATCAACAACAGCGGGTGAATTTGATCACCGCCGATGTAATCAAATCCGCAGTCAAGCCGGTGGATGTGGTGTTGGCGATGAACTTCAGCTACTGGATATTCAAGGAACGCCGACTGATGATCCGGTATTTCCGCAGCGTCTATGATGCCCTGGCGAGTGATGGTGTGTTTTTTCTCGACAGTTTCGGGGGCTACGAGTCCTTTCAGGAACTGGAAGAGAGTACCGAACATGATGGCTTCACCTATATCTGGGATCAGTCACACTACAATCCCATCACCGGAGACGGTTTGTTCCATATTCACTTCAGATTCAAAGACGGTTCGGCACTGGAAAAAGCCTTCACCTACGACTGGCGCATCTGGACGCTGCCGGAAATCACGGAGATGCTCAGCGAGGCCGGTTTCAACGCCGAGGTCTACTGGGAAGGGACAGACGAAAACGGCGACGGTAACGGCGTATTTGAAGCAAGCACTGAAGGCGAAGCCGATGCGGGCTGGATAGCCTATATCGTTGCGGCAAAGTAAGAAAGGACACAGGAATACATACACCTCTACCACCTTTCAACGAATAAACAAAAACCACCTGGAACTGGAACCTGGGAATTGTAGCGATATTGTAGAGATAGAAACATAACAAAAGCATTCGCCAGGCAGCAAGAAGTGCGGTGATGTCGACGTGGGAAAATTGGGTGGGCCGTTGGTGATGCAGATCGTTATGTGAATGTAAAACAGGAGGAGAGAGAAATGCCACCAAAGATCAGGGATTTGATTGCGGAACTGGAACGTGCTGGCTTTAAAAATCTGGGAGGGAAAGGCAGTCATCGTAATTTTACTCACCCAAATTCGCTGGAACCGATTACAATTTCAGGTAAAACTGGTGGTGATGCCAAACATTATCAAATCCGAGCGGTCCGACTTATTATAGAGGAATCGAAAAAATGAAAGATAGTGCTAAATATGTAAAAATCGTCGAATGGTCCGACGAGGACCAATGTTATGTTGGTAGCGCTCCCGGTCTGATATTCGGCGGGTGTCATGGGCAAAATGAAAAGGAAGTATTTGACGAACTTTGTCAAATTGTGGAGGAAGCCATTATCATTTACAGTAAAGAAGGAAAGACTCTCCCACCTCCAACATCCGGTCGCGACTATGTAAATAAACTTCAATCCGTCGCATAGCAAGCGGGTTTCCGGCGCATTGAAATGCCATCCGACAGTTCTTGTGTTTTCAGCCTGGCGGCCGGGTCATGGATCGGCGGTCTGAGGTTCTGAACCCGATCAAATCGAGTGTTGTACAAACTATTGCCCCGGTTTTATCGTCTCCTCCATTTCTTCAATGGTGAGATGGCGAACGTCCTTGCCTTCCACGAAATAAACAATGTACTCGCAAATATTGCGGGCATGATCGCCTATTCTTTCCAGTGAACGTACCGTCCAGACGGCGTCGATGACGCTGCTGATACTACGTGGGTCTTCCATCATATAAGTGATCAGTTGTCGCAGTATGGCGGTATATTGTTCGTCTGACTCCGGCTCCCTGGCGGCGGTCTTTACTGCCGCAGTTGAATCCATACGGGCAAAGGCGTCCAGTGCATCGCGTACCATCTCGCGGACAAAATTCCCCATCGCATTGATGCCGACGTAGTAGGATTTCGCGCCCTGTTTTTCGGTCAGGTAGATGGCCATTTTTGCCACTTTTTCCGCTTCGTCACCGATGCGCTCCAGATCAGTAATGGTTTTAATAACTGCGGTAATCAGGCGCAGATCGCCGGCGGCGGGTTGCCGGCGGGCGAGGATTTGTGTGCACTCCTCGTCGATGGACACTTCGCAGGTGTTGACTCTGGGTTCGTTCGTGATCACCGATTGTGCGCGTTCGATGTCTGAATCGGTCAGCGACTTCAATGCATCGCCCAGTTGCTTTTCCACAAGGCCACCCATGGCCAGGACATGGCTGCGGATGTTATCGAGTTCATTGTCGAATTGCCGGGATATGTGCTGATTCATAAGATTTCTCCGGGAGCAGATCTAGCCATAGCGACCAGTAATATAGTCTTCCGTCATTTTCTGTGTCGGTTTGGTGAAAATGGTATTGGTATCGTTGAATTCAATCAATTCGCCCAGGTACATGTAAGCGGTATAATCCGACACCCGCGCCGCCTGCTGCATATTATGAGTAACGATGACGATGGTGTAGTTTGACTTCAGTTCGTAGATCAATTCTTCAATTTTCAGCGTCGAAATAGGATCCAGTGCTGAGGCGGGCTCATCCAGCAACAACACTTCCGGTTCGATGGCGATGGCACGGGCGATGACCAGGCGTTGTTGCTGCCCGCCCGACAGCCCCATGGCATTATCTTCCAGACGATCTTTCACTTCATCCCACAGAGCCGCCAGCCGCAATGACTTTTCCACCGCCTCATCCAGTACCCGCCGGCCTGTTATACCCTGTAAACGCAAACCATAGGCGACATTTTCGAAAATAGATTTGGGAAAGGGGTTCGGTTTCTGGAACACCATGCCGATACGACGGCGCAATTCCGCGACGTTCACTGATTTGTCGTAGATATCCTCACCATGCAGTGTGATGGAACCGGAGATATTGACCGTGCTGATCAAATCATTCATCCGGTTGAAACAACGTAACAAGGTGGATTTACCACAGCCGCTGGGACCGATAAAGGCCGTCACTCGTTTTTCCGGGATGACCATGGAAATATCTTTCAAGGCCTGTTTCTCGCTGTAAAACAAATTGAGTGTATTGACATGCAAACAGGTATTTTCGTTATCCAGCACCAACCCGGCGTCCTGTTGCGTCAGTTTGCTCATGTCAAAGGCGTGTGTCGGCGGCTCCCGCTTCACAGCGTTATCCGGTGTTTCAATATTATTCGGCTGCACGATATTTCTCTCTCAGATTGTTGCGAATTTTAATCGCGGCGAGATTCAATACGATAATGATCAACACCAGCAACAGGGCGGTGGCGTATACCAGCGGTCGCGCCGCTTCCACGTTGGGACTCTGGAAGCCTACATCGTAGATATGAAAGCCCAGGTGCATGAATTTTCTTTCCATATGAAGATAGGGAAAATTGCCATCCAGCGGCAGGGTCGGCGCCAACTTTACCACGCCCACCAGCATCAGCGGAGCGACTTCACCGGCAGCACGGGCAATGGCCAGTATCATACCGGTCATGATGGCGGAGGCCGTCATCGGCATAACGGTTCGCCACAGCGTCTCGGCCTTCGTCGCACCCAGCGCCAGGCTGCCCTCGCGCATGGCACGGGGGACCCGCGAGAGTCCCTCCTCGGTGGCAACGATAACAACGGGTACGGTGAGGATGGCCAGCGTCAGGGAGGCCCACAACAGTCCCGGGGTGCCAAAGGTGGGTGTGGGCAGGGCTTCCGGGTAGAACAATTCATCGATGGAACCACCAAGAAAATAAACAAAGAAACCCAGACCGAATACGCCATACACAACGGAAGGTACGCCTGCCAGGTTGTTGACAGCGATCCGGATCAGACGTGTGAGCAGACCCTGCCTGGCATATTCATGCAGATAGATGGCGGCGATAACACCAAAAGGGGTGACGATGAGCGCCATCAGCATCACCATCAATACCGTGCCAAAGATGGCCGGGAAGATACCGCCTTCGGTATTCGCCTCGCGCGGTTCTTCGCTCATGAATTCCCACAGTTTGGTGAAGTAAAAACCAAGCCGCTCGATCTGTGACATTTCATTCGGTCGATAGGCACGAACGATCTTTGCCAATGGAATCTCCACGGTGCTGCCATCGGCGACGTCGGCGCTTATCGACGCATTGTTGAAATCCCGGTAAAGTCCGGTCAGTTTTTCAGTCAGCACGTCATACTCAGTCTGC
>JAJRTU010000180.1 GCA_024278135.1 Gammaproteobacteria bacterium
CTACAGGGCATTTGCCTGATTCTGTTTTATAAAATACTATTTCACGCATAGCATAATGTTAACATTCAGGTTAACTCTGTCAAGGTATTTTACTTTAAAGATATGGTCCTTTTGTCACAGCGAACGGCGCAGGCGCTGAGCCACTGCGCTATCGGCGCAAATCACCGACGGCAAAAAGCAAAGCGAGGAACGAGCGGCGCTTTTTGCCGTCCGAGTGCATTTGCCTTGTTGGACGAAGCCGCTACGCGGAGACAGCGTCCCGCAAGGCTTTCCTGTTATAATCAGCGCATTGTAGCCTCATGCTTTGTAAGCTCTCACGGGGTATGAATTTTTTGCTGGCGACATAATCTGATTTTTGGTACGGAACTTCCACCATCACGCAGGAGAAGAACCGTGTCGAAACCATATGTAATACGCGGGCGCCAAATCGACGAGGCCGCACTTGCTACCATCCGCACCACAGTAGCCGCCCACTGGGACAAAGGGCGATCCGCTATTTCGCGGGTCCTTTGCAAGCAGTGGGACTGGCGCCAGCCCAATGGACTTTTGAAGGAGCGCGCCTGTCGGGTCCTGCTCCTTAAGCTTGAGGAAAAAGGTGAGATCGCACTTCCTCCCCGGCTGAAAGAAAGTTTCCGGCATCCCAGGCGAGCTGACCGCCGGGAATATACATATGACTCCTCATTGCTTTGCGGCAAGGTGTCCGAATTTCGTTCTTTGACAATCAAAATGGTTCGCTCCACCCCTGACGAAGGATTGTGGAATCATCTGGTCGACAGATATCATTATCTGGGCCACCCCTGGATTGTCGGCTCCTATCTCAAGTACATCGCCTGCCTGGACGGCCGCCCGGTCGCCTGCCTGGGCTGGGGCTCGGCTGCATGGAAGGTCGCCTGCCGGGATGCCTTTATCGGCTGGGACGGCCCCGGCCGGGAGGCCAATATTCACAAGGTGGTCAACAATGTCCGCTTTCTTATTCTGCCCTGGGTGCGAGTGACGCATCTTGCCTCCAAGCTGTTGGCCGCCAATATAAGGACTCTGCCCCGCGACTGGCAGGAGTATTACCGACAGCCGGTCAGCCTGCTTGAAACCTTTGTCGAAAAAGACCGCTTTGAAGGCACCTGTTACAAGGCGGCTAACTGGCAATATGTCGGCTTGACCCGCGGCCGCGGCAGATATGACACCCGTCATGCCCGTTCCAAGCCGGTAAAGGCTGTTTATCTCTACCCCCTGGTCAGAAATTTCCGGGAGGCACTGCATGGTTGACAAGTCTCTTTTGCCGGAAGGGCTGGAAATCCCGCTGGAGGATTGGCAAAAGACCCCACCGAGCGTCATCAGGCTGATCCTCCATCTGATCGAGCGGATCGAAAAACTCGAAGCCAGGCTCAACCAGGATTCTTCCAACTCCAACAAGCCGCCTTCCTCCGACTCTCCTTATAAAAAGAAGCCGGAGAAGAAAAAGAAGAAGAAGAAGCGCAAATCCCGTCAGGGGTATCGTCAAGAGCTTCTGGAGCCGACAGAGATCAAGCCGATCCTTCCGAAGCGTTGCTCATGCGGCTGCACCGAAATCAACGATCAGCAGCCATACTATACCAACCAGCATATCGAACTGCCCGAAATCGTCATGCAGGTTGCACATTATGTGCTCTACAAGGGCCGTTGTCGGGACTGCGGCAAGATCGTCAAGGGATATGTCCCCAAAGAATATCAGACCGGGTACGGCCCCAGGCTTTCAGCCCTCATTGCCGAAATCGGCGGCATTGATGGCAACAGCAGGGAAACAATACAGACCTTTCTGGCCTCCGTGCTCGGGGTGCCGATCAGCCAGGGAGCGATCCAGAAAGTGATTGACCGGGCATCCAGGGCTATCGAACCGCACTATGAAGCGATAAAGCAGGCCGCGCGGGCGGCAAAGATAAACCACCTTGACGAAACGCCATGGCATGACGGCGGCAAACTCAACTGGTTATGGGTGATGGCCAACACGGCGGTAGCCTTTTTCATGATTCACCCCAACCGCTCCAGGGAGGCCTTTGAAAGCCTGATCGGTGCCTGGGCCGGCATCCTGGTCAGCGACAACTACGCGGTTTATCAAAAATGGGCGAACTTAAGACAAAATTGCCTGGCCCATCTGATTCGCCGGGCCAAAGGCCTGGCCGAACGGGCCGACCCGGAACTTAGCCGCTGCGGCACCTGGGCGCACAAGGAGTTGAAACTTTTATGCAGTTGGGGCAAAGATCCTCCTGCCATGGCCGAGTGGCGAACATTTTATGCCAGGCTTTGCCGGTTGATTGCGCTCTATCGTGACAGCAAGAGCGAGGCGGGGACGTTTGTCCGCAGCATCGAGGAGCATATGGACTCGCTGTTCACCTTTCTGCTCGAAGAAGGTGTGGAGCCGACCAACAACTTCGCCGAGCGGATAATCCGCTTCGCGGTGCTCTGGCGCAAGCGCAGCCAGGGGACCAACAGTGAAAAAGGCTGCCGCTGGGTGGAACGAATACTGTCACTCAGGCAAACATGCCGCCTGCAGGGCAGATCTACCTTCAACACCCTGGTGGACGCTTTTACCTGTTATTTCAAAGAACAGGAGCCCAACCTGACGTGGATTCGCCAAGCGGCTCAGCAATAAACCCTGTGAGGACTTACCTTAACCTGGTGCCGGGTACAGCTGTCCCGGAGCGCTCTAACCGCCATCATTCCTGCTTGTTTTGGGGACAGGCATATGATATAGGACAAATGGAATGTGATTTTTGTACAGTAAGGAAATCATTAAAAGTAAAGCAGGTAATAGGCAGAATACGCCTAACACAATATTGGCTCATTCTGCCTATTTCACTGTTCGGTGCTAAATATTGAAAAACTTTCAAAACACAAACAGTTACCAAATAAGACAGCTTTCTTCATGTAGTTATCGAAACTTCTTGACAAAAAAAATACAATATGCCCAATATAGAATTACATTGGATATATAATTCTTGACAAACTGGTTCTTTTTGTTAAAATTACCCGATCATTTAATGAGCCACCATTCATTTATTTCACCTCACTCAAGAGACAAGAGAGAAAAGTATGTTTTTTGAATCGTTGAAGTCGCTTCTGCCGCCTTCTGTGCCTCGTCACGGAAAGGAGGAAAAGAGGATGTTACGTCGAAAAGCTGCAAGCATGACATCACGGGGAAATGTCTCCATTCAACTCGGCAGATTCCTTACCAAGGATGATCTGCGTGCCCGCAAAAAAGCAATATTTGCCGCAGAAAAGTGAATAGTGAATTTGATGATGACCAAGAACAGTTAGCTCACATTGCAAAGCTGTTCAACGAAGCTGAAATTGCGATAAAAGAAATCGAAGATTTCGGAAGTGAACTGGTTGTCCCTGCAGTAAACCAACTTAGATACTGTGGAAATCATCTTGTCCGCTATTTAAGTGACACGGATAACAAAGAAGAACTTGAAGATTCTGTTAAGCATTGTAAGCGAGCTGCATACGATGCTTATGAGTCAGCAATAGCTTACCATCTTCTTGAATTTAAAAAATTCAAGGAAGATTACCGTAAGGTACAGATCACTCCTGTAATTCCTGATTATGCTGACATACAGCAAAGGATAAAACAAGCAAGAGATTTTATCCGCAATAACAACGAAAGCAAAACCAGAGGAGAGTTCTACAAAGACGGACGTAAGCACCTACAATTGCTTGCTGGTAATGTAGAAAAACTCAATTCTAATAGAGATGAACTCAACAAAGCAATCCGGAAAGAGAGGACTACATTGCTCTTCCAAGTCATTGGCGGCATTGCTGCTATAGCCGCTATTGTCACATTCATCATAGTCTATTTCCCTCCAACAGGCCCCCCATTACCTGAAGAAATTCCCCACTCTGTGTCAAAGTTGC
>JAJRTU010000181.1 GCA_024278135.1 Gammaproteobacteria bacterium
AAATTAATATTTCTATTCAGAGATAGTGAAAGTCAGGACATCACGTTAAAATACCTTGCAGACGGTGAAGCCGTTACGCCTGAACTATAACAAGAAAAATTCAGGAACACTTCCTAACATCCTGTATTTCATAATAAAGCCTGTAACAGGGCTGAGGGTTTGTTGGACCTGGGATTGTTCTGCTTCTGCACAGAGCTCTTAAGTCCAACCAACTCCAATACATCGAGGAACTTTTATTATGTCCGATATCGAAATCGCACAACAAGCGAAAAAGAAACGCATTGTCGAACTGGCCCAGGAACAATATGGCATCGCCAGTGAACATCTTGAACCCTATGGCCATTACAAGGCAAAGCTCTCACTGGACTACATTGACAGTCTCAGCGATCAGGCTGACGGCAAGCTTATTCTGACCACGGCCATCAGCCCGACCCCGGCCGGCGAAGGGAAAACCACGACCACAGTCGGCCTTGGCGACGCCATGAATCGCCTGGGCAAGAAGACCATCATCTGTTTGCGTGAACCCTCTCTGGGGCCCTGCTTCGGCGTCAAGGGCGGGGCCGCGGGCGGCGGTTATGCCCAGGTGGTGCCGATGGAAGATATTAATCTGCATTTTACCGGGGATTTCCACGCCATCGGCGCGGCCCATAATCTGCTGTCAGCCATGATCGACAACCACATCAACCACGGTAACGCTCTTAATCTCGACCCCCGGCTGCTGGCCTGGAAACGCGTCGTGGACATGAACGACCGGGCCCTGCGCAAGGTTGTTATTTCACTGGGCGGCACCGCCAACGGCTTTCCGCGTGAGGACGGCTATGACATCACTGTTGCTTCTGAAGTAATGGCGATTTTCTGTCTTGCCACCTCGCTGGCCGATCTGCGGGAACGGCTGGGCAATATCGTCATCGGCTATACCCGCGGTGATCGTCAACCGGTCCATGCCAGAGAATTGAAGGCCCATGGCGCCATGGCCGCCCTGCTGAAAGATGCGATCAAACCCAACCTGGTACAGACACTGGAGAACAATCTGGCTCTGATCCACGGCGGCCCCTTCGCCAATATCGCCCATGGCTGCAACAGTGTTTCCGCCACCCAGACCGCATTGAAACTGGCGGACTACGTCATCACTGAGGCCGGTTTCGGGGCAGATCTCGGTGCTGAGAAGTTTATCGACATCAAATGTCGCAAAGCCGGCCTGAAACCTGCGGCCGTCGTGCTGGTCGCCACCATCCGCGCGCTGAAATATCACGGCGGCGTCAACAAGGATGCGTTGACAACGGAGAACCTGCCGGCACTGGAAAAAGGCATGGTGAATCTGGAAAAACATCTTAACAATATCCAGCAACATTACGGCCTGCCCTGTGTTGTTTGTCTCAACCATTTCACCGCCGATACCGACGCTGAAATCCAGCTTCTGAAAGACAAGGTCGCCGCTCTCGGCGGTACCGCCGTCGTCGCCAGACATTGGGCTGATGGCGGTGCAGGTGCAGAAGAGCTGGCCCGCACGGTCGCGGATATTGTCGATAACAAGCCCGGCCAACACACCTTTGTTTACGAGGACGAGGCCTCACTGTGGGAGAAAATTGAGACCATCGCGACTAAAATTTACGGTGCAGGCCAGGTCACCGCCAGCCCCAAAGTCCGGGCTGAAATTGAAAAACTGAATGCGCAATACGGCGACTTCCCCGTTTGTATGGCGAAAACACAGATGTCATTTTCATCCGACGCCACGGTCAGAGGTGCTCCCAGCGGCCATACGATTGAAATCAGCGAAGTCCGCCTGTCCAATGGGGCCGGTTTCATTGTCGCCATTGCCGGCAACATGATGACCATGCCGGGCTTGCCGAAAGTACCGGCAGCGGAAAACATTGATGTCGATGAGAATGGGAATATCACCGGCCTGTTTTGATTTCTTCGGGGGGGTATTCTCTTCGCAGCAAGCTGCGCAGGATGCCTTTCCTGCGGAGCCTGCCCCGGGTATGCGGTTAACCGGGGCAGGCCCTCCTGTGGAGAGGGCAAAAACAGGATAGTATGCTTGCACACACTTATGTAAGCAGCATTTCCACCAGACACACTTCAGAACAGGAGCGCAGTCACCATGATCACACTTTATCACTTTGGCCCCTTTCAGGGTCTGGCCGACCCCAGCCCCTTCTGTCTGAAGGTGGATTGTTATCTGCGCGCCGCCGGTATCGAGTTTGAAACAAAGTCCGGTGCAAAATTTATTGGCAAATCTCCCAAACACAAGCTGCCCTATATTGAAGACAAGGGCAAAGTAATTGCTGACTCGGCTTTCATCCTGGATTATTTGAAGAAACAATACGGCGACACGCTCGACAGGGATCTGAATGCCGAACAACAGGCCATCGCCCATGCCTTTACGAAAATGCTCGACGAAAACCTCTACTGGTGCATGGTACATTCCCGCTGGATTGGTTCGGCATGGCCGCAAATAAAAGAAGCATTTTTTGGTCAGATGCCATTGCCGTTAAAACTGTTCGTTCCTGCCATTGCGCAAAAAAGAGTCAGGAAATCACTGTACATGCAAGGGCTCGGACGACACAGCGAACATGAGATACTCGATATAGCGCGCAAAGACTTCAGGGCGCTGTCCGATTTTCTCGGCACAAAAAACTATTTCCTGATCAACAAACCCACCAGTCTGGATGTCAGTGCTTTCGCCTTTCTGGCCCAATTGACAGTGCCTGATATAAAGTGTGAGATTATTGAATTGGCACGCTCGTTTGACAATCTGATCGATTTTGTCAATCGAATGAAAACTCAGTTCTATCCGGAATAAGAGCCTCCTGGCCGGATACATGGGTACTTTCAATCCAGACGGAGAACATTCATCTGATTTCACTTACTAAAGTCTCATACCCCTGTGCCGGGGTTTCTTGATTAATCGTATGCTCTTCTGAGCATATATGTCGGCTTTATTTGCCTGTTCCGTTTAAGGACTTTCGATCTACCTCATGTGCTAGACAGACTGTCCTGTTTTATGCGTTGCCAAACCCCATAATCTCTCCGGGAATATTGTCCAGGGCGACTTCCCTGTCAACCGCACCGCGTTTCATCGCAACGGCAGGCATACCATAAACAACACAAGTGGCTTCATTTTGTCCCAATGTGCGTGCACCGGTATCATGCATCTCCATCAGGCCAGATGCACCATCATCACCCATACCGGTCATAATGATTCCCAGTGCATTTCGACCGACCGATTTAGCAGTGGAACGGAATAAAACGTCGACTGAAGGTCGATGGCGACTTACCGGCGGACCGTCCTTGATGCTGACACGAGCATGAGAACCACGGCCGTTTACTAACATGTGTCGCCCACCCGGAGCAATCAGTACCTGCCCGGGAAGAATACGATCATTTTCTGTTGCTTCTTTGACTTTAATCCGGCAGATACTGTTCAGGCGCTCTGCAAACGCACGAGTAAAGTTTTCCGGCATGTGTTGCACGACAACAATACCAGGTGCAGCTCGCGGTAATTGGGTTAATACAGTTTCAAGAGCCTGTGTACCTCCAGTGGAGGTCCCTATTGCCACTACTTTGTCTGATGTGCTTTGCGAAACGGGACCTTTCCCGGCAGGGATAATGACATCTGCAGTCAATTTTGCTTTGCTTTCCAGCGGTATCCTTCTAACAGCTTTCATGTTTGCTCTGGAGGCGGATCGGATCGCGTGAATCAGATCCCCGGAGGCATCCTCAAGATGATTTTTTACACCCGCTTTAGGCTTGTGTACGACTTCCAGTGCACCAAGAGCCAGCGCCTTCATTGCCGTTGCCGAACCTTTTTCGGTCAGTGTTGAACACATTACTACGGGAGTGGGTCGTTCTGACATTAATTTTTTCAGGAACGTAATGCCATCCATTTGTGGCATCTATATATCCAATACAATGACGTCAGGCCAGTCAACTTCCATTCGACGCATGGCAAATACCGGGTTTTCGACTGCACCAGTGACCTCCATATCCACCACATTTTCAAGTATACTTCCGATCACCTTTCGAACAGTCGCCGAATCATCGACAATCAGCACCTTAATCTTGCTCATATTGTTATGCCTTCTACCAGTGCCGGCTTTTCTTTGATATGCAGGTTTTTGGCATGCTGTTTCACCCAAACATCACCGTTGGACAGATTAAAGGTGATACGACGATAACCACTTTCACCTACATCGGCAACATTGATATCAACACCCTGTTCTATCAATAATTGCATGGCCGCCTGTGCATTACGTTCACCTACAGAGTTGCCATTATTCTTAACCAGTTCTGCCACCATATTTGCACCGCCAAATATTTTTGCAACGTACTCCTTTATCCCTGTTCCTCTGGATTTTGTGTGTGCCAGAAATAATTGCATGCAGCCACCGGCGTAACGACCTATTTGATCTGAGTTGAACGGCACTCTCCTGTCGGGCAAGACAAAATGGCACATGCCCCCTATATGCAGGCGTGGATGCCAGATACAGATAGCTATACAGGAACCCAGTATCGTACCAATGCTTTTTTTGTTGTCACCAAAATAAAACTCTCCCGGATGTAGAAATATTTCATTTTGTTTAAGGCTGGGATCCATACTCATCATTACTCATGTTTTTTATAGGTCGTTGCCGCGACCAGATGTATGGTGTCGTCAATCCCTTTCAATGTTTCAGAGTGTCCTATAAACAGTACCCCACCCGGTTTTAACAGCGCAAGAACTCGCTTGACTATCTGGCGTTTGGTTTTCGGTTCAAAATAAATCAAAATATTACGTAGAAATACTACGTCAAATAATCCCAGATCAGGCAAGCTTCTATTTAGATTGACCTGAGTGAAACTGACATTATTCCGTAGAGATTTATCTATAAGCAGGCTGCCTTCTTCCGGTCCGAACCCTTTCATGCAGTATTTTTTTAAATAGCGTTGAGGGATACCGTCGATCCTTTCCATAATATATTTACCGCGTTTGGCGGTACTCAATACCCGGCTGCTGACATCTGACCCAACAATCTCCCAGCCATTTAAACCAAAATGATCAGCAAGAAGCATGGCAATACTATAGGCCTCTTCACCCGTGGAACTTGCTGCACTCCAGACACGGAAATTCTTCCCGCATTTATGATTTGATAAAATTTCATTCTTCAAGTGATCAAAATGATGGCTTTCACGGAAGAAATAAGTCTCATTTGTCGTGAGCAAATCAATCATCGTCTGCTCTTCGCCAGGGTGAGACTTGCCCGATACCATGTCGAAATAACGACCAAAGGAATCGATCTGGTAATGACGTAAGCGTTTGGATAAACGGGCAATCAATAATGTTTTCTTGCTGTCACCCAGACAGATACCGACTTTATCCTGCATAAAGGTGCTGTATTTTGAAAATTCCCGATCCGTAATTGTATAATCCACGCTGTTAAATTCTCCATGTATCCAAATAACCGTTTGCCGACTTCATCCGGAACAAAAAAATAATCTTAATTTTCCGCCTCTACAGGAATTCTATCTTTTGTTTGTTGCACAACGGCCAGTTCTTTTATGGAAAGCACGTGATCAACATCCAGTAATATCAGGAATTGTTCTCCAACCTTGCCCATACCTTTGATAAAGTCAGCTCTTAAACGAGTGCCAAAACCTGGTGCCGGTTCAATACTGGATTCAGCCAGTTCTATCACCTCATTTACTATGTCTACAATAATACCGATTTCGCTTGTATTGCCATCATCGCCATCGACTTCTATCACCACAATACTGGTGCGCTTACCGATCTCGCTTGCATCATCCCCAAAGCGCCGCTTCAGGTTGACTACCGGTACAACGCTGCCGCGCAAATTGATCACGCCGGCAATAAAATCCGGCATCATGGGTACTGGAGTCAGATTACCGTATTCTATAATTTCCTTAATATCCAGGATGTTGATCCCGTAGGTTTCCCCGGACAGCATGAAGGTCAGGAATTGATTGCTATCCTGCGTTTCAAATTCTGTATCCACTGTTAACGCTACGTCTGTCATTGTCATGTTCTCCTGCTTTTGTCGTAACGGAATTTTGTCCCTGTCCAATTGACTATTCCGTTACGCTGCCATAGTTAATCAATATACGCTCTGTAATGATCCCGATTAGAAACGTTTGAAATTGGCTTCTTCATGATGTTCCGCTGTTTCTTCGGCAATAACTGCTTCAGTCGACTCAGCCTGTTCCGGGAAAGCCAGGACTTCTGCATGCGCTGCAGAGTGTTCAACAACACTGTTCTCAACAGCAACGCCACTGTCATTCACTGCCTTACTCAGAGTAAAGAAGCTGATCATGTCCTGCAGGTTTTTAGCACGACCACGCATCTCCTGGGCAGTGGCGGCAAGCTCCTCGGAAGAGGCGGCATTTTGCTGGGTTACCTTGTCCAGTTGTGACATGGCATCACTAATTTGTCCTGCACCCGTGGACTGTTCCTCAGAAGCAGCCGTGATCTCCTGTACCAGATCAGCTGTCTTGTTGATCCCGGGTAACATCTTCTCCAGTAACTCACCCGCTTGTTCTGCTACCGTAACACTGCTGCCGGAAAGTTCGCTGATCTCGGTGGCGGCAGTAGAACTTCGTTCAGCCAGCTTGCGTACCTCGGTAGCGACCACGGCAAATCCCTTGCCGTGTTCACCGGCACGAGCTGCCTCAATCGCCGCATTCAAGGCCAGCATATTGGTCTGGTAGGCAATATCTTCGATAATATTGATTTTCTCGGCGATCTGTTTCATTGCCGAAACAGTTTGAGCGACGGCAGAACCGCCTTCCTCTGCAGACTTGGCCGAGTCGGTGGCAATGCCATCAGTCACCTGTGCATTTTCACTGTTCTGGTTAATGGACGCACTCATCTGCTCAATGGACGCAGACGTTTCTTCGACACTGGCGGCCTGCTCACTGGAGGCCTGACTCAGGTTCTGGGCAGTACTGCTGACCTGTGATGAAGCGCTCACCAGCGAATCCGACGTGGATCTTACACTGCCCATTATCTCCGAAAGCCGATTTATGGCGCTGTTAACATCATTTTTCAAATCTACAAATTTCCCTTTGAAATCAGCAGTGATTATCCGGGTTAAATCACCTTTCGCCAGTGCGCGCATCACCCTGGATACTTCAGCAAGTGTTTCCTGTGTTTGTAAGTCCAGAAGTTTCTGCTCGGTGATATCCGCCGCGTATTTAACCACTTTGAACGGTTTGCCGTTCAAATCCATGATGGGATTGTACGAGGCCTGCAGCCAGATCTCTTTGCCACCATTACCGATACGTTTGTATTCCCTGGCATCATAGTTGCCCCGGTTTAAACTGTCCCAGAACTCCCGGTACTCGGCACTGGTCCTGTAATCCGGCTCGACAAACATGCTGTGATGTTGCCCCTT